>JBBRGG010000111.1:0-11488 GCA_038240875.1 Phycisphaerales bacterium | reverse complement strand
ATTGACGATCAGTCAGATAAGACCGGGTCATACCAGCGAAGAATTCAGTAGAACAACTCAGAGAATTAGGCCATCGAGCTTTTGGCGTACAGACCGGTAAGCAAGGCTGTATGTTCAACACCATGTACCAATGGTTATTCGCACGGAATGAGGAAAGGTGCCGAAAAATCTTATTAAACATGGCGTGAAAACGAGTTGTGGATAGTGTGTGGAAACAAATGCTGTGCGAGGCCTTGCTCTGAGTCCTTGTACGGATTCGCGTAAAAATATCTACCACCAAGATTGGGCGTGACTCACGCCGTTGGTTGGTGTAAATGTGCACAGACGTTCGCCAGAAGTAAACCCGAGCAATTCGACACCCTGTTTGTTCAAGTCCAATTGAGATTGCAAAAAAAGGAAAAAGAGGCGATGCCCTTTGGCACCACCTCTCGTTTAGCCAATTTACTGGCTGGCTTCTGGGCTAATTGATTAACTCATGAGCGAGCCGCGATGTCGATTGAATCTGCAAAGGCCAATTACATAGGACCTGAATGGATCATGGCATTTCGGGAGCGCCCTGACCGTTTGGAGCGGGTGTGTTCGGCTGGACGACCGAAGGCTTTTCGTTCCAGGTAGCGCGATAGCCGCGAAGGTTTGAGCCATCGGTGGCGGGCATGCCGAAGGGGAAGAAACCGCCGCCGTTGTTGGCATTGATGACGTAGTCGGCATCGAGAGCCTTCTCGATTCGAACGCGAGCCTCGGCGAGATGAGCCTTGGTGTAGGCGTCTAGGTTGCCCGCCGAGCCACCATCAAGGATTGCCTTGATCTTCTCGTCGATGAAGCGAAGTTGGCTGGCGGCAAGAGTGGCGATGGACTTGCCTGCTTCGCCACGGACGGCACCGGGGAAACGGATATCGATAAGGCGTTCGAGGTGCTCGGACTGGAGGTTTCGGCGAAGGCTGGAGATCATGGGCTTGCGATCGGTGAACTTATCGCGTGGACCCTTGGTAATTTCGGACCAGATCGCCGTGGTAATCGTGTCCATGACTTCGGGCAGGGTAACGGCGTCTTGATCAGAAAGAACGCGGTATTCGTTGTCGTAGACGCGGCGAAGGGTGGTGGGGTTCATGAGCATGGTGAGGACGCTGCCTTGGATGCCACCGATACGATCGTGGACAGACCAGGGCGCTTCTTCCATACCTTCGCGAAAGCCGCCGGCGTCGAGCCAGCGATCAACGGTCATTTTCTGGAGAAGCTCTGGCGTGAGCCCGAAGGCTTCGTCGTAGAAGCTGTTGTCAATGACCCAGCGAAGAGCTTCACGCTGTTGAACAGCGGGAACGACGACGATTGGGTCTCGGCCGTTGGGATCGCCCTTGCGATCACGGTTGACGAACGCACCGCCGACCCAATTGGCCATCATGGAGAGGGAGCGAACCTGCATGCCCAAGGTGATGGTGTAGCCGCGGCGAGCGCGAGACCATGACTGGCCATCTTTGACGAACGTATCGAGTAGGCGGCTGCGGTGCCACTTTGCTAATTCGATCTGGCTCTTGGCGTAATCGAGAGGGTTCTTTGCGAAGTCATAGCGGCGAGCGAGAGGGTCGCCCAGGCCGACGTCTTCGTCGGTACCGTAAACAAGTTCGGGTTCGGCGACGCGCTTGAGAACGGCGTCGGTACTGCCTGAGGTGTAGCCATATTCGATGGCCCAGTAGTCATACGCGCCCAGGTCGACCATGCCAAAGTCGCCCCTGGGCTTGCCATTGTCGACGACCATGTTGACTGGGTTGTAGTCCATGACCGAGCCGGTGAAGGCTTTTTTACCCTTGATTTCGTCGGAATTGATCTGGTCGAAGTCGTAGATGGAGGAAGCCTTGAAGTTGTGGCGCAGGCCCAGGGTGTGGCCGACTTCGTGGGCGGTCAGGTCGGTGAGAAGCGGGCCGACGAACCAGTCGGGGATGCCATCGAGGGTGTCGTACTTGGGCTTGGCCTTTTCTTTAGGCTCGTCTTTCCCGTCTTTTTTGTCGGCGTCCTTCTTGTCGTCCTTTTTGGTATCGGTGCCTGTAGGTTCATCGGCAACCACGGGTTCGTCGTCGGCCTGGAGATTGGCGGGCGCGAGCTTCGCAAGTTCTTCTTCGGTGAACATATCAAGAGCGAGGCGCATCATGGACATGTCGAAGGCTTTTCCCATGGAGGCGGCGCACATGCCATTGACCTGGCTGACGCGACCGATGAGCCCATCGCCTTCGCGACCAGAAAGTAGAACGCCTTGCTGGTCGTTGTGGGGGAGAGAGGGGTCGCGCATCGCAAGGGCGTGCCCGCCATAGGCGACCACGCCGCGACGAGCGCGAACCGCCATGAGGTAATCGCGCTTGGCTGGGTCAGCCAAACGGATGCGTGGATCCCACTGCGGACGTGTATCGAGCCAGGCAAGAGTTTCTGGGCTGAACCCTTCCATGGCGACCTCGGGGAGAACGTCGTTGAACTGGATCCAGAAGTGGCGGATCCAGCCATCGGTGAGGATGATGTCCGCATCGAGAATTTGTCCGGTCAGCGGGTGAACGCGCGAAGGCCCGATAGCGGTGCCGATGTCGTTGGCCAGCCAGCGCACGAAGTTGTAGCGAACGTCTTCGGGGTCAAGTTCCATGTACGCGCCGGAGGATTCGTCCTGCTGGCGAACTTCAATGGCATCGGAAATGCCGACCTTTTCGAAGGCCTTATTCCACACAAGGACGCCATCGCGGACGGCGCGGCGATAGCGCACGGGAACGGTACTCTCGATGTAAAAGATGACAGGTTCTTTGGGGGGAGAAAGGCGAAGCTTGGGATCACGCTTTTCGAGATTCCAGCGATTGATGTAGCGGACCCATTTCTTTTCTTCCTGGAATTGGGAGAGATCGCGGAAGGTCGTAGTGAAGTAGCCAACGCGTTCGTCGGCAAGGCGAGGCTTGTAGCCATTGCTGTCGGGGATGCGGCTGATGGAGTAGTGGAACTCTTGCAGGCGGCCGCCTTCGCCGGGCATTTCGTAGGAGATTTCGATGTTCTCGGGGAACGCCTTGGCGCTTTTGAGGGTGGCAAGGCGCGCGTTGCCAGCGGTGCCAAAGAACTCGCGAGTGCGGCCCGCAAGCAGGTCCTTGAGCTCGATCACAGGCTGACCAGATGGGCCCGTCGTGACAATGGGGACATCAAGGATGACGCGATCGGTGAAGAGTCGGCGAACGCTCGCCTTGATTTCCTGCTCTTCGGTCGCGCGTGTTTCGACCTCTGGTGTCATTAGGACCATGCGATTGTCTACCTTTCGCCAGTAGACGTACAGGTCGCCAGATTGCAGGCCCGCATACGTGTCGCCGCTGGCAAGAGTGAGGGCGACAAAGTGACGCTGGCCTTCCCAGCCCCGGGGAAGCTCGGCGAGAAGCGAGCCATCGCGCTTGCGTGACCAGAGGTTGTAGAGGGAACCCTCTTTAGCGCCAGCGATTTTATCATAACCCTTGGAGACTTCGGCGAAGGGTTTGAGCTTTGGGCCTTCTTCTTCGACCACGGGGGCGGTTTCTTGTGCCAGAACGGGTGAGGTGGTTCCCGCGACAAAGGCGAGAAGGGCGGCGGCAACGATGCTGGCGTTAGACAATCCAAACACTCGGCCAATGGGCTGGGACATTCAAGAACTCCTTACGACATGCGCCGCCACACCGGTGGCATGCGATAGTGGAACATGAAATCTCGAGGGCTTGTGCTCCAGGAGAGTGCGCTCAAGGCAGCCGGTAATTCGTAGCGGCTAATCAGCAATGACGCGCGCTGGCTCGATTCCTGTCAGGGAGATTTGATCAATTGACTCAATAGTGTGAACGCAGTCAGTGGATGATTACAGTACCGCATTTCCAAGGAAAGGAAAGATAATTTAGCGAACAAATGCTATGTACGCGCGGATAAAGGCCGGGGGGACAGCACGCAGGTGACGGGCGATCCTTGCTCACAGGTGTATTTACGGGTTCGTGACAAGCTACGAGTCGGATTCGACCCGGATGTACGCGAGGGCCCGGGTGTGCGCGAGGGCCCCTGTGCTGAGCGTCGGCTCGACAATTGACAGAATCAGCTCCCAGCGTTAGTGGCGGAAGTGGTCGGAGAGGATAAAGAAGGTGGGAGCCCATAGCTCTGCGAAGATCCCAAAGCGTTCGCCATGGGCGAAGTCTTCGGTCTTGAAGAAGATCCACGCAATGATCGATGCGGCGATCAAAAGAAAGCCACAGACAAAGCAAACAAGGCTGAGCGTGCGGAACAAGGCGGCGCGAGAGTCGACAAGGTCGGCCATGTAAAACTTCTTGAGTTTACTTTGCGAGCGACAAACACATTCGCCGCCACCAAGGTATATCACCTTCGGAACAATCGAGCCTTGCATGCCCATGCGAACTAGCGCAGCGTAAGATAAGCATAAAGGAAGATTGCACTTATTTACAAGATTACCTCGAAATCGATAAGTATATTTTGTAGGCGAAAGAGTAGTTACCTTGAATTAGGTGTAAGGTTTTGCGCAAAATTTGTAAATGAATTGCAGCTGAACGCAAAGAGAGAAACTAAAGCTAAAGCCGCTTCTTGAAGAGTTGACGCACCAAAAAATGGCTGATTGTCATGCGTGATTCGCATTAGTTAAAGGGCACGTCTAACGAGAAGCTGAAGATCTGTTCGCGGTCGCCATCGTCTTTGAGGACAGGAATGCCGAAGTCAAAGGCGATTGGTGCTTGGCCAAGAAAGGGAAGAACGATGCGAAGGCCCGCTCCGACCGACACGCGATAGGGATCTAGGCCGATGTCTTTGTTCGTGGTGCCCGAATCGATAAAGACAACGCCCGCGAGAAATTCGTCGTACAGCGGCTGCTTGACCTCAGCACCTAGGAAGAAGAGGAACTGGCCGCCGACGGGGTCGTCGCCGATCTGGCCATTGTCGTTGCGGATGCCTTTGGGGCTGATGGTGCGCAGTTTAAAGCCACGGAAGGAGCGGCCGCCCTGGTAGTACCGTTCGTAGAAAGGGACTTCTTCGTCATCCTGAGGGATGTAGCTAATGCGGGTTTTGAGTTCGAGTGTGGTCTTGCGGTTGAGCGTGTCTTCATGAAGAGTGAAGAAACGTTGGTATTCGGCGTTGAGTTTGACGAATGTGGTGTCCCCGATGAACTGCTCGATGGAGAACTCGGTGATGGAGCCGCTGCCTGGGTTGACCTGTGCGTCGAGGGTTTGCCGAGTGAGCTTGGCGCCGAAGGTGAAGTAGAGGCGTTGCTCGTTCACGTCGAAGTAATCAACGGGCGAGTCGGACCTGATGCTGGTGAGCTCGATTGTTTCAACGCCGACAGGAACGCTGAAGCGCCAGCGATCACCTAGTCGTCGGCCCAGGGTCATCGTCGCGCCATAGCGAGCTTCGTCGTACTCGTCGTAATCGCGGGTGCGATAGCTCGCGGCCCCGCCAAGTGAATAGTTCGAGTCAAAGATATTTGGTTCGCTCAGGGAAATGGAATACAGGCTGACGCGGTCGCCAGGGGCCAATGTTATACCGAATTGCTGGCCCGCACCCTTAAAGCTTTCGCCCGACAAGAACTCGTCCCAGGAGTCCGGAGCGTCGGCGATGTCGAAGTTGCCTTGGTTAAGGCTGATGCGGGCGACCAGGCCCGTATCGCTGCCCGCTGCACCGCCAAGGTTGAACGAGCCCGTGTTGGTTTCAGAAACGCGAACAACAACGTCTCGGTACCCTGGGTTGTTAGGGTCTTCGTCTTGAATCGTGATCGCGGCGGGCTCGCCGGGCTTCCCTTCATTGCCTTGACCAAAGAGGCCCGAGCGCGAAAGCAAGCCTTCGCTGGCTTTGACCTGCGACGGGTTGAGGGGGCGGTCGGGCTCCATGCCTCGCAAGATTCGGCGGACGACCTTGTCTTGCGTGTGTGAATTGCCTTGGATGATCACTTCGCCCAGGCGAAAGGGCTGGCCCTGGCGGATGATGATGAGCGAATCAACCTCGGGCTTGGTGCCATCGCGCAGCTCGCGGCGTTGCACGCGTACGTCGGCGTATCCGAGCGCGCCATACGCGGCTTCAATCGCGGAGACGCTTCGGCGAAGCTTTGCCTCGCTGTAAAGGTCGCCCGGCTTGGCAACAAGCAAACCCTCGATCTGTGCGACGGTAAAAACGCCGACGCGGCTTTCGGGGCCGGAGCCTTCGGGGCCAGGATCGCCATCGACGAAGATAACCTTGGCCGAGCGAAGCGTGTAAGCTTGGCCTTCGTCGATGATAAAGGAAACGATGGCTTCGGTGCCATCGGGGCTGGGCGTGATGACACGATCAACCCGAACGTCGAGATAGCCACGGTCGCGATAAAACGCGCCCAGGCTCGCCACGTCGTTGTCAACAATTTCCGTACGCAGCGGCTTGGAAGAAAGAAGCCAGGAAGTCTGCGTTTCGATCGCGCTCTCAAGCTGGCCATTGGTGAAGCTTTGGTTCCCTTCAAAGCGCACACTCGTGACTTTGGTGCTCTCGCCTTCACGGACGCGGAAGATGACTATACCATCTTCGAGAGACTTTTCATCGATAGAAACGCCAGCGTTGAAGTAGCCTTCTCCTTGGTAGCGGGCTTCGATGCGGCGCGAGGCTCGGTCAAGCTGCGTGCGATCAATGGGCGTGCCGATAAGGATTTCGATCTCGCTGGTGATCTCGGCGTCTTTGAAGACGCGGTTACCAACGCTTTGCACGGCGGTAATCAAGGGCTGCATCGCGACTTCATAGAAGACCGTCACCGAGCCATCGTCCATGAGCTGGACGCGCGCGTCAACGCGTTGGAACCGGCCCAAGCGCGTGAGTCGGGTAACGTCGCCAGCGGTCGAGGCGTTGGAATAGGGCGCGCCCACTGCGAGGCGGATTGCGTTGCGAGCCTGGCCCATGGTTTCTGAATCGATCTCACGCGTGCCTTCGATAGGGCGGACGAGCACGTCGCGCACGGGGCGCGATTCAAACGCGGCAAGCTCGGGCGAAACATCGGGTTCCCCGGCGACTCCTAGACGGTTGCCATCGACTACAGGTTGAGCCACAGCTGCGGGCGCGGTGATGCTATTTGTAGAAGCGAGCAGGGCATACGCGCCAAGACAGACCGAGATCGCTCGGCCAGCATGCTGCACGAGTTCGCGGGTCAGCCGATGCGCAATCGTTGACACGAGGCTTTGAACCCCGCTGTTATTACTGAAGCCGTTCTTGCTCAAGCCGTTCTTGCTTAAGCCTATCTGGCGTGCATCGCAGGCTGCGGGTTGGGTTGCGGGTCGTAACGTCGTAGGCATGTTCGGCATCGTGACTGAAAGTGGCAAATTCAAACTGGCAAATTAAGCTGGCGAAACGAGTTTGGCGAAATGAAACTAGAGAAATCTGGCTAAAGAAAGCTTGCTTGAGAAAGCTAACTGGCGAAAGCTAACTGGCGAAAGCTGGCTGACGAAAGCTGCCTCGCCGGGTCATCGCGTTCGAGCATACACAGGATCATTCCGCCATTGTTCAACAATTGGCGTGACAATACCTCAAATAAGCCCACACTACAAACGTGGCGAGCTCGAATCGTCGAGCTTCACTCCAACACCACGACCAAATTGGCACGATCTCACCGCTAAACGGGTTCAAGTGTACGCGTTTGGTTTGGCTGGGAGAGATTTTCTGGCAACGGTAACAACCTACTTCCCCCCGCCGCGGCCATACCAGAAGCGCACGAAGCGCGTCAACGCCGCGAGGACAAACTTTGGTGGCGGCTTGATGCTGCGTTTCGCCACGCCCGGGCCTCGCGTAATGAACAAAGGCCTTGTCATCGAGAGCAAGCCTTGTTCACCACGCGAAATGCCCACGCCACTTTGCCCGACGCCCGCGATTGATACCGCAGGGTGCGACGTTGGCACGATGCAATCGTTGATCGTGACCACGCCCGAGCCCAAGAGCACGGCGAGCGATCGCACCTTCTTTGGCTCGCGTGTGAAAATACTTGTCGCCAGATGCTGGTCACAGGCGTGATGAATTTCAAGGGCGCGAGCAAGCGAATCTACGCGCACGACGGCGATCGCCGGGCCGAAATGCCTGCCTTCGACAAGGTCGGCAATCGCCGGACAATCGAGCATTGCACTAGGCCGCCACGAGCTACCTTGCGGGGCGACCAAGCCGCCTCCAGCGTCGCGTGCGCCCATGGCTAGTGCTTTGTCGCACAGGTCATAACACAACTTCGCCGCCGCTTCGTCGATGAGCGCACGAGGCCGGGCTTTTTTCGCCAAGCGTTCAAGTTCGGCACAAAAAGCGACGTACACGTCTTCGTGCACGAGCGCGCGGCGCGGGCCCATGCACGTTTGCCCAGCGTTCATAGTCATCGCGCCCCACAACGAGCGAGCGGCGTGCTTGGGGTCGGCGTCTTTTAATACAAACGCCGAATCGCGTCCGGAAAGTTCGAGCGTCGCTGGCGTTAGCGTCGTCGCCAACGCCCGGGCTACTTCAAGGCCCACGGCGGTCGAACCTGTGAACACCAAATGATCAAAGTGCGCGCTGGTCAGCAGTGCTTTACCCGCGTCGCGCGTTGCCGGGGCGCGTTCGAGGACGCCTTTGGGTAGGCCCGCACCCTCGGCGAGATCAAGCAACAGAGCCTGGGTCGTGCTGCTGCGTTCACTGGGCTTGACGATGACCTCGTTTCCCGCGACCAAGGCTTGGGCAAGCTGGATACCCAATAATTGAACAGGATAATTCCATGTCGCGATGATTGCGACGCGGCCCAAGGGCTCGCGCATGACCCTTGCTCTGCACGACCGCATCCACCACGGCGCGCCAGATAGCCAGCGTGTGCCGAGTATGCCCGGGGCTTTGCGTTCGAGCCATTTGATCGCGGTTATCAAGGGCAGAATCTCGGCGAGGATTGCTTCGTATCTGGGCTTGCCAACGTCGGCGAGCATGCACGCAGATAGTTCGTCTTGGTGCCTGGCTATTGCTCGGCGAAAGTTCGCCGCCCACGCGAGCCGCTCGGCAAGCGAGCGACGCCCCCAAGGCCTTTCGGCGTGCGAAGCTTGATCTAGGCTTTGGTTTAAGCTTTGGCTAGGGTTTGCGTGAGGCTCCGGCGCGAGCCCGATTGGTTCTAAAGAAGAACTGTGTGATATCGATTCGCGCGACCGGATCGGCGACAGAGAGTCAGTGGACGCAAATGCATCGGCCCGTTGGCTCATGCAACTACTCTATGGCGGAGAATGGCATAGCACCAAAGAGCCCGCGATTGCTTCCGAGTTGAGAATCGCTTACGCCGACCTGCTCGCGCGAGTACGCGATGGGACGCGGCCGCGGTGATCGATCAGGCCCAGAGCCGTCGCGATCAATTCGCCTCGGCTGGTCGCGTGCAGCTTTCTGTGTAGACTTTTCACATGATCGTGGATCGTGTGCGGGCTTCGGGCAAACTCGGTTGCGATTTCTTTGACGTTGCGGCCCAGAATAAGCCTTTCTAGAACGGCTTGCTCGCGTGCCGAGAGCCACTGATCCATATCAGAGCCAAGCGCAACTGCGGCTTTGCGTGATAACACGTCGGTGACAGCGTCTAAGGCGGCTCGCAGTGCACCAGAATCCGCAGGCTGGACCGTTGTCGGCGCGTGTGCCAGCATCGTGATGATCCATCGATCTCGCGTCCCAACATCCAGCGGAGAGGCGGACAAAACAACCTCGGAACGCGGCTGGATAGATGCAAAGGCGGCGACCGCACGCTGCGTGAAATCGGTCGTCAGAGTTGGTTGTGTAGGGATGTACGAGCCAATGAACCCTTCGACGTGCGCGCGAACTTCTTGTGCCAATCGAGCTACGTGCGATGAAAGAAATTGACGCGAAACCGCCAGTTCGCCTCCAATTGCAATTCCAGCGGCGATGATCCCCGAGATGGCTACAGAGTAGTTGTCTGGATAAATGCCCGAATAAGCCTCTGCATTTGAGAAGTCCTTGGCGGGTTCGTTTGCAAGCTCGCTTTTGATCAATGTTGGCTTGAAGGTGTTTGCAGAAGAATAATCGCGCACGCCCATTGTTTGGTAGTTGGCTGCCTCGTGATTTGCTGCCTCGTGATTGGCCATCTGGTGATTGGCAGTCGCGGGCCTCATGCTGTTCATTGGCACAAAGGCAGATTCGCTCGACCGATCTTGCCCAGTTCGAACAAGCGTCACGGCAACACTTCCTTTGGGGTGGATCAGCGAAATGCCCGCTGCAGCCTGTTGGCACCAATCAAGCGTGCCCACTGCGGGGAGTCTTGAAATGCCATCCATCCCTAACGCCGCGAGGTGTGCGGCACGAGCAAGATCGCCTCGTGTTCGAAACGACTGAAACGTGTTGCTTGCCGAGTCTTGTATGGTTGAAATCGCGCCGAACATTGATTAAGCCCCCGCAGACCAAAGAAAGTAAGCAAAAGTACGCTAAATGCAAAATCTGGCATCTTCTGCTCGTGTATCGGCATTAATACCTTGTTTCTAGCCTGAAACAGGCCGCCAGTAAAAGTGTTGGCTGCATGATGAATGGGTACTTATGCTCATAGATGTACCATCAGAATGACCAGCGTATCTGATAAAGGTGGCTTTTTTCGTTTAGCACACGCCGGAATGGAAGTAAGCGTTTACATTTTATACTTAAACAAGTGGGTTAATGTACCGTATAGGTACTAGAACCCATTTCATGCTCATATACGTCGAAATGCGGGGGTGGCTACTTAATACCTACACGCAGCAGGCATGTTATGTTGAGTTGGACCCACCTTTAACACGTTTGTCTAGCCGTGCACCAGACGCTAGCTCAGGTCGCATAAACTCGTACTGCGGCTTTTAGACGTATGAGCGTTGTCGGTGTGATCGACTTGAGATGTTTGGGCTCGAAAGCCCGCGCCGATTTTTTGATTGCGATTGTCCGTGCGTTTCAGCCGCGTGAAGAGGATTTGAACAGTGATCAACGCTCACAACCACAACCAACCCGCTAACCTGCCATCTAATTTGCCTACCAATGTACCCGCCAATAGGCAATATGCCCATATCTCAGGCGCGACCCGCACCGCCGGGGATGCGTGGCAACCAGGCAGCCCAAATGATCCTCGCGTAGTTATCTTGGGTGCAGGTCCAACTGGGCTTGGTGCCGGCTATCGCTTGAAAGAACTGGGCTACACCAACTTTGTCTTGTATGACCGCCATGGCTACGTCGGCGGGCTGGCGCACAGCTTTAAAGACGCCGCAGGGTTTACCTGGGACATAGGCGGGCACGTAATGTTCAGCCATTACGCCTATTACGACTTGTGCTTTGAAAAGCTGATGGGCGCCGAGTTCACATTGAACAACCGCGAAAGCTGGGTGCGAATGATGGACCGATGGGTGCCTTATCCATTCCAGAACAACATCCGGTACTTGCCTACAGACGCAGCGTATGAGTGTTTGGCGGGATTGATCCGTGCCCAGAACGGCAAGGGCAAAGTCGCGACCGCCAAGGACGCGAAAAACTTTGGTGAGTTCATCGACGCGGTCTTTGGCGA
>JBBRGG010000110.1:0-11549 GCA_038240875.1 Phycisphaerales bacterium | reverse complement strand
TCCTCAAGCTTGGCGGGGATGTTTTGCGCAGTGGTTCGGAGCATGGCGGATCAAGGCAAGTTGGGGTACGAAGCTATGAGATGGTGTGTGTGCGAGACGAAGGCGCGAGCGTGATCTTGTACAGTCTGGTGCGTAGTTTGGGAGGCGGATGTGTTGGCAATCAGATGGGTTTGGTTGCTGATTCAATCGTACAAAGTGTGCGTGCAATCTTGATTTATACCTGGACCGGCACCAGCTTCACCGGCTCGGTGGGCGTGGCTTGCAGGATCTGGGTCACGATTGCGTCTGGATCGACGCGGTCGGCTTCGGCTTCAAAGTTAAGTATGACGCGATGACGCAGGCACAAGAGGGCCATCGCCTGAACGTCTTTGAAGCTCGCGTGGAAGCGACCATCGATGAGCGCGCGAACTTTGGCGCCAAGCATGAGGGCCTGGGCACCACGCGGGGAGCTGCCACAGCGGATGTATTTGTTGGTGACACCGCTGGGACCGCCTGCGGCGTACGGCCCGCCGGGGTGTGTGGCCATCGCGAGCCTCGCCGCGTATTGCTTGACGTGATCAGCGACGACCACTGCACGTACCAGTCTTTGCATTTCTAGAATCATCGGCCCATCCATGACGTTTTCGATGATCGCGTTGTCTGAACTGGTGGTGCGATCAAGGATCGTCATCAGCTCGTCGAGTTGTGAATAGCCAACGACGACCTTGAAGATGAAGCGGTCCATCTGGGCTTCGGGGAGTGGATAGGTGCCTTCTTGCTCGATTGGGTTTTGCGTCGCGAGAACCAGGAATGGTTTTTGCAGTATGTGCGTGATGCCAGCGACGGTGACGCTGCGTTCCTGCATGGCTTCAAGAAGAGCGGACTGGGTCTTGGGCGTGGCGCGGTTGATTTCGTCGGCAAGGACGATCTGGGCGAAGATCGGGCCACGCTGAAACTCAAACTTGCGTCGGCCGGTGTCGGGATCTTCCATGACGATGTTGGTGCCGATGACGTCGGCGGGCATCAGGTCGGGCGTGAACTGGATGCGTGAGAAAGGCAGGCTCAGCGATTGCGCAAGCGAGCGGACGAGGAGGGTTTTGCCTAGGCCTGGGACGCCTTCAAGCAAGACGTTGCCGCCTGCGAAGAGGGCGATGAGCACGGCTTCGACGACGGGCTTGTGCCCGACGACGACCTTACCGATCTCGGCGGTGAGTAGTTGGAAGCGAGTGCGGAATTGCTCGCACTGAACTTTGACTTCTGCGGGAGTTTCTGGCGCTGCGTTGGTGGTTGCCATGAGAGTCCTTCACACGAGAAACGAACGAGAGATAAATCGAAGAGTTCAACCGAAGTACCAAACCAAATGCCGAATGCCTTGCCTTATCCCTTCTTTTCCTCACCCATGTCATCACGAGCTTTTTGCTTGGCTTTGAGGAGGCGGTTCATACCTTCAGCCGCATCGACGGCTTTCTTGACTTCGGGCACATATGCAGTTCTGTTGTCGGTCGGCCTTGCGTCTGCGCCGCCCATTGCGATGGGCGATTCAATTTGCGCACGCTTGATCTGTTCGGGGCTGGCTTCAAATTTGGCCTTGGCGGTTTGTTCTTGTTCTTTGCGTGTCTCGCGTGATGCGGGCGCGACAGCCGATGGTGATTCGCTCTTGAATTCGCTCTTTGTATCTGCCTTCGCACTGCCTCCTCGGGCCGCACGGTCGGCGATACGTTGCTGCGCGCTCGCACGCGCCTCACGCAGCGAGCTCATCTGCGTTGCTGCCACGGCTTTCTCGCGACCAAGCCCGCGCGAAACCGAACGCACCATCTCCAGCACATCAATTCGCACGCGACGCACGCCCACATCAAGTAAAAAGAGCCAGAGGCCCAACGCTGCTACGACCAGCCAGATCGGCGTGAGCGACACAGGCTTGACGAGCCCGGTGCGATCCCACAATTTATCTTTGCGACCATCGCCCGAGAGCACGCGCCCACCGGTCATCTCGGCGACCTGCGTCAAGAGAGCGGTGTTGTCTTCGAGCGTTCGGAACTCATCGGCAAATGGCCTGGAAATCGCCGCTTGGGCCGAGCCTTGAAGCAACCCACCTTCGAGGCCTTCGTCGCGCGCGGCGTAGCGCAGCCCAACGACGTAGCTTCCGGCGTTTTGCGTGTTGACCGCGGCCTGATAGCGACCCGGGCCGACCTGGCGAAGCGTGATTTGTTCGCCCGAGCCGTCGGGCTTTGCAAGCCTTCCCTCGAAGGCCGCGAAGTTGAGTCGTTCGCCTTTGCTATCTAGGGCATCGACAGTGATGACGGTTTGATCGCCCTTATTTTCCGTGGTTACGCGCACGTTGGCGTTTGAGCTAGGGCGCATCACCCAGCGAACTTGCTGTTCCCAGAAGGCGTTGAAACCGGGCCAATTGACCCACGCCCCGGCCCAGCGTGTGGTCGCGTCGCTGGTGAACGTGATGACCTTGCCCAATCCATGCTGCCACTGCGCGAGGATCGGGTCTCCTTCTTTGCCTTTGAGTGTGACCAGCGCGAGTCCTTCGCGTTCGGCGGCGACGACGTAGCCACGAATCGGAGGCACGCTTGATATCCCGCGCAGGGTGTCCACGCCGATCGACTGCATCGTCGGCACAAAGGGATCGCCTTCCCAGATCAGGCTTCGGCGAATAGTCTGTGCTTCCTTGATGAAGATCTGGGGCACTTTTGCCAGAGCCGCTTGCGTATTGACTTCGTAATGTCGGCCACCGGTGTACTCGCTCATGAACTTCATCGTGCTGGTATCAAGCCCGCTGTGCGGGAAGACGCCGACGGTGCTGATGGTGATTCGATTGGCGCGATATTCATCAAGCAACGACGCGGGTGGCGGGCTGGGGTCGCCATCGCTGATGATGATGACGTGCTTCTGGCCAGCGTCGATGGCTTTGAGCCCTTTGAGTGTCAAGCGGATCGAAGGCGTGAAATCGGGCATATCGCCAAAGGTCAGCCGCTGGATCGCTCGCTTGACCTCGGTGCCATCGCCGACAGGCTTGAGCGGATGAACCCAGAAGGTGTCGCCTCTTTGCCAGTCAAATTCATTGATGCCGACGATGTCAAGACGTGAGAGCGCGTTGACAGCAGACTCACAAACTTTTTTTCCATAGAACGTGCCTTCGGGCATCTCAACCGAGTGCATGATCAGCGCGAGAGCACCACGAGGCATCTGGCGCTTCTGTGGCGGGTCGAGGCGAATAGGTAGCGTTTCTTCGATTGCGCTCCCGATCCATCCGCCAGCGCCAAAGGTTTCGGGCCCGCCAACCATGAGCAAGCCGCCGCCGTTGTCGTGGATGTATTGGCGCAGGTCTTCTTGTTGTTTTTGTGTGAAGACGTAGGACTCTTGGTTGAGAAGGATAACGGCTTCGTAGGCGTTGAACTCGGTGAGGCTGACGGGCGCGTTGGCCGCGGTCACGACGTCGCAATTGATCTTTGCGGCGCGAAGTGCTGCGAGGATGTGCTTGGATTCCTCGTCGCGTTCGGTGATGATGAGCACGCGACCTTCGCCAGTAACAAACGTGACAGCGGACCCTTTGTTGTTCTCCGGCCTGCTGTCGCCGACGGCGGTTCCTGCTTCGGTATCGGGCTCAAAGACCGCGTCAAACTTTTGCGGGCCGCTTTTGCGAGCGCTGATGGGAACGGTAAAGACGTTGAGCCCTTGACGCAAGGTGACGCGCGTGCCGACCTGAGGCGAGTCTGGATCAAGATCAAGCGGCTCGCCATTCATGGACATGACCAAGCGGCCTTGGGTCGCCTTGACGGCTTGAAGCACGACGCGCACGCTAAGGGTTTCGCCTTCGCGAGCCGAACCAGGAGCAACCACACGGTCTACCAAGACTTCGCTGTCGAACTTGAATCGCAAAGGAAGTACATCGATAGGGATGCCAAGAGACTTGGCGGCTTGGGCGGCTTCGAGAAGGTTGCCAGCGGTTTGGTTGCCATCGCTGGCGAGAAGGATGCGTGTTGCAGCATCTTTGGGCTGGGTCGCCATGGCTAGGCGGATGCCAGAAGCAAGGTCGGTGCCATCGGGTGCGCCGGTGTGCTGGCCTTCGAGCCCGGACTTGAGTCGGCTGGGAAGTGATTGAACATACGCGCGTCGAGCAACGGTGATGAGCCCGAGCAGGTCGTCGCGCTCTTTACCACTTTCGGAGGCTTCTTTCACAAACGCGTCGAGCCCGCGCTGCTGGATAAGCGGAACAGAGTCGGACGCATCAAGGACGACCGTGACCGAAACGTCGTTGCTGACACGCCGCCAATTGGGTTCGGCCATCGCCATCGCGATTAGTGCGACCACGACCAGTCGTACCGCGAGCGCGGTCCATCGTGTCGCTGCGCCAAGGCCAGACATGTTGCCGCCGCGTGAAACAACAATCAAGATGCACAAGGCCCATCCGATAGGAATCAGCCAGAGCCAAAGAGGAGTCTCAAACTGCATCGGTCCGACGTTGATCGAAGAAAGCACAGGGGAAAGAAGCACGCTGGAGAAAGGCACGCAGAAGAAAGGCATTTGGAACAAGTGCGTCATGGGGTCGCACCCGCCTTGCCGCTGTCGGGTTGTGGTGGCGTGCTTGGTTGTGCTGGCGAGTTTGACGGGTCAGGCGTTGAACCTTGCGGCACGACAATCTGTGGCACGAAATTGGTCGCGATTCGCCTGCGTGGCGTGTTGCCCAGCTCGAAGCCTTGCACGCGGTTGTTACCTGAGTCGAGCACGAGCACGCGCGAGCCGCTTTGCGAAAAGCCGACGGCCCAGGGCGCGATGACTTCGCCAAGCTTGGAACCGCGCACGCCAAAGGTACCTAGGGATAAGCCTGTTTCGAGATCGATCCAGTGAATGCGAGACGCGCCAAACTCGCTGACCATCGCGGTGCCATCGCCTCGAACGGTGACGCCGTAGGGATAGCGAAGGCGAACACGCGAACCGGCTTTACTTGAATCATCAGACTGGTTGCTGTTGGCCGCTTGATTCGCCGCAGCTAGGTCACCATTGGCGACCGCGGCCGCATCGCCACCAGGTTCGTATTCGCCGATCCAGCGAACAAGTTGGCCTTCGAGCGTGAAGACGCCGATCCTGTGGTTGCAGGCGTCGGCGACGACGAGCCTTTCTCGAGCGGCGTCCACTACGACTGCTTGCGCGCGATTGAACTCGATCTTTGAGGCTTCGTGTTCGCTGCCGTCGCCAAAGCGCCCGAAGGTACGCACAAAAGTGAACCCATTCATCAGGGTGGCGGGCGATTTTGCAGCCGTGGCGATGGCTTCGATTTGTCTAGGTTCGTAAATCGAGATGCGATCGTTCCCGCCATATTCGCTGACGTAAAGTCGGCGGATCGCGCCCGCGTCATCGGTAAGAATCGCAACATCCGTTGGGTACACAAATTGCCCGGCATCCGTGCCAAAGGATCCAAATTGCAAGATCGGCTCGGGCGAAACCGTGCCTGCGTTGTTCGCGGCGACTGCTTGTTCCGCGTCGTACACAAGTACGCGGTGGTAATGCGTGTCGGGCACAAATAGCAGCGTTCGTGCGCCACGAGGCGAAGCCTTTGCATCGAAGTTATTCAGTGCCGGGTCATTAAGTGCCGGGTCATTAAGTGCCGGGTCATAGATGAGATTGGTCGAGCGCCACGCGGTGATGCCGGTGGGTCTGCCGATGTCCCATTTGAGCGTACGAAAGCCGCCTAATGAAGCGCCGGTCTCGGGGTCGATGCGTTGGATGCGGGCGAGCTTGTCAACGATCCAGAGCTCTTCGGGGAGCGCGAGTTGGTCAGCGGTCGCCGGTAGAGCTTTGAGGATGTCGAGCCCGCGTGGATTGGCGAATTGGCCAGGTTGCGAGCCGACTTCGCCGAAGGAAACTACGGGGACAAATGGTTGGCCTGAAACTGGTCCTCGGTCGCACCCGGTGAGCAAGGTTGCGCCGAGCACGCTAGTCAATATGTAGCCGGTCAACTTGTAGCCGGTCAACTTGTAGCCGGTAAACTTGTAGCCGGTCAACACGAAGCCGATCAGGCCGCATGAGTTTGCGCGTGAGCGCGAGCGAGCTTGGTTGATTGGCGTCGGCATTCGAGTTTGACCGCCAAACTGCTTAAACACCAGTTACCCTTCTCTACACACAACGCCCAAACTCAAGGCCGGATTCAACTCAGCCCACGTTCAGCCAAAGCTTTATCAAACTAGATTGCTTGCGCCAAGAACCAGCTCTTTGATCGTCAGCGCGAGCGTGCTGACACTGCATCGTACAGAAACCAATACCAAAGGATGCGTTACAGGAGATTGTCTTTAGTAAGGTACCCGAACCGTTGCACGCGAGCGTTGAGATTGCCTCATTGAAGATAAACTATTCTGGTATGACCCGTTGCCAACCTACGGGAAAGATACGTGGTTGTATAGCGGCAATCGTCCAATTCAGCCTTACTCGCTCAACCGTCTAGTTTTGTGCGCACGCTCCTGGCTTGATCGTGGCACCAAATGACCGCAAGCGTCCATGATGCAAACCCTGCAACCAGGATTGCGCCGCCAACCAAGTACAAACCAGCGACCGACATTTCCTGAAGACGGCTAAAGTGCAGATAGCCCAAGATAACCTGCGCAACGGTAAGCGTGCCAGGAGGTTGCACCATGATCGTGGTTTCGATTTCATGCATCGACAAGACCATGCCGATGGCTGCGACAGCGAAAAGCCCTACCACGCCGAGAATTGGTGAGCCAAGCAAACCGCCTGCGCGAACCCACTTCCAAGCTCTTGTGGTACCTGCTTCTACGCCATCAATTGCACGAACATCGCGCAGTGTTGGTGCGTCGGCGTACGCCGCGAAGCACCCGGCAAGGACCGCAAGAATTCCAAACCGCGAGAGGTGCGCCAAGATCATGGGTACGTCAGTATCTCGGATCAAGTTGAACCAACCCAGAATCGGTACGCGTGGCGGTATCGACCAGAGGTGCGACCACGCCGAACCGATGAGTAAGCCAGGCGTAAGCATGCCCATACAAAGCAAGGCGATGCTGAGCAGTGTTACTATGCGGCACAGCCTTTGGCGCGAGCTAGCAAGGTTGGTTGCAAAGCATCGGCAAGCAATGAACATGAGGATCGCGAAGCCGATACCTACCCAGATTGCTACGCGAAGGCTGGCGACAGCCGCGTCACCCATTTCCCAGCCGAATCGAGAGAAGACCGAGGCATCACGAATCGTGATTGCCATCGCGATCATGGGCAGTGGAACGCTAATGAGAAGAAGGATGATTGCGGGCCATTTCCATCGGCGAAGGCCGCGATGGCTTTGAGGCAGGCCAAAGCGGGTACGAGAACCTATTTCAGGTGTTTCCCAGTCAGTGTTCGTGGCGAAATGGCTGGCCCAGAGAATGGCTTTGCGTGCCAACAGCACCGAGGCGATGGCTGCGGGCAGAAGGATGGGCCAGAGCGCGATCCACGCCGCGGGGGATCCTGGAGAAAGTGATAGCACTTGCCATGCCGCGAGAGAAATGGTGGGCACTTGCGCCAAGTGCAAAGGGACTGCCGAGCCAAGCATGAGCAGCACGACACACGCGGCCCCGGCGAAGATGCCGCTAGAGGCTAAGCGTAGTTCTACAAAGAGCTTACGTACTGGGCTCGCGTCAAGTGAAAGAGCATCTTGCACTCCTTGGGGAATGCGTACGAGCGACGCGCCGGTGGCGCAGGCGACGATAGGCCAAGCCCAGATTGCCAAACCAAGCACGGCAACAAGCTTGCCCACAGCGAGCGGAACCCAGGTCGCGCCACTGGTGATCGATTGTTCGATAGCGTTACCGATCCAGGTGCCGGGGGCGCGAAGCTGTCCAAAGGCCCAATAGGCTAGGTAGTTAGGCAATGCTAGAGGGACCAGGACCATGGGCCCATAGGTCCGCCAGGCGCCGCGAAGGCTGATGGCGGCGAGCACGCCAAAGAGCACGGCGACAAAGCTGATCAATGCGGCGTACCCAAGCGAAGTGATGATGAGGTTCCACGCGGGTGCGCGGGCGTCAAGGATGGCGTCGCCAAGTTGAAATCGTTGGGCTGGGGCAAGAGCTGGCGGCCTTCGTGGTGCAGCAGGAGAGGCAGGCGCTGAAGCGGTTGAGTTAGCCTTGAGGGTGTTGGCAGTTGAAGTGGTAGTTGTGGGGATAGTTGTGGGGGTAATAGTTGTGGTTGTGTTCATGCTTGCACGAACCACGAATGTGCGCACAACTGCGGTCAGTGGCAAGAGGATGAGGATGCAGGCAATTGCGAATAGCAGCCACGCAGCGGCTGAGCCAGTTCGGAGTGAGCTAGTTTGCAGTGCGCTAGTTCGGAATGAGCCACGCTGGTGAGTTTTCGAGGGTAGAGATTCATCTCGCACGAACCACCGCCTGGAATTCTTGTTCATCGAGGATGGCTTTGATTGCACTACGTGCGCGAATTACGCAAATTATGTACAAGACAAATGAGATCAGCGGCCCAAGCCCACAGAGTAGAACGCCTGGGAAGTAAAGTACCCACGAGAGCCAGACTAATCGGCGAGCTTGGGTTTCGATGGATGGGGAGGGGAAACGCATTGCGATGTGGGCGAGGTATGCCATGGAAGCAGAGAGCTGGGCGACGGCAGCGATACCAGAGATAAAGCCCAATGCAAATAAGACTACTTCGACGAGGGTGCCGATTGTAATGGTAGTTGTGGCGTTGATCGGCAGATTGAATTGCGATCCTATCGCCACGACGCCGGTGATCGAGAGGGTCTGGCCTACGAGGAATACAAGGGTAAAGAAAAGAGAGATTATGGTACTGATTCGAAGGATTCGGCGCGCTGACTTGGGTTGTTCGCTGTCGGCTAAAGCCGGATCAGCAATAGAGAAGACCCACCAGCCATAGAGAGATGCCATAGCGGCGAGGGCGCCGAGTATTGCGCCCACGAGTTCAAGGAGGTTCGGAGCGATGTTGATCGGCATCGTCGAAATTGCGATGACAGAGAAGACGCCGATGAGGGTCGCGAGGATTGCGCCCAGAGTGGCAACGACGGCGATAGTTAAGCCTTGGTAGAGGCTACGAATGTGTGAAGGCGGACTATGGATGAGGTTGGCACCCGAGACGCTGCGTTCGATGGGCCAGCGGCATTCGGGGCAGACTTCAGCCATGGATAAGCCACGAAGTTGATAGCCACAGCCGCGGCAAGGCACGTCGGCGATGACTAATCCAAAGTCGTTGACGCCTTGGTAAGGAAGAGGTGGCGGGACTTCTTTGGTACTTTGATTGCTCAAAGGAAACTTGGTGTAGGAGCCGGGTAAGCTTTGCTTGCTGGCGTAGTAAGGAGCGTTGCCTGGCTGATTGAGGCGCGAAACGCTCGAACGACCGTCTAAGTTAAAGACGTCTGCGTCTGTAGGTTTGACGCCTGCAAAGACGCGATCAGTCTCGGCGGCGATGTCGAGGCGGGCTGGGGGTGCAGGCTCTGAGCGTTGTGCAGGCTGATTCGGCTGAGACGAATTCGCCAGGCTTTCGCCAGTCGAACTTTGACCAGAAGGGTCTTGGCCAGAAGGGTCTGTGTGCGGGTTCGAGTTGGGGTTCGAGTGGGGGTTGGGGGGGTTGGTGGGGTTCATGAAGTGGATCAGCGGGTGATGGGTGCGAATCAGATTAAAAGTAAGCTAGCCGGCGCGTGCGTAGACGAGTTCTGATTCGGAAAAGGGCTTCTGGAGATTCTTAGCACGCTGGCGGGTTTGCGTTTCGAGGTGTGGAGCAGATTCGCGTGGCTGCTGAAGGTCGGCCTTGTGTTGCTTTTTGGTGCTGAAAGAGAACCCGAGCGTGAGCGAGCAAGCGGGTCTCTTCGCTGATTCGTATTTGGACATGCCTGATGCTTAGAAGCTGTTTCAGAACAAGGAAATAGAAGAATTAGACACAGGCGTGATGCCTTTATCACGAGAAGAGAGAGGCATTCTGTGAGATGGTTTCGCAGGCCTGTCCAAAGCACCCGCTCAGCTAGTCATGACCTTGTGCTATTTACATCCTCTTCCATCTCATTATTTGGAACCTCATGCCAACTGATGCGAACATCCATACACTCACCGATGGTATTAAAGTAATTCGTATTTCTTGAATATTTCTAAGGCTTGGCAATTCGAAATAATCGGGGCTGTCAAATACTTCGTCTTCGCAATTTGAAGAAGACAGGCTTTCCTTTAAGGGACGGGAATCAAGTGCGAACAATGTGTCTGTCCACTCTCTACGCCTCCTGAACCATCAAGAAGCCCTCGAGGAGACATTGCGTCTAGATACGAACCCACGGGGTAATTTCAAAGATCGGCCTGTACTGGTTCTCAGCCGCTGTTTGTGCTTCAGGCGTGCCGGGAAGTCCGCCGACCGGCGGCGTGTCGCTCACGGTTGGTTAAAGCCAATATCCTCCTTGATTTGGACCAAACTTGTTTGGGTCTAGTGCATCGCCTATGTCTATTCGTCGAGCGACGTCATCCAAGATTGAGCGACGGGTTCGCGCGTTGCATTCACCCCGAACTCTTGAACGTTGTAAGCCCCAGTCAACATCGCTTCGGGTGTTTCGGCAAGAACATTGTGCAGCCAGTCGCAATATTGCATCGGGTATCGGAATGATATTTGTTCTGGGTAATTGGTGTGCGAGAGAACCGTTGCCCATTGCCCAATCAGACCAAAGATGCTAAACCCGCCTAGCCTCGAATGATCCAACAAACTTGCTCAATTGAAGTATACGAAATCAAAGGTACAAGATGGCACATCATGCATAATGTTGGCCGCGCTTCTTTAACGTGCAGTCATGCCTAATCAATTACGCTCGGCGATGATGCTGCCATCTCGATTCGCCGTCCGCTATTCGCGATTCGCGATTAGCCCTGCATCCTCGTTTACCGATCCAGTTCCGCCGCTACAACATTGATCGAGCCGATGCATGCAACGATGTCCGACAAGAGGTGCCCTTCGCACATCTTCGCCATCGTCGCATAATTCATAAAGCAAGGCGGCCTCGTCCGCACCCGCCAAGCACGGCTGCTTCCATCCGCCACTATGTAATATCCAAGCTCGCCATTGGCCGTCTCTTGTGCCGAATATACCTCGGCAATCGGAGCCTTCCACCCACGGTTCGACATGATAATTTCAAAGTGCTGAATCAACCCTTCGATCGAGCCATAGACGTCCTTCTTATTCGGCTTGACAACCTTCGAATCTGCGAAAGCATCAATTGGCCCCTGCGGAATCCGGTCGATCAATTGCTCGATGAGCTTGATCGATTCCTTGATCTCTTCAACACGCACAAGGTACCGCGCATACGCGTCACCATCGTGCATCACAGGCACCTGAAACTTCAGTGCCTCAGCACCTTGACCATCCCAGTTCGGCGCAAAGCACAAGTACGGATCGTCCTTGCGTAGGTCGCGCACCAAGCCACTCGCTCGCGCCATCGGCCCGGTTAGCGACCAACTAATCGCATCCTCACGTGTCAAGACGCCAATCCCTCGCGTGCGATCAAGGAAAATCCGGTTGCGGTTCAACAGGTTTTCCAAGTCCTTGACCGCGCTAGGCACTTCTTCACGGATTAGCTTCTTGAC
>JBBRGG010000109.1:0-11575 GCA_038240875.1 Phycisphaerales bacterium | reverse complement strand
ATACGGCGAATCGCTCAACTGTCCCGCCGTCGCCGCGTCCGAAACCTCATTCGGATACGCCCACACAAACAAAGGCAGCCTCGTCCCCTCAACATACCCAGGCGGCGTGTACAACGTCGCCGACAAAGGCACGCCATCCTCGCGCGAATACGTCAACACGCGCTTCTGAATCTGCCGAAGCTCCGGTAACGGATCCGTAAACGCCGTAATCGCCCGTGCCTCGCCCGCGAACGATTGGAACACAGGCTCCCCAGCAGCATCAGTCCAAGTCCTCGCCCCGCCTTCACGCACACGCATATTCGGCGGGCTCATCTTCGTCTCGTGCGAGGTCACCAACCGATACCCCGCCTTTGACCCGGCTCGCGCGTGTTCACTGTCCACTTCATCTTCAAGCAAGTCTACAACCCGCTCATACTCCTCGCCCGTATTCTGCCACAGCCGCTGCTTCGCAAATCCTTCACCCAACGACATCACATCAAGAAATGGCCGATTTCCCTCTTTGCTCGCCCCTTCGCCCCGCAAAAACACATGCCCATCTCGCACCTTGATCAGCACGCTTCCATTGGGCGCAACATCCGCCAAAGGCTGCCCCGGATCGCTATACAAATCATTTACTGATCGATCAAACACCAGCCGCGGCTCACGCGCCAACACCGTTCCACCCGCACTGATCGCCGCGCCACCCGCCTCATCCGCAACTTCTATCAGCCACGTCTTTGTCCGCCTGCGATCTCGGTCAAATTCGCCCAGCATCGCTTGAAGAACGTTCCCGCTATCACCCTTCATTTTACCATTCTCAGTCTCCAACCACGACAATCCGCGAAACCGATGCTCAACCTTTAATAGCTCCCGCGCCTCGCCCGTAAATGGCGAGCCCAGCGTCATCACCCGATCTCGATGAGGCACCTTCGCCCTGGGATCACCACCGTCCAGAGCCTCGGCCCACACCAACGTCGCATCCATCGCGTCCGCCCATTCAAACCCGCGTGGCCCAGTCTCTACGCCTTGCGTCGGGATCGTTTCACGCAACTCCACCTTCCCGATCTCCTTCACCACCGCACCCGTCGCCACGTCCCACACCTCAACAACTTCGGGGAACAAGCTCCAAGGCACCTGATACGAATAAGGTGGCACAACCCGCGACACCAACACAAATTTTCCATCCGGGCTCGGTGTCGCATCCGCAAAGATCGCTGGCACGCCAACATCGCGCCTTGCACCCGTCTCCACATTGATCAGCGTCAACTGCGAAGGCATGATCCAATCAAACACATCCGCGTCGTACGCATCGGTCAGCATGTCCTGATACGTTCGCACCGGCGCCGCCTCGCCCCGCGTCTCTTGCATGATCGGGCCCGTCGGCGTCCTTGGCCTTTCAGGCATCTTCCCGCGTCCATCGGGCACGCGACGAATCATCACCTCAACACGATTCGGCATCCACCGCGCACTCGCCCCCGTCGCCGCGTTCAGCGCCGTCGGCTTCATTCCTTGTGCGATTTCCTCCGCCTTCGGGTCAAGCTTCGTCAGGGAGCGCGCTGTTGCTCTTTCGACATCGCACACCCACAACTCAATCCCATTCGCTTTCTCAGCCTCTTTGCCACGATCGGTCGTCATCGAAAAAATAAACCGCGACTCGCCATCGGTTGCACCAGCGTCCCCAGCAGGCATCCACCCCGGCCCACTCAAATTTGCATCGATAGGCAGCTCAACCTTGCGCTCTGAGCCATCTTGCACATTGCGAATCGTGAACCCCGTGATCCGTCTTGGTCCATGAGGCCCATTGGTATTCGGGTTCACGCGTGATCCCGCCAACTTAACCATCGGTGCCGCCAAATCCGCTACCGGAGGCAGCGATATCCGCTCCATCAATACAAGCCACTTTCCATCAGGGCTCATCGAAACGCTGGGCGTGGGCTTAGTGTCAAGCACTCGCCGCATCGCATCCGGTGGCAGCTTGTACCCGCGTGCCTGTGATTCTGGATTAGCCTGTGCCATACCCCCAACCTCCTGGGCGTGAGCCACATTCGCATTCCATCCTTGAAACGATGCAAAGATCGTCGCATGCGAGATGCACGCCAACGCTCCAGAGAGGAGCACGTCGCGACGAATCACAAATGAATTTGCCAACAAACGAGTACGAGCATGTGCCATGGGAAACCTCCAGAGCACATCCTACCACCAATCGTCCGTGCCAACACGATGTGGCTAGGTCCACTTTCTTCTTGCCCCACACGCCATCGCTGCCTTCGCCTTCCCGAATGCCGAGTACGAATGCCACGTCTTCCTAATGCCTCGATGCATTCTTCGTATCACTCTGCCTGTCTTCCCTACTCACGACCCGCGACCCGCGATTCGCGACGTCTTCGTCTTCGCCCGCATGATCGCCGCCTGATCAAACATTGACACGCCCCACAGCATGATCGCAAAGCCAATCGCGAACACCAAATACTGCGTTGGCATTATCCACGTCATAAACGCAATCGACGTCAACACAATCCCTGTATTGCGAATCATCCGAAACCCAGGCCCAAATCCGCCCACCCGCTGCCCCAGCGATGGCTGCACCGGCGGCGCATCATCCTCCATCTCACCTACATCAACATCCGCCCAGTCGATATCGACCGAGTCCTTCTTGTTCTTGCGGATCGAGTTCCCCGCCCCAGCAAGGTCCGCCGCCCGCACCAACACCGACACGCCAATCTTTCCAATTGCGCCAATAGGTAACATCGCGTGTCCGGTTGCAAGCACTGTTGCTTCATACCCATCCGCGCGCAACGCCGCCGCAACCGCGTTGGCCTCAAACTCCGACATTGCCTCATACACCGACACAAGCTTGTTTGGATCGGTCCCCATCATGGCCCCTTTGCTCTCGACAATTCGGTCAAGCCCAGGCACTCTTCCTCTGCATGCACCCGTGCCTCTTCGCCCGGCGCCACCATCAACCACTCGCTTCCAGCCTGGAAATACCATTCTAAAATTCAAAAACGTCCCAATTCAAAACGTCTCAATTCAACACGTCCAATTCAATATCTACATAACCTGCGTATCACTCTTCTTCGATGCGATACGTATACACAACGTTACGAGCCCTCATGTCCGCGAGCAATCGCAACACCACATCCTCGGTCACGATCCGCTCAGGTGGAAAGACCCCCGCAAGCCCTGAAAAAGCGTCATCCGCCATCATCCGAACCATCGCCGTGCACGCAAACCCTGTCACACGGCTCATGCTCGGAAACCCCGTCCGCACATCAAGCTCATCGTATAAATCCCATTGCATACGCACATTCTTGAACGATGCGTCTTTCCCCCACGCTTCCACGCGCATCACCGTCGCATCCGGCTCATTGGCTTCATACGTCCACTTTGGAAAGAGCACCTTCGCCGTCACATCCAAAGGCCGGACCTTAACCAATTCCCCACGACCCTTATAATTTTCTTCGCCTTCGCCTTCGCCTTCGCCTTCGCCTTCGCCTTCGCCTTCGCCCGCCGCTCGCACCGCCATTGGCGTTTGCTCAAACAAACCCGCCGCCCGAAACGCCGCCATCAACGCCGCATGTCCCGGATACCGCATCGTCTTTTCAATCAACGTCGGTGCGTTAATCGTCTCCAACAGTGAACGCAGACCATCAGTATTAAACGCTTCCAAAGCCCCAAGTTCCGCACTCTCAAACACTTCAATATCGCTCAATGCCTCTCGCACCACGATCTGCCCATCGATCTTGATCCGCGCTGGCCTTGTGTATTCCTCCAGCACGTCAATAGGCGAAAATGGAGCTTTATACATAAACGGCGGCTTGGGGTGCTTGGGCAATCCGCCCACCATAATCGAAACTCGATCAAGCGTCGGCAGCCGCAATTGTGCTAACCCCGCAAACACATTGCTCATCCCCGGCGCTACCCCACAGTCCACAATTGCGCACACATTCCTAGCCTTTGCCAACGCGTCCAGTGGCCCAGCATCCTCGGGCATGAAAGCGATATCACAGCAAGGTTTTCCAAGCGTGATAACCTGCTTCAGTGCGCGATACCCAAGCCACCCCGGCAGCGCATTGACCACTATGTCCGCCGAAGTTGCCAACATCGCAATCTGCGCCGGATCAGACAGATCCGTGCGCACAAACTTGGCCGCTCCACGCGTTCTCTGTTCCGCAACATGCAGCGCGGCCGCCGACGAGTCAGCAATTGTCACCTCAAATCGCGCATCAGGCTTCGCCTCAGCGAGCGTTGTCCGAACCAAAGTTAAATCTAGCGCCAAGTCTGCGGCGATCACCGAACCCACCATCCCCGAACCCAACACCAAAACTCGCGCGGGCGATTTCTTCATCATCGTCAAAGGCATGCACCATTACTCCGTGTAAGTGTTTACACCAGAACCCACCCCAGGCTGCCAAAGGTAGTAAAACCCGCTGGGAACCACACCCACATACGCAGCCGCCTTCGCAATTAAGTCGCTGGTGGGGTCTGTAGCCATAGCTTTGGCATACACCGATCCAGGTGTCGCGTCCTCGTTGCGATACTTAACCCACGTTGCGGCACTAATCCTCGCTCTTTTCTTGGCTTCTTCAAAGGCGTCTCGCACCGAACCAGTTGCGTCAATCAACCCAAGTTCCAATGCACGGCTACCCGTCACCACCCGCCCATCAGTCGCGATGGAAGCGTTTCCATCGGTAAGACCGGCCCGCCTTGTGCGCACAAGCGTGACAAAGCGGCCATAGAAGTCGTCGACGATTTCCTGAACAACTACGTATTGCGATTCGCGCATTGATTCCAGCGGATTGGCCAAGTCCTTATTCGGCCCACTCTTGACGGCTCGCGAAACCACCCCAATGTGCGCGAGCCCCTCGCTGACATTGATCGTTGGGAAAATCACGCCTATAGACCCGGTGACAGAAGTTTCCTGTGCGATGATGGTGTCGCCACCGAGCGCGAGGTAATACCCGCCACTCGCGGCGACCTCACCCATGGAAACGATTACAGGCTTGCCAGTTTTGGCCTTGAATCGGTCGAGTTCGAGCAACATTGATTCGCTCGCGGCGACTGTTCCACCAGGGGAATTAATCCGAAGTATGACTGCTTTCACGCGCGAATCACTCGCGGCCAGATCGAGCCTTTGGATGAAAATGTCAACCGGATTTGGGCCCGAACCGAGCAAGCCAGAAGACCTGCCATCGACGATCAAGCCACGCACGTCGATCTGGGCGATTCGATTGTGAGATGAACCGCGATCACGATAAACGACTTGCTCGCGAAGTGCCGAGTCGGTTCCGTCGCCGACATTGACGAGGACCTTAGGCGTGCAACCTCCCAAAATGAAGACTGTTGCGACCATCGCAACCAAGGCGGCAAAGCGAGAAACGAATTGAAATGATCCTGCGTGCATGGGCAGAGTCTATGGGTACACTCGCGCGTGACCGAAACTAACTCAGCTAACCCGCAAAGTCCTCCGCCAACGCACGCAAAGTTCGAGCACATTCCCGTGATGCGAAATCGCGTGATTGAATTGCTTCACCCAACGCCAGGCGAGGTCTACGTCGACGCGACGGCGGGCCTAGGCGGTCATGCAGCGTGGTGCGCGCGAAAGCTTTCAGATAGCGGCAAGACTTCTGGCATAGTCGTCCTCAATGATCTTGACCCGGCGAACTTGATACAAGCCAAGGCGAACGTCGAAGGCGCCGGGCCTGGAGTAGTGGTGCATGTGGTACAGGGGAACTTTGCCGCGTTGCCTCATGCGTTGGTCAAGCTGAACATCAAGGCAGACATGCTCGTAGTGGATCTTGGGTTTGCTTCCACACAAATCGATGATGCCTCGCGAGGTTTTTCCTTTGGGAAAGACGGACCCCTTGACATGCGGTATTCGCCCTCGGCTCCAATGTCGGCGGCGGATATCGTCAACTCGATGCCCGAGGTGGAACTCGCGCGAATCATTTGGGAATTTGGCGAAGAGAAGCAGTCCAGAGTCATCGCGCGAAAAATCGTTCTTACGCGTGCCTTACGACCGATAGAAAGAACTTCGCAACTCGCGGATCTTGTTCGGTCGGTTGTTCGGCGAACTCCAGGCGGCATCGACCCGGCAACACGCACGTTCCAAGCCTTGCGAATCGCGGTCAATGACGAGCTTGGTTGTTTGGAAGCACTGCTCGCGGGTGTGGTGGACGATGCCAGGCGAGCAGCCAAGGGTTCGGAAACACGGTGGTTGAAGCCGGGGGCGCTAGTGGTGATGATCGCGTTTCATTCGTTGGAAGATCGACGGGTCAAGGGTGCGTTCGTAACGGGGGGGAAGAGTGGGGAGTTCGTGCGGGCAGCAATGACTGGTAAAGGGGATGAATTGGCAACTGGACTCGATGTGGATGAGGTCGCTGTGCCGACGCAAGAGGAGATCGATGAGAATCCGCGGGCGCGGTCAGCAAAGATGCGAGCAGTGTGCTTGAAGTCGTAGTCTGCAAACAGATTGGGTATGAAGGTTGGAAAGGTCAGATTCGTGCGCACGAGTTGATCATTTGAGTGCACTTTGAATAGTGTGCACGCTAGACTGTGCGAGCTTGTTTGTGTACGCGGTTGGGCGGAAACGCCAACGCGTGGATTTCGTTCCCGGAGAGGCTCTTTCGGCGCGATCATGGACGATCGCTCAGGCTGATTCGGTAACCCTTGCAGCACGGCGTAACGGATTAATTCCGTTCGCCGCAGGGAGTTCTTGCGTGTCCCGTGAGCAAAAACTGGCGTTGATTCTCGGCTTTCTCGCGGTCCTTGTGGTCGCGATCCTCATTAGCGATCACTACTCGCAAGCACGGAAAGATCAACTCGCGGCGAACGTCGCGGAGAATCCTCCTGGTATCGATGTGCCTGTAAACTCGCCTTATTCGAGCGGAAGCTACGCGTACAACCCTTCGCCTAGCGACCCCAATCTCGCGCTCTTGGCTTCGCAACAGAGTGGAGTGAGCAACAGCAGTGGCAGTTTGGGTAACCAGCTTGTCAGCCAATTGGGCAGCCAATTGGGCAGCCAATTAGGCACCCAATTGGGCAATCAATTGGGAATGCAGGGTCAGAATCAAGGCGTTATGTTGCCCCCGACGGATCCGACGTTCGTGCCAGGCGGCTCTACTTCGGGCGTGCTGACCAATGCGTTGAACGCACCAGAGAATGCTGGCTTGGTCCCAGGCCCGGTGATGCTGACGCAAGGTGGCATTAACAATGCTACCGGCTCTTCATCGGTGACGCAGAATGACAACGACCTGATTAACTCGCTTCGTGCGCGAGGTGAACGTTTTGCCAATGGCATCAACGATTTGCCGATGGCGGCTTCCACGACAAGGGTTCCTTTGTTGGTTTCTGAGACGCCTGTGCCTAGTCTCTTTGTTGCTCCCGCGCCTGGTCCTGCACCGATCTCGCCAGTAGTTGGTGCGGAAGTTCGTTGGCACACGGTTGCACAGGACGAAAGCCTGTATTCGATCACCAAAAAATATTACGGCAACGGCAACTACTACAAGCAGCTCGCCGAGTTTAATAAGTCGCGCTTGCCTAAAGGTGACGCACTGCAAGTTGGCCTGCGGCTACAGGTTCCTAATGCGGTAGCACTTGGGATCATGGATCCCAAGGCTCGTATGAACATGATTGTCAACACCAATAGGGCCAATGACAGCAAGGCTAACAACAACAAGACTAACAACAACAAGGTTAACAGCAAAGTTAACGACACTAAAGCGTTGGTGCGTGAACCCGCCGAGAAGAAAGCTGCCGACAAGAAGCCTGCACCTGCTCCGGCGAAGCCGACTTTGACCGGTGCAACTGCTTCTGGCAGTTCGTATGTGGTCAAAAAGGGCGACAGCCTAGGCCAAATCGCGATGCGCGAGCTTGGAACGATGAAGCGGGCGAATGAAATCCTGACGCTGAACAAATTGAAAGATGCCAACGCGATCTACGTCGGGCAGACCTTGAAGATGCCCGCGAAATAAGCTGGGGACTGCAAATCGAAGGCGTAACTAGTCGCTTGGGCAAAGGTTGGGCTCGGCGATTGGATTGAGACGATGCACATTTCCAACGTAGTACCCTTATAATCTCACTCGTGTTACCCGCACGCGTGAGATGCTTGTTCAAGTAAAGCAGGTTGAGTGCGACAGTGATATTTAGATGGTTTGGTGAACCGATGCTGTGCACGAAACAAAAAATCCTCCTCTCGGAGCGAGGAGATGCCCAAGGTGAAAACAAATGCAAAGGTAAAGACATCGGCATTCGGCATTTGGGGAAATTAAGCGGCAAGAGTCAAGAGGCAATTGGAATCGAGTTTGGCTGTAGATGTGAAGCGGCGCGTGAGGTGTGAATGACGGGGCGTTAACCGCGCGTTGACGGCGCGTTGACGAGGCGGCGTGGCAGGAGATTCGCGATGCTTGGCAAGATCATCATGCTCGTGGTGGGGATGGCGGTGATCGCCAGTTACTTGCTCGCGATTCGTCAGTCGCGATTACAGACCGCGAGCGAGATTGTTCAGGCACAGATTCGTATCAACACAATGGATGAACGGCTCGCGGCATTGCGGGTTGCGGTTTCTGAGGAAGTTTCGCCGGCCAATGTGCGTGCGATGGCGGCTGACTTCGCCGAACTAGTGCCTTTGTCGCAGGCGGCGGGCGATGTGGCACGCGAACAAGCACTTGCAAAGTTGATCGCTGAAGCACAAGTAAAGATCGCGGCGAAAGAAGCTACGGAAGCTGCTGAACGAGGAGTGGCCCGGGGCGTGCGCACGCCCGTGGTCGATCCGGCTTCGGCACACAATCCTGATGGGTCGCTGCGGACGCCTTGGACTGGTCCAACACCAGCTACAACTCCTGGTCCAACACCGCGTCCAATTCGTTCGCCTTCGCGGACCCCTTCGGACAATCGAAATGGAGGCCCGGCATGACACGCTGGTCCGTGATGAAATCAGCACCTCAGAATCAGAGTCTTCAAATAAAGGGTATTCAAACAAAGAGCAAAGCAGAGCAAGCTGAGGCTTCGATGAAGCGTGGCTTTGACGCCACGGCAATTGGGTTGGGTGGCGTGCTCGCGCTGGTGATGCTAGTCGTGCTTGGGCGGGTAGCGCAGCTGCAGGTCGCTCCGACGGCGCAGCTTAAAGAGCACATAGATTCGCGGACGACGTCGAAGCCGGTGTTGCCGGTGCGTGGCGACATTAAAGATCGGCGTGATCGCGTGCTCGCGGCGACCCGGTTTGCGTGGCGCGTGGTGGTTGATCCGACGATCTTTCCCGAGCCACCCGATACACACATTGTGGCATTGGCGAACTTGCTGAAGCTGCCGCCGGAGGTAGTGGGGGAGCGGTTGCTGCGTGCTCTTGTTGAGAATGATCGTCGTGCCGAGGCGCATGGCGGGGCGGCGATACGGACCGATGACAAAAGTGCTGCGGCACGGCTGGCGCGGATGCTCAATACCAAAGTGGACACGATTGCGGCGGCGGCGCGTGACAACACGATCATGAAGCCGTTAGCCGAGCCCAAGCTGGATTCGGCGATGGTCAATGGCGAGCCGGTGGGTGAGATGTTGCCTTTTTCGCCCGAGGCAATTGCGGCGGAAGAAGCGGCTTTACAAGCGAGAATTAGTGGAGGGGCTGGTGGCGCGACTTCAGCGATAGGCGAACCAGCGTTAAGCGAACCAGCGTTAAGCGAACCAGCATTAGTCGAACCAGCATTAGTCGAACCAACGTTAGTCAAGCCCAAGCCCATTCCCAAAAAGCCGATCCGATATGTACCGATGGGTGGCGTGATCGAGGATGAACTTGCGTCGCGTGTTCGTGCGCTCAAGATTCCTGGCGTGGCGCTCGAGCGGCGGCAGGTGCGCGAGTATCCAGCAGACGCAGCGGTGGCGTCGATTGTCGGCAAGGTTGGCTTTGAGCACCAAGGGTTGCTCGGCACCGAGAAAATGCTTGATAAGTCGTTGAATGGAACATCGGGGAAGGTTGGCTATGTCCGCGATTCGATCGGGCGTCCGTTGTGGACCAAGCCGGGGCAGGTTGTGTTGCCCAAGTCGGGCGACGATGTTCGGCTAACAATTGATCTCGAGATCCAGCGGATCGCGTCGGAAGAGTTGCTGCGCGGGATTGAAGATGCAGATGCTACGGGCGGCCGCTTGGTGATGATCGACCCGCGCACGGGCGAGGTTTTGGCAATGGTGGATATTGTGCGAGACATGCCTCAGTTGGTGGCGTATCCGTGGGCAGATAAGCCGGTGAAGGTGCGTGGGCAACCTACCAAGCAGGTGCCTTCGATCCCGACCAAGTGGCAGCGATATGTGACGTTGACAGAGGACAAGGGTCGCAAGATCCACCCGTCGATGGCGCGGAACAGGTGTGTTGAAGATGTGTATGAGCCAGGGTCGACGTTCAAACCATTTGTATGGTCGTCGATTACAGAATTGAAGTTGGCGCTGCCTGCGGAGACCTTTGATACCGAGGGTGGTCGCTGGCGGACGGCGTATGGGAGGCCGATCCAGGACGTGACGAGGCGTGCGTCGATGACGTGGGCCGATGTGTTGGTAAACTCGTCAAATATTGGGATGATCAAGGCTGCGGAACGGATGTCGTACCAGCAGTTGCGAGATGTGCCGATACGGTTTGGGTTTGGAAGTAAGACTGCGGTTGGCTTGCCTGGTGAGGCGTCGGGCATCGTGACGACGGCGAGCAAGTGGGGCAAGTACACGCAGACTTCGGTTGCGTATGGGCATGAAATCGCTGTGACACCGGTACAGATGGTGCGAGCATTCTCAGCGTTTGCGAGGCAGGGAGAGCTTGCGGGAACGATACCTCAGTTGCATTTGACGGGGGCGACTGATCCAGAGACGACAGATTTGACGCGTGGGGTGGTGGTTCGGGTGCTTAGGCCTGAGACTGCGCTTTTGACGCGAGCGACAATGCAGGCGGTGGCGAACAATATGGAACACCGGTGGGCCAAGCCGCCGGAGGGTGGTTGGCGATATTCGCTATTTGGAAAGTCGGGCACGGCGGAGATTCCGCTAGGCAGTGCGCCATTAGGAAAGATCGCGCCACGAGGTGCATCAGGGTACTTTGACGATCAGTACAATTCGTCGTTTGTCGCGGGCGCACCCATTGAGGATCCGCGGTTAGCGATTATTGTCGTGATTGATGATCCAGGCCCATCGCGGATTTTCAGCAATCCCAAGAGCCATTACGGAGCGGCGGTTGCTGGGCCGGTGGTTCGGCGGACAGTGGAGCGAACGCTTGCGTATTTGGGTGTTGCGCCGTCGCCGACGAGCGAGGCGATGAAGGTTGAATTGCCTGAAGAAATGACAAGGCCAAGCCGCACACGCCGAGCGAATTGAACGATAGCTAAAGAGGGCATTTGGCTGGAATAGCTCGTGTTTTAACCTGAGTTTCTTGTGTTTTTACGCGCGGATACTTTCGGCCAAAGCGGATAAAGATAGAATCAAATATGATTACTACCCAGTATTTTCCCCGTTTTTTGAGTTTGTTATTGATTTAATCTCCATAATCAATTTGCAACTTGTTACTATTCGCTCACCTGCAGGAAACTGCGGATACGAGACAAGCGGATGGCGTTGAGCGAAGTTCGCG
>JBBRGG010000108.1:0-11604 GCA_038240875.1 Phycisphaerales bacterium | reverse complement strand
AAGTATCCGCGTGACCGCCTGTGCCTCCTCGGTGTGAAAACCACTTGCAAGGACCGCTGGCGGCAGGTGCTGCATGAGGGCGAAGGCATCACGCACAAGCACCTTTTGACCATGCAACGCGGGATTTCCGAGAAACAGTTGAAGCAGATGACCGAGGCGAAGGTCACGCTCATCGTGCCCGAGGGACTGCACAAAGACTATCCAAAGGTCGAAGGCGTGAAGCTCGTTCGCGTCGCCGAGTTCATCGACTGGGCACGGGCGCTGGTGAAAGTCTGACCGTGGACGTTCTCTCCCCTTTGCAACGCTCCCGGTGCATGGCCGCCATACGCGGCAAAGACACCGGCCCGGAAATGATCGTTCGTCGATTGCTTACCGCGCTGGGCTATCGCTATCGGTTGCATGGCCGGGCGTTGCCAGGCAAGCCTGATCTGGTCTTCGCTTCCCGCCGCGCGGTCGTATTCGTGCATGGCTGTTTCTGGCACCGGCACGCCTGCCGATTCGGGCGTGTTGTTCCCAAGACGCGGACGGGTTTCTGGCAAGCGAAACTGGAAGGCAACGCCACACGCGACAGACGGACTCGGGCGCGGCTGCGGCGCGAGGGCTGGCGCGTGCTTGTCGTGTGGGAATGCCAGTTGCAGGATGTTGACAAGCTCGCGTCACGGCTTCGACGCTTCCTTGCCTAATGCTTTCACCGCAGATGCTTTCCAGTGTCGCCCGACCCTCGCTCCCTGGAATAATCCGTTGACAACCTACGATTACCCTCTGGCAATTCTCTTTCTTCCCTACCGGCCACTCTTGTGCGCAAACTCCTGGTCGGTACGACACATGACCGTTGCAATTGTGCCGCCGTGTCGTATAACGGTGTGATGCACACGAACTATTCACCCCCCCTAGCACCACCCCTCGCGCCACCCCGCGCGCCATCCCACGCGCCATCTCACTCACCACCCCACTCGCCATCCCACTTCAACCTCACACGTCCCTCTCCCAGCTCCCAAGGCTTACAACTCTGGCGCGAAGCCACGCCGCATCGTGTTCTCCGCGATCGCTCGTGGCACCACAAAGTGGCCCAGATATTCCAGTCCGCCCGCCTTGGATCCCGCGCCCGACATGCCAAACCCGCCGAATGGATGCCGCGCAACCAGCGCACCAGTGATCCCGCGATTGATATACAAATTACCTACGCGATACACCCGCTTGGCAAGATCAATGTGCGTTGGCCTGCGTGTGTAAACGCCGCCGGTCAGCTTATACGCCGACGCGTTCGCGATCCGCAGCGCATCCTCAAAGCTGCTCGCATGAATAATCGCCAGCACCGGTCCAAAGATTTCTTCGCGCGCCAGTTCGTGATTCTCCGGCACAGGCCAGAATATATGGGGCGCGACATAGTGCCTTCTCACCGCCGCCTCAAGCCCATCAGGAATCGCAAGCGACGCATGCGCCAGCCCGCTTGCCTTGGCCCGCTCGATAAATCCTTCAATCTTCGCCTTGGCTTCCGCGTCGATCACCGGCCCGATATCAGTTCCAGGCTTGGTAGGGTCGCCGATGGTCAGCGCCCTAGTCGCGTCGACCAACCGCTCACGAAAGTGCGTGATCGCCAGCCCGGTTGGCCCTTGCGCATCTACGACGATGAGCCGTGAGCACGCCGAGCATTTTTGACCCTGAAACGCAAACGCGCTGTGCCGAATCGCGAGCACCGCTTCGTCCTGATCCGCCGACGTATCGATGATCAGCGCGTTCTTGCCACCCATCTCGCACACGACGTGTTTGATCCGCGCGTTTGGTCCCGAAGCCCAGGCGTCAAACGAACTGCGATCTACGCCAAAGGGCGAACTCGGAGCCGCCGCATGCAAAATATCACAACCAACATCGCGCGAGCCGGTGAACGTGATCAGCGCGACGCGCGGATCGCGCACCAGCGCCGCGCCCGTCGTTTCGCCTGGGCCGGCACACAAGTGCAGCACGCCCGCGCGCTGCGCCGCCGTCATCGCGCCCAGCGCCGCCGAATTGGCCGCGACTTCTTCGATTGCTGCCCGCAGAATCTCGACCATGATCTTTGCAATACCCGTAGTCTGCTCGGCGGGCTTGACAATCGCCGTGTTCCCCGTCACCAGCGCCGCGACGGTCATGCCACACAAAATCGCCAGTGGAAAGTTCCACGGCGCGATCACCACCGCGACCCCGCGCGGCTCATGCGTGACTTCATCAAGCTCGCCGATAAACTTGCCTATGCGTGCACGCTCGAACAAAGGCACTGCCAACCGCGCGTAAAAATCACAGAAGTCAATTGCCTCGCACGTGTCCGCGTCCGCCTCGCGCCAGGTCTTGCCCGCTTCCTTGATCATCACCGCGCTGAGTTCATCGCGCCGTGCGCGCATCATGTACGCAGCCTTGACCAGCACCAGTGCGCGATTCGTCGCGGGCACATCGCGCCAAGGCTCGAACGCCGCCGCGGCACTCGCGACCATTTCAGCGGCCTGCGCCGGCGTGCGATCACTCGCGAGCACGGGAACCGTCGTCCGCGCGATCGTCGCCGCGAACGTATTGCGCACGCTTTCGCGCGAGAAATCGCGAAATGGCTCGTTATAGAAGGGCCTCAATCCAAGGCTTGGAACCTCGGGCGTCAACATGTGCCTTTCGGGCGCGCGATCAAGATTCGTCGCGCTTGGTTCGGCGGTCTTGATCGTGTTCGCGTCGCCTGTCGTAGGGCCGGTGTTAATCGGTTTCGGCCTGCCACGCCGTGCCGAGATGATCGCGCGTGGATCAGCAAGCAACAGTTTCGGGTCGGCATTATCAAGGAACCCAGCCTTGAGCCACGATTCGTTCGACGTGTTCTCGAGCAATCGGCGAACGAGGTACGCCATACCTGGAATCATCTCGCCAACGGGAACATATTCGCGAACGCGCATGCCCATCTCCGCTGCTGCGTGCTTGAGCTGGTCCGCCATTCCATGCAGCATCTGCAATTCAATTGCGTTACGTGGCAAGTTGAGCGAGTCGGCGTACGCGATTGTTGCCGCGATCGATCGTGCATTGTGCGAACCAAGCGCGAGCTTGACGCCCGGCGTCGCGGCGTCGCGTGGCGTGGCATCAAGGAAAATCCGAGCCATTTCCTCGAAGCACGCATCGGTTTCGGGCTTGGTCGGCCATACCGGGCAAGGCCAACCACGCTGCTCGGCGTTGATGGTTTCATAATCCCAGTACGCGCCCTTGACCAATCGAACAGTGACGCGCTTGCCGGTGCGACTGGCCCACGCGACGATGCGCCGCGCGTCATCCGGGCCGCTGGTCAGGTACGCCTGCATCGCGAGCCCGGAGTGGAAATCAACCATTTCGCAGCACCGCTCGAAAAGATCAAGAGAGAAATCCTTGAGCGCGAACTGCTCCATGTCGAAGTTGACAAAGACGCCGCGATCGCGCGCGGCTTCAAGAATCGGCACCAATCGCTTCATCAAATCGCGGATCGAACCTTCGGTGTCAATTGGGTCGCATCGCGCGCTCAGCGAACTGATCTTGATGCTCACGTTCGTACGCGGCACGGCTCCAAGGTGGTCGGATTCAAGACGCGGCGAAGCCTTCCATGCGGCGACATCGCCGGGCAGATTTTGGATAAGGTCGAGGTACTTGCGTTGGTAGTGGTCGGCTTCGTCGTCGCTGACGCACGCTTCGCCAAGAAGATCGACAGAGAAGGCAATCCCGTCGTTCCAGAGAGATTTGAGGTTGGGGAGCGCGGATTTGGCGTCGGTGCCAGCGATGAATTTGCCCGCCATGGACTCGATTTGCCTGGACATAGTGGCGACGAAAAGGCTCTTGGCGATGCCGCCAGCCTTGATCCCCGCGGCGATAGGGCCGGGCACGGTGACGCCGGGTTGCGAGAGGTAGTCTTTGAGAAGATCGAACTTGTCATCGACGGTGCGAAGAACCGGAAAGGCATCGACGAAACGGAACATCTGAACCTTGAAATTGGGATCCTTCATGGACCATTCCATGAGCCAATCGGAGTAGAACTTAGCGGAAAGCAGCCCGGTCGTGTGCTCGCGCGAGAGGCCTAAGAGTTGGGTGCCAATCTCTATGGTTTTGGCTTCGAGGGCTGGGTTTGAAGATGTAAACGAGGCAGAAGTCGCGGCACTCGCCGATGCAGACTGTGAACCAGATTGGTATGACTGACCGGTTTGGCTTAACTGGTTGAATTCGTTGGCCTTGCCGGATGAAGCAGCGGCTTTGACAGGGGCTGGAGAAGTTGAAGTCGAAGAACGCTTGGAAAATATGCCCATCGCGACGCTCTCCCAAAGAAAGTGGCTGCCGAACTGGAACAAGATCACCAAGCATAAGGATATGAGCAGAGTCGTCGGACGGCGGGCTTTTGAGTTTGGATGGACAGCTATGAAAGCATGGGTAGGACGCCGTGCGGGTTAGCAGGTAAAGGGCTTCTGGAAAGATTGGTGCCGGATATAGAGGCGTTGGTCAATGATGCAACGGAAGCAAGGCGGAAAGTTTGGCCGCGTTTTGCTGTTTGAGTGGATGTTGCGGTTCTGGCGGGTACGGTTCCCGAGTTTGCGCGGCGGCGGACGGTTCGAAGTCGGCACTATCGCGTACGAAGATTTGCGACCGGTTATCAAATACACCGGTCATCGTTCAAGAGTCCTCATAACCAAGGCTACCAAACCTCATGCCAAAGCGCACCGACATCAAGACGATCCTTGTCCTTGGCTCTGGCCCCATCGTCATCGGGCAGGGGTGTGAGTTTGACTATTCGGGCACACAAGCGTGCAAGTCGCTCAAAGAAGAAGGCTATCGCATCGTGCTGGTCAACTCAAACCCGGCAACGATCATGACCGATCCGCAGTTCAGCGATCGAACCTACATCGAGCCGATCACGCCCGAAGCCGTGCGGCGGATCATCGAAAAAGAACAAGGCCTGGGCCCGCGTATCGACGCGCTATTGCCAACCCTCGGCGGACAGACCGCGCTCAACTGTGCCTGCGCACTCTTTGATAATGGCACGCTAACGGAGTTTGGCATCGAGATGATCGGCGCGAGCCGCAAGGTCATCCACCGCGCCGAAGATCGCCAGGAATTCAAGACTATCTGCGAAGAGCTTGGGCTCAAACTTCCCAAGGCCAAGGTCGTGAACACGCTGGAAGACGCCGAAGAATTCTTGAAGGAAATCGGGTTGCCCGCGATCATTCGGCCCGCCTTCACCCTCGGCGGCAGCGGCGGCGGCATCGCGTACAACCGCGACGAATTCCGTGACATCATCACCCGCGGCCTGGCAGCGTCGATGATCCGGCAAGTACAAGTCGATCAGTCCGTCATCGGCTGGAAGGAATACGAGCTCGAAGTCGTCCGCGATCGTAACGACAACTGCATCATCGTCTGTGGCATCGAGAACATCGACCCCATGGGCGTGCACACGGGCGACTCGATCACCGTCGCGCCGATCCTCACGCTGACGGACAAGGAATACCAGGCGATGCGCGACGCATCGTTTGCGATCATGCGCGCGGTCGGCGTCGAAACCGGTGGCAGTAATGTGCAATTCGCCGTGAACCCGAACCCGAAACCAAATGCCGACGGGAGCAAGCCCTTTGAAATGGTCGTTGTCGAAATGAACCCGCGCGTGTCACGCAGCAGCGCGCTCGCGAGTAAAGCTACCGGCTTTCCCATTGCCAAGATCGCGGCGAAGCTCGCGGTTGGATATTCACTCGATGAACTGAAGAACGACATTACCGGCACGACCAGCGCGTGCTTTGAACCGACGATTGATTACGTCGTGACCAAGATGCCGCGGTGGACGTTTGAGAAGTTTCCCGAGGCGGATGAGACGCTGACGACGCAGATGAAGAGCGTGGGCGAAGCGATGGCAATTGGCCGAACGTTTAAGGAAAGCTTGCAGAAAGTCATCCGTTCGATGGACGTGAAGCGGTTTGGTTTGGGGCTTGATCGCAACGACAAATGGCTCGCGGCGATGCGCGCGGTCGAAGCGGGTGATCTGATGCTCGATGTTTCGCCTGGCGCGGCTCCGGGGACCGGTTCGTCGCCTACGGGCCTGCGCACGGCGGACGGCCAGCCCATCGAATGGCCCATCCCGCTGGAGAAACTTACGCGCAAGCTCGCGGTGCCTAGCCAGGGTCGTCTGTATTACGTGCGCTACGCAATGAAGATGGGGTGGAGCGTTGATCGCGTGGCGGGGGTCACGCGGATTGATCCGTTCTTTCTCAATCAGATCGAGCAGTTGGTGCGATTTGAAGAGACGTTGTGCGATTACACGAAATTGGAAGAAGTGCCCGCCGAGGTTTTGTTCCAGGCCAAGCAGCTTGGGTATAGCGATGCGCAGCTCGCAAACTTGTACATCGGTAGCATTTCGCCCGAGACCATTCTCGCGGTGCGGGCTAGGCGAATTAAGCTGGGGATCGAGCCGGTGTACAAGCTCGTTGATACGTGTGCGGCGGAGTTTGAAGCCGTCACGCCTTATTACTATTCGACCTATGAACGCGGCGCGGTGCAGGTGGGCAAAGTGAGCGGTGCGGGTGGCACGAGCAAAGCCAACGTGTCGCACGGCGCGTTCACCGGCGAAGATGAAGTTCGCCTGACGGATCGGACCAAGGTGGTGATCTTGGGCGGCGGGCCCAACCGCATTGGACAGGGAATCGAGTTTGATTATTGCTGCTGCCATGCTGCATACGCGGCTCGCGAAATGGGCTTTGAGAGCGTGATGATCAACTCGAACCCCGAGACTGTCAGCACCGATTACGACACGAGCGATCTACTCTTCTTTGAACCACTCACGCTCGAAGACACGCTGAACATTATCGAACGGCTCAATGGCCAGCGGCTTGGCTCGAAGGACGCGAAAGGCCAGAGCGCGGGCCGCGTGATGGGGACGATTGTTCAGTTTGGCGGGCAGACGCCTTTGAATTTGGCGAAGGGTTTGGTGGCGGCGGGCGTGCCGATTATTGGAACGAGTGTTGATTCGATTGATCGCGCGGAAGATCGCAAGCGATTTGACGAGGTGCTCGAAACGCTGAAACTACGTCGGCCCGCGGCGGGCATTGCTCATTCGCTTGAACAAGCGGCGCAGCAGGCGGCGCGGATTGGATATCCAGTCTTGATCCGGCCCAGTTATGTGCTGGGCGGCCGCGGGATGGAAATCTGTTACGACGAAAAGGCTTTGCTCAACTTCATGACGACGGCGCTTGAGACTAGCGGCTTGGACGACGCGCCGATCTTAATTGATAAGTTTCTTGATGGCGCGATCGAAGTCGACGTCGATGTGGTGGCGGACTTTGACACGACGCCTGGTGCCTTGAACCCAAAGGGCCGTGCGATTGTGTCGGGGATTATGGAGCAGATTGAGCAAGCGGGCGTGCACTCGGGTGACAGCGCGTGCACGCTGCCGCCGGCGTCACTGCCTGATGATGTTGTCGCGCGGATCGACGCGATTGGTAAGGAGATGGCGAAGGAACTGCGCGTGCGCGGGCTCATGAATATCCAGCTTGCGGTTCGGCAGGAAAGAGGCAACGATGGCGTTGTTCGGCATGAGATTTACATCTTGGAAGTAAACCCAAGAGCAAGTAGGACCGTGCCCTTTGTGAGCAAGGCGTCGCACACGCCTTGGCCTGCGATTGCGGCGAAGGTGATGATGGGGGCGACGCTGGACGAGGCCAACGCGCCGCGCGATGATCAGTACACGGCGCGAAGAAGCGGAACGGGAACGCCTTCGTATTACGCGGTGAAGGAATCGGTCTTTCCCTTTAACAAGTTCCCGGGGGTTGATGTGGTGCTTGGGCCGGAGATGCGTTCGACAGGCGAAGTGATGGGGATTGATCGTGATTTGTCGATTGCGTATGCCAAGAGCCAGATGGGCGCAGGGTGTGCGCTGCCGACGCAGCCTTGTGGCGTGTTTATTTCGGTGCGCGAGCACGATCGAGATCAGGTGGTCGAGGCGGCGGCGACGCTTTCGCGGATGGGATACACGATCTTTGCCACCGACGGCACGGGCGAACACCTCGCGAAGCATGGCGTTGAGTCGCGGCGTCTGCAGAAGATTGCGGCGGGGGCAAGACCAAATGTGCTGGATTTGCTGCACAACAGGGAGGTTGGGTTGATTATCAACACGCCGACGCGGACGGGTTGGCAGACGGACGAAGGAAAGATTCGCGCGACGGCGGTGCGGCTTAACACGCCAATGATTTCGACGGCGACGGCGGCGTTAGCGGCGGCGCGGGCGATTGAGGCGATACGGACAAGTGGATGGAGCGTGAACGCGCTGCAGGATTTCAAGGAGTTGCACGCGAAGGACGAAGCGTTGATGGAGGTCGCCTTGGTGAGGGTGCCTGCGCGCGTGTGAGTAGATGGGTTGTGGTTGAATACTTGGGCGTGCGTGTAGAAGTAGCAGTCACTACGATGGAAATTGAGCGACATGCCAAATGAACCACGGATGAATGATGATGCGGCGAGCGCGAACGATGCGCAGGATGTTGAGTCGCGCGCAGATACGGCGCGCATAGATACGGCGCGCGCAGATACGGCGCTCGCAGATACGTCGCGCGAAGAACAGGCTCGCTCGGATTCTGCACGACCAGCCGAAGCTCGCATTGGCCAGGAACGGCGAGAAGAACGCGATCGTCGCAAAGCAACCGATCAACGCACGAGCGATAGGCCGCCTGAGGTTGATCCAAGTTTGTACTTGCACCCGCAGACGCTGGCGAAGCTGGGTTCGTTTGAATTGCGTGCGAAGATGATCATCGAGGGGTTGTCGAGCGGGCAGCATCGCTCGCCTTATCAAGGTTATTCGGTTGAATTCGCGCAGCATCGGCAGTATGTACCTGGGGATGATCTTCGGCACTTGGACTGGAAGGTTTTCGCGCGGACGGACAAGCTGCAGATCAAGCAGTATCAGCAGGAAACCACGCTTGATCTTGTGATTTTGGTGGATAGCTCGGGATCGATGATGTATGGATCGCGCTCGTTCACGGATGCGTCGGGGCAGGGAATTGAGAAGAGTTTGGACGGGCGACTGGAGTGGAGCAAGTACGACCATGCGACCGCGCTTGCGGCGGCACTCGCGTATATCACGCTCAAGCAAGGTGATCGCACGGGACTGATTATTTTCGCTGATGAGATTCGCGCGATGCTGAAGCGGTCGAGCAGCCAGGGGACGTGGCGGCAGATCATTGGTGCGCTAGCGACGCATCCGGTTGATCCGGTGCAGAAGGGGCGGGGAACGAGGTTTGCCCGAGCCGTGGACCAGACTTTGTCGAAGCTGACGAACAAATGTTTGCTCGCGCTGGTGAGCGATTTTTATACCGAGCCTCAAGAGATCAAGGACGTGTTGGCGCGAGTTCGGCATGCGGGGCATGACGCGATGATTTTCCAGGTTGTGGACAAGATGGAAGAGACGTTTGGGTTTTCGGATGCCGCGCCGTTTGTCGGGATGGAGGGAGAGGCGATGCTGCGGGTAGATCCAAGGGCGCTGCGCAGGGCGTATTTGGCGGCGTTTGATGCGCATCGGGCGGCGCTGGAGAAGGCGGTGCGAGCATCTGGGTTTGACTTCCAGAAGGTGGGGACGCACGACTGGTTGGGGCCGCCTTTGGCTGCGTTTGTAGCGCGCCGGAATGCGATGATGAAGAAGAGTTCGTATGGCTGATTAGAAGAGCCAGTTGTACTAGCAAAAAGGTCGCGGGTAAAAAGGTACGTGGGTACGTGGGATGTGTTGGCGGTGTGTTGGCAGAGTGTGCACGAGTCACGTCATTGAGAGGTCTTGTTGAACTTTATCAACCCCATTCTCGCTGGCGTCGGGCTCGCGTGCGTCGCGATTCCGATTTTGATTCACATTTTGCTACGAAGGCGGCGCAAGCCGATTTCGTTTGGCGCGATGCGGTTTGTCATCGAGGCATATCAACAGCAGCGGCGGCGGATGCGGCTTGAGCAGATGTTGCTGCTCGCGTGCCGATGCTTAATCGTGGCGCTACTGGCGATGGCAATTGGCAAGCCGATATTGGATTCGGCGAGTTTGCGGGGGTCGAGCGGGCCAAAGACGGTGTACTTGGTGGTGGATGATTCGTTGACGGCGTCGGCTGCGGTAGGCGCGGCGAGTGGTGGCGCGAGCGCGCTGGATGCGTCGCGAACGCGGGCGTTGGCATTGTTGGAAGATCTGCAGCCAGCTAGAGGAGATCGAGTGGCGCTGATCGGGTTGGCGGGGCCGGCGCGAGGGATTGTCATGCCGCCGACGAGCGAGGTGTCGGTGGTGCGCGGGTTGTTGGTGGACATGACGGCGACAGATTCGCGGGCGGATGTTGCGGGCGCTATTGAGTTGATTCGCAGAGACATGGGTCAGGGTTTGCGGGCAGGAGTTGGGGCAAGAGCTGGCGTAGGTGGTGCAGTTGGCGCAGATGGTGCGGGTGGCGCGGGTGGTATGCCGAGTACAGGAGTTGAAGCAAGGAACACAAACACGTCGAGCGTGGTCTTTATCAGTGAGTTTCGAGCGGGGACAATCTCGCCCGAGCAGACGCTGGCGAGCTTGGGCAACGCGCGAGTGATTGTTCGCTCGCCGACGCAAACGATGCTGGACAATGTTGCGGTCACGAGCGTTGAGGCGCTGCGGACAATTGTGGTGGGTGAAGCACGGACGATTCCGGTGCGGGTGACGCTGTCGCGAAGCGGGCCATTTCAGGATGAGGCGTTCACGGCGCGGGTGAGGATCAAAGCGCTGGTTGCGAGCGGCGATGAGAAGGATGCGGCTGAATCAAGCACTGCTGAATTAAGCACTGCAATAGGCGCGAACGCGTCGGAGAGAGCAGCAAAGGGAGTGGTTGTCGACGCGAAGTTTGCACCAGGGCAACAGACCGCGACCGGGCTGGGCACGGTTGAAGTGCCGATACAGCGCGCCGATGCGCGAGGTACGCTCAGGCCCATTGTGATTGAAGCGAGCGTTGATCAAGATGCGCTTAGGCGTGATGACATCGCGCGGGTGGCGGTCGAAGCACGATCAACAATTGATGTTGCGCTGCTGTGGAATGGGCCTCTTGGGCAGGCGCGAAATGTTTCGGATTTCACTGCGGCGGATTGGCTTTCGCTCGCGAGTGCGCCGGTGGATGATCCTCTCGCGCCCAGGCGCGCGACGGGTGATGTGCGGCTGACGGTGATTGACCCGGCGCGTGAGCTGACGAGTGGCGGAGCGGCGCTGCGGGGGATGGATGCGATCTTGATCCCTTCGCCGGATGGATTGCCGACGCAGGCTTGGGCGGCGGTGCGAGCGGCGGCGAATGCTGGGGCGATGGTGTTGGTGTCGCCGCCTTCGAAGGAAGCGGACCCGGCGTGGACGAATTCGATGGCGAGTGCGTTTGACTTGCGAACGACGATTGATCCTGTGCCAAAGAGCTTTGGGGAGGGGCAAGCCGGTGGGGTTGATGTAGGAAGCGAAAGCCTGGCAGCGCGCTTTGCGGTTTCGACGAGCAGCGGGAGTGCTTTGCTGTCGATGCTGGCGGCGGAATTACCCGAACTGGTACGGCCTGTGGCGATTTACAAGATTACGACATTGCGCGGGCCAGCGGGTTCGTATGACGCGCTGCTTGCGCTGGAGAGTGGCGAGCCGATCCTCGC
>JBBRGG010000107.1:0-11621 GCA_038240875.1 Phycisphaerales bacterium | reverse complement strand
TGGTGCAGGAGTTGTTCGCGCACTCGGCGGAGAAGCCAGTCGTGTTTACAGCGTTAATGGTGCAGGAGGCGGATCGGGCGGGCGCGTCGCATTGGTGGTGAACAATTCCAGCAACTTCACCGGCACGCTCAACGCTTCGGGCGGTCGTGGGACGACTTCGGGTGGTGCTGGTTCCATCTTCACCAGGACTGGCGAGGCACAAGGGCAGATTCTCTATACGACAACGCTTGCCAACGCTGCGGTCACGCCGCTGCAAAGTTCGATCCACGAAGTGACGATTGGTTCGGGCGCACGCGCTTCGACAAACAATGGCCCGGTGACGATCAATAAACTTAACATTCGCAGCGGCGGCAGCGTATCAACGACTCAACTGGTTCCGGTTGACATCACGGTTGCCACTAGTCTGGTGATTGATACGGGTGGCTCGATCAATCTCAGCGGGTTTGGACATCCTTCAACCCTTGGACCTAGCGGCGGCGCTCGCACGAGTGGATCGGGTGCTGGTGGCGGCTTTGGTGGTGGTGGCGCGCGAGGTGGAGTTAACCCTTCATTTGCGACAGCTGCCTATGGCTCTGCGGATAGCCCCTTTGACTTTGGCTCTGGCGGTGGCGCAAGCTCTTCAAACGGGACGCTTTTCATCGGTGGCGGCTCGGGCGGTGGCGCACTTAGGGTGAATGTTGCGGGCGTTCTCACTGTCAACGGCACCATCAGTGCCAACGGCGCTAATGGAATAACTTCCTGGTGGGATTCTGGTGGCGGCGCGGGTGGTGGCATCTCGCTCACTGCTGGAACCATCAACGGGTCGGGCTTAATCGACGCACGCGGCGGCAACGGCGGGCAGACCTACTCGCCCCCGGGCGGCGGTGGTGGCGGCGGCCGAATCGCACTCTTTTCGTGCGACCAGAGCTTTCCGATAGGCAATATCAGTGTCGCGGGTGGCGGCGCGGGTGTGTCGGGTGGTGGCGTCGGGAGTGTCTACTTTGGTGCTTCTTCGATCACGATTTCTGATCAGCCTGATCCGCTTGGGTTTGTGGTTGGACAGCCTTGGTCACTGAGCGTGGTCGCAACGACATCGTTGCCTAATTCGCCACTGACGTATCAGTGGCGTCGTCGAAACGACAGCGGGGTGTACATCGCGATCGAGGAAGGCTTTGACAATCGGTACTTCAACACGCAAACACCGACACTTGAAGTGACTTCGGGGCGCTGCGTGCAAGAGGCGTTCTATGACTGCGTGATCACGGACGCATGTGGCAGTTTCCCTTCGAACCCAACGTTCGTGAATGTTGCTTCGCCGGTGCCTTGCCCTTGCCCTGCGGACTTTGACCAGTCTGGCGGTATCGACGGCTTTGACGTAGGCGCCTTCTTTGAAGCCTTTGAAGCAGGAGCATCCGAAGCCGATCTTGATGAATCCGGCGGCATCGACGGATTTGACATCGGATCGTTCTTCCGTTCGTTCGAAGGCGGCTGCTGAACCTGTGACCGTTCGCTGAATGACAGCGGGCCGTCCACGTTTCGAGAACTTTCACGAGAGATAAAAACAGCCCCTCTCGCATCAGAGAGGGGTTTTTCATTGGCATGTACTAGTTAAAGAGGCTTTACGAACGCGACTGTTAACAGAAAAGGGGGCAGGTCCAATCCAGCGTGGGCATGTCGTGCTTACGCCATCGTCATGCCACCATCAACGATGATGGTCTGGCCGGTGATAAAGCCAGCTTGATCGCTCGTGAGATAGGCGACGGCGGCGGCGATATCTTCGGGGGTGCCCAGACGCTTTACGGCGATAAGTGTGTTGATGTGGTCCTTTACTTGCTGTGGGAGCACGTCGGTCATGTCGGTTGAGATGAAGCCTGGGGCGACGACGTTGCAGGTGATGCCCTTGCCACCAAGTTCGCGGGCAATTGATTTGGAGAGGCCGATGAGCCCGGCTTTGGCGGCGGCGTAGTTGGCTTGGCCAGCGTTGCCGACGATACCACTGGTGGAGCCGATGCTTACGATTCGGCCGAATTTGCCACGCATCATGGGGCGGGCGGCGGCGCGAATCGCGACGAAGGCGGACTTGAGATTGGTATCCAGGACTGCGTCCCAGTCGGCGTCTTCCATGCGGAGGGCGAGGTTGTCCTTGGTGATGCCGGCGTTGTTGACGAGGATGTCGAGCCGGCCCAAGGACTCGGCGACTTCTTCGACCATTTTGGCGACTGCGGCGGCATCGCCTACGTCGCAAGTGCGAACGCTGGCAAGGCCGCCTTTGGCGGTGATGGATTGGGCGACTTCGTTTAATGGCCCTTCGCTGCGTGAGACGAGCACGACATGGCGATTAGCGCCGAGATCGGTGCCGGGCTGGGCAAGGCGCAAGGCGATGGCCTTGCCGATGCCACGCGAAGCACCGGTGACGATGGCGACGCGATGAACCGTGGATGATGGATCAGTGGCCATGGGAGAACCTCAGGTCAAAGGCATTGATGCGCCAGCAAACAGAAGAATCAGGAACGAACAGTCAACAACGAAAGTATACAGCTGGCACGACTTATTTTCGCCTGCGCTGAATTGGATACGTGCGTGTACAACCGGAAGTGAAACAAAGCAACGAGCCGTGTCTCACGTGGTTCTCGCCGAGTGTCCAAGTGTTCACGTTGTTACAAATATCACGAAGGTGCTGGCATAGGCGATGCAGGAGAAGGAGCGCCAGGCGAAGGAGCAGGGGGCGGAGTTCCACCAGGGGTTTCCGCAGCAGGAGGCGCAGCGGCGGGAGTCGTGCCGGGGAGCGCGGGTGCTTGGGGAAGATTGGCTGTGGAAGGGATCGCCAACGGGTCAATCTTGAGATCGGTGGAGAGAACGGCTTCGGACAAGCCATCAAACTCACTCGCGCGAGCTCGGGTCGAAGCAGTCGAGAGGTTGCCGGAGAAGATCCAGTTATCGCCGACGCGGTTGGCGAGCCACGCGAGGATGTAGGCACGGTTGGGCTCTTGGATGGCTAGATAGACGTTGCCTATAGACATTTTGGCGGACTTAGGATCGCCTAGGTTGATGATGTTGACGACGCGAACGGCTTGGATGCGTGCGGTGGCGTCTTGCCATTGTCCGGTTCCTGAGAGGCGTTCCAAGATGCCTCGAGCGGAAGGATCGAGCATGGGGCCAACGGCCGCGGTGTCACCCTTGGCCAGTGCCTCGGCGAGCTTAATTACCGCGCGAGCAAGGCTTTCATCGACCGGCGCAGCGACCTGCGGGAACTGAACGCGTTGATCGGGCTTGACTGATTGCAACAGCGGATCGATCTGGATCGGCGTTGCATCGGGTGGTGGCGGGGGAGGAGGGGGCGGCGGAGCGGGCGGTGGCGGGGGTGGCGAGCACGCGGTCAATCCGACGCCGGGCAGTGCAATCATGCCAACCAGCGCGAGAACGGTTGCGGAATGAAGCGCAACGCCTGCGGCTTGCGCAGCGAATGAACGCGAACGCCTGTTACCGGGTGCGTGTTTGCCAGTAGTTTGAGAGCGAGCGCTTTGAGAGCCAGTTGTGGCGGCTTGTGCGTCGTTCGGAGTGAGGCGCGATGGCGTCTTCATGTGGGGGATTTTCCCGTGTGTGACCAAGGCAAGTGATGCGTGAAGTAGTCGACACAGGATACGTGCGTCGAAGGAGCAAAGGAATCCCATGCCTATTGGTTCAAGGCGGGACTACAGGTGAGAGGGTGTTAAGCAGGAATATCGTTGGAGATTACTTTAACCGACTTATCGATGCGGCGCATGAGGCCAGCAAGTACCTTTCCGGGTGCGAGTTCTTGGTAAGAGCCCGGACACGCTTTGGCCATCGCGGCACAGCTTTGCGACCAGCGAACTGGGCTGGTGAGCTGTTCAACCAAGCTGCGGCGGATGCTGTCGGCGAGCGAAGCGTCGGCAGTCGGCGCGTGTGGTTGGGCGGTGACGTTCGAATACACCGGGCAACGGGGCGCTTTGAACGAGGTCTTGGCGAGGGCGGCTTCGAGGCGTTTGGCAGCGGGAGCCATGAGAGAGCTATGGAACGCGCCAGCAACGGGGAGGATTGCGGACTTGAGCCCCATATCGCCCGCGACAGCGGCCGCCCGCTCGCACGCAGACTTGTGACCAGACAGAACCACTTGGCCCGGCGCGTTGAAGTTGGCGCACACGAGTACGTCGGGCCCGCGCGCAGAATCACATACGGCTTGTGCCTGGGCTTCGTCGGCGCCGACGAGCGCGACCATGCCGCCGCCGCCACCAGAAGTTACCGAGGGTGCTTCGGCGGCGTCTTGCATTGCTCTGCCTCGAAGTGTGACGAGTTCGAGCGCATCTTCAAATGAGATTGCACCGGCGACGTGGAGCGCGGTGTATTCGCCGAGCGAAAGGCCAGCGGTTGCTTGGAGTTGCGCATCGGCTTCGGTCGTGCCTAGGCGAGCGAGCATGCCGCGCCAAGAGGCGATGGACGCGACGAAGATTGCGGGCTGCGAGATGTCGGTGCGGTTGAGGCGGTCGGCCGGGCCATGGAAACAGAGATCAGAGAGTGAGGGGCCAAGTCGATCGCCAATCAGCGCGTCGGCGCGTTGAAAGACCGCTTTAGCTTCATGTGAAGCATCAAACCAGGCTCGTCCCATCGAGACGGATTGTGCACCTTGGCCTGGGCAGATTATGACGAACGGGTCTTGGAGTTGTGCGGTCATGAGCGGATGATATCGCCGCATGTAAGACTCGGGCAATCAAGCCGAACGAGGCTATATATTGGCCATCTCGTATGCGCGAGTCATACAGCGCGCTTGCCGAACATTGGGAGAGCCGCGACAGATAGACCTGCGGCAATGGCTAGGACACCACCGATGGTGAGCCAGATGGCACGATCTGTCGGCGAGCCAGTGAAGAAGTTAGAAACTTGCGAGCGAAACGAGTCAATGGCTTGTAAACCAAAGATGAGCAAGACGATGCCACCGACGACAAGAGCGATTCCTAAGATACGTTGCATTGGCATGGGAGCGTTCCTTTATCAGCGAAGGAGGATCAAGAGGCAATTGATTGATACGAGCAAACAGAACTGTGTGAAGAAGAGGCACTGATGTGCCACAGAAGTCGTAGATTTCATACAGTGTCTAGCAGAGTTTGAGAGATTGCTACAAGAACATGTCCTTGATCAGCACGCGGTATCCATCAACCTGAGATGTGAGCTGGATACGAATTGCGACCACACGAGATGCAAACTACGTGTAAGAGTTTGTCAGAAGATTCTTTTGATTCCTCAATGAATAAGCAAAATTGCTTGTTTGATGGATGTAGTATCGTTGAATGGGACTTGTGCTTGGTCGCGTGTGTGTAGAGTACGTCATGCGTGTTGCGAATCAGCTACTGCGAACCGCCAAAGGGTCCAACAGGGATGCCTCTGCGTCGTTTTTGATGCAGACTGATGCACAACCCAAGGTTCAAAGTGAAAATACACATAGGCCCAAGGGTGGCTTTGGTCGCGCAGCCTCACGTCGGCGCCCGATTCTCGACCCAATAATCACGATGAACACTGCCGGCATCATCCAATCTGCGAGCGATTCGGTGCAGGAAGTCTTTGGTTGGGCGCCACATGAACTCTATGGCAAGAATGTAAAGGTCCTGATACCTGAAGCGTTTCGAACGGCGCTAGATCGGTATCTTGGCGGATATCGAAATCCTAACACGGTTGAATCTCTTCTTCGTGTGCAACGATTTGCCGCCGTCTGCAAAGATGGGAAGATGATTCAGATCGAGTTGTCGATGTCACGAGCGGAACTTCCCGCGATCTCGGAAGCATTCTTTATCGGGATAATTCGAGACGTGAGCCAGCAAATGGACACGGGGCCGGATACAGCCGAGGAGCGAATTCGGCTGCAGCGACTGATCACGGAACAAACTCGCGCGCTTGCAACGGCAAATCTTCGGTTGCAGCTTTCTGATCGGCTCACATCGCTCGGAACATTGGCGGCGGGGCTTGGGCACGACATGAACAACGTCTTGCTCCCGGTGCGTGCCCACCTCAACGCCATCGAGCACTCAGGGCTGAACGCGGAGGGATCCAAGCATCTCTCTTCGGTACGCAAATCAATCGCGTACCTCCAGCAGCTTACTGATGGGCTCCACTTTCTCGCGCTTGATCCTGAAGGACAAGGAACTACGAGCGATGGCAAGGGAACGACAAACGTTTCACATTGGTGGAACCAAGTCGGCGGATTGTTGCGAAAGGCAGTTCCGAAGAATGTTAAGGTTCTTGCATCGATCCCTACGGGACTGAGAGCGATCCAAATCGCGCCACACTGGCTTACACAGGCTGTTCTCAATTTGGTTGTTAACGCGGGAGAGGCGATCCCGTCAACGCGCCGGAATGCAGTTGTTCGAATCAGCGCCGAAATGAGCGACGATGATCGGCTGGTACGACTCAGCGTCACGGACAACGGACGAGGCATGACGCAGGGAACGCAGAAGCGTGCACTCGATCTGTTCTTCACGACCAAGCCGCGAAGCATGGGCACCGGGCTTGGACTGCCTCTTGCGAGGAAGGTAGCTATTCGCGCGGGCGGGCTGATCGAGATCGAGTCAACCGCGCGAGTCGGGACGCGGGTCACGCTGGTGATGCCAATTGCCCATGGTCATGAAGATCATGCGGGAGTTGCGGGTAATGCAGAACACGGATCAAAGAACGCGCAAGTTGTCCGCACTGCTGCGGTGACGGCTCGTAATCTTCGTAGCACGGCGCTTATCGCCCAGATCCTTACTAGCGCGAATTGGCATGTTATTGAAGACAACGATGGCGCGCCGAGTTCGGCGGATCTTTGGGTGACGGTGCCAACCACGATCACACTGAACGCCGCGCGAAACTGGCGAAAGGGACATCCTGATCGAATCCTTGTTGTGCTGGGAAACCCATCGAAGCCAACTCGAAACACCTGGATCGAACTTGGTGCTTCGATTGTCGAAACACCCGACGACTTTGAATCACTGCGCTTTGCATTGGCCCAGGTCGTCAAGCCCTTGCAGGTTTCCACGGTCAGTATCGAGCATCAATCAAACGGCACGAGCGTTAATAGGCAGAAGAAAATTCCACGAAAGGCAAGCACATGAAGCAAGCAACATCCGAGTCAACCAAGCGTTCGTCACTCGTAGAGCCGCGGGCCGGGCTCGAAGGGGGCGTGCTTGATCGCGCATCGCCAACGAAGCTATTGGTTCGTCAGCCGCAAACCCTTGCCAAAGCACCGAGCGCGCCGATGGTATCGCACGCGATCAAGGTGTTGTGCGTTGATGACCACGCCGTACTCGTTGAGGGGCTGCGTGCCCACTTTGCGATTAAAGGCAAGATCGAGATCGTTGCAAGGTTGGCCAATGCTACTCATCTGATCGATGAAGCTATGCGGCTGCGTCCCGATGTGGTGCTGCTGGACATCGAGATGCCCGGACCAGACGCCTTTGAGACCGCCGATCGTCTCCACCGGATGTGCGGCGAGATCCGTGTGGTCATGTTAAGCGCCCACATTCGTGATGCGTATATCACGGCGTCGTTCGCGTCGGGTGTTCGAGGATACTTTGCCAAGTCTGAAGAGCTCGAGGACATCGAGCGTGGCATCATCGAGATCGTGCAAAGTCGCGAGAGCACGTTCATCCTTGGGCCAAAGGTTCGGCAACGCTGCCGCCCGGTCGCAACAGGGAACGAAATCAACGCTACGAACACTCCTTCGCATGGAGCGCATGGTGAAGAAGCAGAGAATCAGCCGGTTACGCGTTTGTCGTTGCTTACGTCGCGCGAGTCAGAGATCCTTCGCCTGATTGGCAAGGGTTTGTCGCGTGTTCAGATCGCCGCGCAGATCAGTCGAAGCGTCAAGACTATCGACGGACATCAGGATCGGATGATGAAAAAACTGGGAATCAAGTCTCGCTCCGAATTGATGCGTTTCTCGATTCGTGAAGGGCTAGCCGAGGCTTGATTGCGCGTCGGGCGATCAAGGATGTTTCCGGTCTCGACGACGGCTACTTCTGTGCCATGATGTGTTCATGTACAGATCATCGTTTCTGACCGGCGTGAACAGACGCTCCGCAACAATGCGAAGGGCATGGCATTACCGCGACCAAATGAAATCTTTGGTAACGAATCGAATATGTACGCCCACGTGCATGTGTCGTTGCGACGTGGAAGAATTTGGCCGAGTCGCTTAATAGCGATTGCGCGATAGGTTCGGTTACGTTTCGAAGTCTCAAATCTGAAGGCACATGACGCGTAGTGAAACGGTGTAGGCAATACGCGAGCGTGAATGAGTGCTTGAGAACGTGAGAATTGGTGTCTTGGTGGATGCCTTTGGTAGCTCGGCTGGGAGCTATAAGACTCGTTCGGCAAATGTACTAAACGCCAAACACTTGAGGAGAAGACCATGTTAGACCCCAAAGAAAATATGAATCAGCCTGTTCGCAAGCTGAACGAAGCAGATCACACGCAACGAACCGATGCTGGACATCCAGTAGGCGTCGGTGTCGGTGCGGTCACTGCTGGCGCTGCAACTGGCGCAATTGGAGGAGCGATCGGTGGTCCAGTGGGCGTGATTGCTGGAGCAGCGATTGGCGCTGTCGCCGGAGGCTACGCAGGGAGATCGGTTGCTGAGACGATCAATCCAACTATCGAAACCAAGTACTGGAATGAAAACTACACATCCAGACCCTACAGCCGCGAGAATGTTCAGTTTGACGAGTTTGAGCCCGCATATCGCTATGGCTGGGAAAACTATGAGCGTCGAAGCGAAAATGGTGCGACGTTCGATTCAGTAGAGCCCGACCTTGGCAAAGGGTGGGATCGCGCCAGGGGTTCATCCAAGCTCGGTTGGGACCAAGCCAAACTCGCCACTCGCGATGCGTGGGAACGTGTTCATCGCGCTGGCCACTCTCACTCAAAGAACAGTACACTCTAAGCCAATTTCCTTCATCGCTTGAAAAGCGATCGAAGTGTGTACAACTCGGTGGCAATAGGCGAGAGCACTTGCCACCGATTCGCGGAACCTTATGTTCCCAGGCAGTGACACATTAGAAGAAAGCCGGTATAAGATGAAAGACTCCCATAACTCATCAATATCTGATGGCGAACATAATCCTAAAGAACGTTCTATCATGCCTACCCCCAAGAACAGACCAGCATTGCATAGCCAGCCTTGGTTGCACCAGCAGGGCGTAGAAATCCAGAAGTACGGTACCGTTCGGCTCTTCCCCCTCGCGCTCGCGCACGACGCGCGAATGTATTCGTGCCAACGCCTCAATTCAATCCTCGCGGATTCGCAAATTCTTTTTGCTTTCTATAAGAAACATCATTGGCTGATGCGTGGCCCAACGTTCTATCAGCTTCATCTGCTTCTTGATAAGCATGCGGGCGAGCAACTCGCATTAATTGATACGGTTGCTGAACGCATCCAAACCCTGGGCGGGATCGCCGTCGGTGATCCAAGGCACGCTGCGGAACTTACGCAAATTCCACGATCCCCCGATGGTTGTGAAGAAGTACCTGCAATGCTATCGCGCATGCTCGAAGCAATCGAATTAATACTTATCGACTGCCGCGACGCAGCTCAGAAAGTAAATGAACTTGGCGACTTTGGTAGCAATGACGTGATTGTTTCTGACGTCATTCGAACTAACGAACTACAGGCTTGGTTTATAGCAGAACATCTGGTGAGCACGCCTTTGGTTCGGGTATGAGTAGACTCGCCGTTTCTTTTACGAATCATTACAGACATCGCTTTGTCGTCGCATTATCGTCCGATTGGTCGCATTATGACTCACGAAGTTGTCTAAGACCGCCAGCGCAAGGAACACCCAATGGGCATCGCGACTATCAACCCATACACGGACAAAGCAACACGTACCTTTGACCAGTCAACTCCCGGCGCTATTGAAGCCGCAATCGCTGGCGCTGACTCGTGCTTTCAAGAGTGGAAAGACACGTCATACATCTATCGAGCCGCTCTGTTGCGCAAAGTGGCCGCATTGCTTCTCGAAAGCAAGGACGAGCTAGCTCGACTCATCACCTCCGAGATGGGCAAACGCATTAGCGAAAGTTTCGGGGAGATCGAGCTCAGCTCGGCAATCTTTACCTATTACGCAGATCACGCCGAGGAATTTCTTGCTGACGTACCAATCGCTACCGAGAAGGGAGAAGCGTTTATTCGCAGCAGTCCGGTTGGAGTGCTTCTGGGCATTGAGCCGTGGAATTTTCCTTTCTACCAAGTCGCGCGGTTCGCCGCCCCCAACATCATGGTTGGCAACACGATTCTACTCAAGCATGCATCGAATGTGCCTCAGTGTGCACTAGCCATCCAGCGCATCTTTCATGAAGCTGGTGCTCCGCATGGTTTGTACACCAATCTATTCATTCCAGGCGCACAGGTCGCGCGATTGCTGGATGACCCGCGCATCAAGGGCGCTTCGCTTACTGGCGGTGAAGAAGCCGGGGCGTCTCTCGCTGCTGCTGCAGGTAAAAACCTGAAAAAATCCGTACTTGAGCTAGGCGGGAGCGATGCTTTCATCGTGCTTGAAGACGCTGACATCGATATGGCGGTCCACTGGGGATTCATAGGCCGAATGAATAACACCGGTCAATGCTGCGTAGCTTCGAAGCGGTTCATCGTTCTCGAAAGCGTCGCCGACGAGTTCACGAAAAAGCTAATTGCACAGATGTCGGATCTGATTGTGGGCGACCCTATGGATGCACGCACACAGCTTGGGCCGCTGAGCTCCGAGCAAGCTGCGGTTCATCTTGTTGAACAAGTTAAGAATGCTGTAACCGATGGCGCCAACGTATTACTTGGCGGTTCGCGTATTGAGCGAGAAGGCGCGTTCTACGAAGCGACTATCCTCGAAGGGATCAAACCAGGCTCGCCTTCGTCGTACCAGGAGTTATTTGGCCCGGTCGCTGTGATCTATCGCGTGCCCGATGAAGAAGCGGCAATCTCGCTTGCCAATGACTCGCCGTTTGGTTTAGGCGGATCTGTGTTTTCAGCCGACATCGAACGAGCCAAGCGCATTGCGGATCGGATTGATACAGGTATGGTGTTCATCAATCACCCGACATGGACCGCACCCAATCTGCCATTTGGCGGAGTGAAATGTTCAGGGTACGGTCGCGAGCTCTCCAGGCTGGGAATCGCCGAGTTTGTGAACAAAAAACTCATCCGCGTGAGCGAGTTAGGCGACCCGTTCTAAGGGTACGTACGAATCGTAAAGTAATAAGCTGTTTTACAGCAAACGTACATAACAATAGAAGGAAATTCTAATATGACAAATTTGAATCACGGCCAAACCACCTCACAGCCCGACATACTGAGGCTGAGCGACACGGTCTTTAACCTTACAAGCCCAGCCGAGGACGTGCGTGGCCGGAAGGTTTTGGATACAAAGGGCGAGCACATCGGCGATGTGGACGATCTTATGATCGACGCCGCTGAGAAGAAAGTTCGCTTTCTTCAAGTTTCCTCCGGCGGGTTTCTTGGCATCGGGAAGACGACCTTTCTGATTCCTGTGGATGCCATCAGCCGAATCGATCCTAAGAACGTACACATCAATCATGAGCGCAGCAAGTTCATTGGAGCGCCCGCATACAACCCCGATATCGTTGACCGCGAATACCTGAATAAC
>JBBRGG010000106.1:0-11705 GCA_038240875.1 Phycisphaerales bacterium | reverse complement strand
GTGGGACGTGTGCGGGGCGTCGGGCATGTACTGCTCTCATGAAGTCCGGCTACGTGCGTGGCAAGGCTAGAAAATCGGATCGAATGCCTACAGGAAAGGCCAACTCGGCCAAGGGCATCAGCAGCAGAGTAAACGTACTGTTGGAAGTAGCACTTGACGCAGGTAGAATACGCAGTTCTGATACCCGCGCCTAGTCAAGAATAAAGCGGATAGCGAAATGATTGTGCCTAATAGTGTTCGTCAAGCAGGAACAACCAATTCAAGAGAAGCGGCAGGTGCTTCCGGCGTAGGTACTTTGCTGGTGCGACTTGATCGTGTGCCGATCCGCGTTCAGATACGAATTTCCAAATAGCGACCCAAAGCCAATTTTTTGCAGGAGCCTTGCCATGCGTAACCCAAGCTTGAAGCCTCGTGAAACACTGATCACCGTCGGCGAAACCGCCCCTGACTTCGTGCTCATGACCCAGAACCGCGAGGAGTGGCGTTTATCTGACCACGTTAAAAAGAGCGACGTTGTGCTCTGTTTTTATCCGCTCGCGTTTACGGATGTGTGTTCTGCCGAGATGCGCTGTGTGAGTAACGACATTGAGAGCTGGAGCAAGAAGGGCATGACCGTCGTCGGCGTATCATGCGATTCGTTTGCGACCAACGCGGCGTGGGCGGAAAAAGAAGGATACACGCACACACTGCTCGCGGACATGCACCGCGAAGTCTGCAAGGCCTATGGCTTGTACTGGGCGGATCTGAACGTAGCCAGTCGTGGTACGATGGTAATCCCGAAAAATGAGCAGGGCATCAGCAAGGTCGCCGCGGTCCAAGGCCGTCCGCCGGGCCAGGCTATGAAGTGGGACGAGATCATGGCGTTGGTGTGAAGCCGTCGGTAGAAGGCAGAACGCATTCAAAGTGTTGTAGATACAAACGTATTTCCAAGCACGACTCTGATGTGGTGCGGCTGTGACTTTGGCACTATTCTCAGGCCATGCTAACTCCTGACAACTCCGCGGCCTCTCGCGCTCCTGTGGTTCTGATTATCCGCGACGGCTGGGGGATGAACCCAAACCCATCGCACGCGGCGTTCGATGCGATTCGCCTTGCTTCGCAGCGCGGCCTAACTCCTGTTGCTGATCGCCTCATGCGCGACTATCCATGGACACTGGTCAAAACCAGTGGCGAAGACGTCGGCCTACCCGAAGATACCATGGGCAACAGCGAAGTCGGCCACCAGAACATCGGCGCAGGCCGAATCGTGCATCAGGAAAGCTTGGTCATGACCAAGGCGTGCGTCAATGGCTTGCACACCAACGCCGCGATTGCTGACGCCATCGTAAAGGTCAAGGCCGACCCCACGCGCATGCTTCACCTCATGGGCATTAATTCCGATGCGGGCGTCCATGGCCTTCTCGAACATTTGTACGCGATTCTGACCGCCGCCAAGGTGCTGGGGCTTTCGCGCGATCGCGTGGTCATCCATCTCTTCGCCGACGGACGCGATTCAGGGCCTTATACCGGCAAAAAATTCGCCGCCCAAGTCGAAGCCGAGTGCACACGTATCGGCATTGGCCATGTTGCCACTATTTGTGGCCGGTATTATGCGATGGATCGCGATCATCGCTGGGAACGCGTGAAATTAGCCTATGACTTGCTCTTATGTAAGCCTGCGGCGGATTCATTCCCGACGTTTGCGACCAGTGCCGAAGCATTCCAGGCCTATTACGACGCGCCGACCAACTCCAGCCAGGAAGGCGACGAGTTTATCACGCCACGCCGAATCGGTGATAAGGCTCCGATTCGCGATGGCGATAGCGTGATCTTCTATAACTACCGTGGCGATCGCCCTCGCGAGATTTGCTCGGCACTCGTCTTCTCCGACGAGCAATGGAAGAAGGTCAAGCCCAGCCCAGACTCGGGCGTCGTCGGCTTTGATCGCGGCCCAAAGCCCGCCATCAACCTTTTCACTATGACGCAATACTGGGAAAGGCTGGAAGGCCTCGTCGGCGTCGCCTTTCCCAAGCCACCAAAGATGGTCCACATTCTCGGCGAGTGGGCGTCGTCGCATGGTCTCACGCAGTTTCGTTGTGCTGAAACTGAAAAATACCCGCACGTTACCTTTTTCTTTAACGACTATCGCGAAGAGCCGTTCCCAGGCGAGACCCGCGAAAACCCGCCTAGCCCAAAGGTCGCGACGTATGACCTCAAGCCCGAGATGGCCGCAGCGGAAATCCGCGACTGCGTTCTTCGACGCCTGGCTTCGAGTGATTGCCAACCTCTCATCGTTGTCAACTTTGCCAACGGCGACATGGTCGGGCACACCGGCAAGCTCGAGCCCGCGATCGCCGCGTGCGCTATGGTTGATTCCTGCGTCGGCGCGGTTGTTGACGCGACCCTCGCCAAAGGCGGCTCTCTCATCGTTTTCGCCGACCATGGCAACGCAGAACAGATGTTTGACCCTGAAACCGGCTCTCCTCATACTGCTCACACCGTGTACGACGTGCCCACGATCATTGTTGAGCCAGCAGCCAAGAAACGCAAACTTCGTGGCGACACCAACGTCATCGGGTGGTTCGACCCAGCAACCCGCGCCAAACGTGGTAAGCTTGGTGACATCGCCCCCACCGCTCTCGACATGCTCGGCCTTCCAACACCAAAGGAAATGACTGGTGTTTCGCTGTTTGTGTAAGAGTTCTTACTGAGTAACTTCAATCTTCTCATGGCGCAGGCCTTTTGCTCTTGTCAATTTGTTCTGTCTCTTCATAGGTTGAAACGGTTTGAGTATGATTCCCTGATTTGCGTGCATAAGTGAATGAACTCGCGCGCTCGTAAATGTATCGTGTGTGTTGCCTATGAGTATGTTGCAAGGCTATCTTCATTACTCTGTCAGACGAGCAGATTCTTGCTCATTTGATTGCTTGGTTTCGTATTGGTAATTTAAACAGTTGCCGCTGGCTATGCGGCGAGAAGTTGGAACACTCGATGCGCACGAATATGAACTCTTCTACGTCCTTAGTCGGCTCGGTTGTTTTACATGGCTCGCGCCTGTCTTTATTGGCCTGCGTCGGCTTAGCCGTCACCGCATGCGTTTCTTCGAGCGCGATTGCCGCGACTGGAACTGATGATTCGTTAGACGCGCAATACAACGCGCCCGCAACACTTCGCTACGCGCAAGCTGTCGACGCGCCCAGAGCAAGCGCAGATTTCCCCGCGCCCGCATCGATGGGCAAGCTTCAAGAGCAAGCCATTCCCGCCTTCGGCGCCGGAGGTTCAAGATGGTGGATCTTGGGCGGCGGAGTCTCTAACAACTTCAGCGACGGCACCGATTACAACATCTTCGGTGCCTACTCCTACTTCCTCATCGATGATGTCGAGTTTTCCACCGAGCTTGGCGCGTGGTACTACGCGATCAATGGCGACGACGCGCAAGGTATCAACCCCAACATCGTCATCCGCTGGCACTTTTACAACGATGGCGACTGGACCGTGTACGCCGATACCGGCATCGGGCTCGCCTTCTCAACCGACGACGTACCAGCCGACGGCACCAGCGTCAACTTCACGCCACGCGTCGGCGTTGGCATCACCAAAGCTCTCGACGATTCGGGCACGCGACTCATGGTCGGCGTTCGCTGGGCCCACATGTCCAACGCCCGAATCTTTGGCGATGGCGACAACCCCTCGCGCGATTCCGCGATGCTCTACGCGGGCGTGATCTTTCCATTCTAAAGGCGATACAAAATAGAGTGCCTTTCTTGGACTAGGTCTTGGCAATTTGCCTTGGCTTTTTCACTATGCCACTCTGCTACTCTGCCACTTCTTCTTCTCCCCACTTTCCTTGCATCCTTCACATTCTGTGGCATACTTCCCCAGCGGCTTGAATGGCCTTGGCTCGACCTCGCGCGTGCGTTTCAGCCAATCCCACGCCGCGGAGCTTTGCCCAATGCCTAACGAACGCGCAACCACACACTCCCGCTTAACACATTGCAACTTACCTTGCGCGCGCGCTCGGGCCAACATCAGCCTTCTCGTATCTACATGCGCGACGTGCGCGATCATGCTCACCGCGACTCAAGCAAACGCTGCTTTGGTCTTGTTTGAAGGCTTTGAAACAGGGCTCGGCGCCTGGACCCCGCAGTCGTACATCCACCCCGACGCAATAGGCCTCTTTGACCCAACCTTCACGCGGACGACCGAGCGCGCCGAGAGTGGCAACTGGTCCCTCAACGCCTCTGCCAACGGCTTCAACGCCGATGGCACCTTCTGGCTCGAACAGCCCGTAAACCTCCCCGCGGGCACTTGGAACATCGTCCTTTCTTTCCAACTCTGGTCGCCCACCCAGTCCGAAATCAACAACTGGGAAGTCGTCGCCAGTGTCGGCACCATCAACCCCGAAGTCGAAGAAGACCTTATCGAACTGGGCGAAACCAATCGCGATGGCACCTGGATCTACTACGAACTCGACCGCACCATCACCCTCGACCAGCCCGGCACCGTCTACACCGCCTTGGGCCTTAACATCGTCTACAACGACACTCGCACCTATGGCTTTGATTCAACCGCCATCACCATCGTCCCCGCGCCTGCTGCAACAACCGCGCTGCTCGCAGCCTTCGCTGGAGTTTTGGGCGCAGGTGGGCGTCGTCGCCGTTGAAGCTGCGTTGAAGCTGCGTTGAAGCTGCGTTCAAACTGTCACGGTCGTTGACACCCTCTTCGCCTCATCGTGGCGCAGAGCTGCAGCCCATGAGAGGTGGTGGAACTCTTACTTCGAGAGTGCAACCTCTGGAATGGTCGTCCTCTGTATTTTTCTATTTGCCCTGGCGCGGCAAAGGAATGCTCGCTGGTAACGGCTTCGCCCGTACCAACCCGCACGCGCTCCCTCTACCTCGCCGAGGCAGTACCAAGGCAGAAAAAAATCACGCATCGTCATTCAAGCGTTGCGATCTGCCAGCGAAGTTCCCGCCTGCGCTATACCCATGACTGCAACTCTTCGCCTCGTTGAGGCGAAATCACGCTCGCGCTGACTAAGTGCAACTTATCTCACTTTGGGCAAAATACTGCCCAAAGTAGATCATGGGTTTTCCTGCTAGGCCCTAATCCTTATAAACTTTAATGATTTCAATCAAATTCTTGGTTCTATATATGGAATTGCGAGGGTCTAGTACATAAACACGGGATCTCTGAACAACCGAGGCGACAATTTCAAAATCTAATTATTCGAGTTAAAACGCCAGTTTGAAAAAATTAATTTCGGGGTTATTCAGAGGTACAATAGTAATATTGCTTCTAATAAATATCGTTTTTACTTAATACTTAATTCACTCAATTCCTAATCCGCTTCTATTGTTCTTCTGCCGGTGTTTTCTCGTCCGTCGGTGCCTACTTCTTGCCTGACTGCGGCACATCATTCTCGCCGACCCAGATGTACCCTTTGCTCGCCTTTTGCGGCCCACCCACTGGCTCAATGTCGAAGACTTCGACTAATTCTTTTCTCGCTGCATCGCGCCAGCCCGCCCATAAGCCCACCACTCAGCCCGCCACACACAAGCATGCTCGCCACCTACATCAGCCCATGGCGGCCTTTCGCGCGTGCTTTGTTCTAATCAATCACATTCCGCCGTCGGTTGTGAATTGACAATTGGCGTTGTTCACGCCACTTTGTACTAGTTGCTGTGGACTTGTTTCGCGTTTAGACTCGCGTTCAGGTTTGCATTCAGGTTTGCGCAAGCCTTTTCAATAAATCAAACTCCCACAATCTCTTCTCGCAACCCTTTGCGCGCAATTACGACCACCAATTCCAGCGCATACTTGCACGCCGCACACTCTTGGCGTATTCTGCTTGCAGCTATCGGTGCCTGGCGACGTTCTTTCGAGCGTTGGCTAGGTGAAAAGGGAAGTGCGGTTCGGCGTTGTTCGCCTCATAAGTGAAGCAACGCTCATTCCGCCGCGGACGCGCCGCCGTATTGGGCTTGTGCGTCTGGTCATGCTCGGTTTGTGCGCACGAATGTGAACACAAACCTCAAGCAGCCACTGATTTCTGGCCAAAAAAGCCAGAGTTGGGAAGGCGACCAGACGAGTATGCCCAGAGCCGGAAGACCTGCCGATGGCCGTGTGCTGGTTGGCCCTCGCGGGCTGCGGCGTGCGGCGGTAGGTTTGGCGTGCTGGTTTCAGCACTCAAACTCTATCACTTCATGCCTCGGCAAGGGACCCGGCGTTGACGCTCGCCTCGTCCCTGCGCGCGTCCGACGCTCTCTCTTTCCGCGTGTTGGCTTTATCCCGATCTGGGTTAGGGGCCGCTCCGCGCGAATCGGAGTGAAATTTGCAACACTTGGCGGCCGTCGGCACTGTGCCTACGTCGTTGGTGCGTAGCTTGAAAGGCGGTGGCGCATGAACGCCACTTGTTCTGCGTCGGTTGTTTTTTCTTTCGTCCGATCCAATCTCATTCAGCCTCTTTTGTGCGCGATTGCGGTGCTTGCGCCAGCCTCGGTGCCACGTTTGGCTCACGCAACGAGCAACCCTTGGGCCGACCAAGTCATCTCGTTTACAGCTGGCGTCGGCGCGAGCTCTGGATTTTCAAACCCCGCCGTCGCGCTGGGTTCGCCCGAACGCTTCACCGGCGAAGGCGTATTTCCCGGCGCGGTGACTCCGTTCAATTCCGCATTTGGCACCGATGAAATCATTTCCATTGGTCGTGGCGGGTCACTCGTCGTTCGCTTCGATGAGCCCATCATCAACGACCCCGCCAACCCCTTTGGCATCGACTTGCTTATCTTTGGAAACTCTTTCTTCTTTGATCCCAACACCTTCGAGCCCATCGCCACCACCATCGCATCCGACGGCGGCACCATCGAAGTTTCCGCCGATGGCGTTGACTGGCGCACCATTCCAAATCTCGCCGCCGACGGGCTATTCCCGACGCTCGGATACGCCGACTTGACCAACCCGTTCCAATCTACGCCTGGAAATGTTTTCACAGACTTCACCCGCCCGGTCGATCCATCGATTGCCTGGCAAGGGATGGATCTTGCCCAATTGACCGCCTTGTACAACGGCTCAGGAGGTGGCGCAGGCGTCGACATCGGCTTGGTCGGGCTTGCACAGGTCAGCTTTGTGCGCATTTCCTTGGCATCTACCGCGACCGGCAACATTGAAATCGACGGGTTTAGCGATGTTGTACCTGCGCCTGGAACGCTGGCGTTGCTAGGCGTGGCTGGAGTTGCTGTCCATCGGCGGCGGCGGTTGAAGTAATATATTTTCTATCTTGAGCAGGTAATTCTACATTACAATTTTGCGAGTTTATTATCACACACTACATAACCTTAGATTTTTGCAAAGAAGCTGCATGCATGTGCCCAAAATGTGCGAACAAACTGCGTATGTACAAATTGGGTACACACAAGCAGCGTTCATGCGCGTGGATCCTCTGCGCAGTATCTGTCGTAGCTTCGTTTACTACCTTCGCCCAACCCTCTGCCGACACGTGGCCGACGGTTGGAGGCACAAGCTCGCACACGTCCATACTTAATGACTCGGCGCTCCCTGTTGGGGGCGCGCCGGGCTTGGCTTTGTCGCTCACGCCGATCTGGTCACGAAGCACAGATGAACTTGGCCGAGCAATATTCATGAACGCGTCGGCAACGCCGGTATTTGACGCGAGCAACGTGTATGTCGCAGCACGGGTTTCGCTTGTGGGAGCCGGGGGTGGTGGGGGTGGCGGGACGCAGTGGCGCGCCCTCGCGATACGACGAAGCGACGGCGGCGTAGCCTGGTCCGCATTGATTCCTGCGCCAGCGCTCGATTCGTTTTCGTCGATCACGGTTGATGCAACGCGGAACATCGTACTTGTGCCTTCGGGGCGCGTGCTGATTTGCTTTGATGCGGCAACGGGTGTTGAGCGTTGGCGTGCGACGCTTGTGCGGTCGATTGTGAATGCGAGTGCGACGATTGCGACGCAGGTCGCGGGGCGTGGCCGAGTGTTCATTACAGACTACGACGGCTTTGGCACCGGCGCTTCGCTGGTGTGCATCAACATCGATCCATTTACTGCGAGCAATCCGTTTCAGCCCGGCGCGATTGTGTGGAGCGTGCCCATCGGCGGCGCTTCGGGCGCGACGCCCGCATACCTCGTTACGAACCAAGGCGGCGTCGGACTGGTCTATGTCGCAACGCTTGGCGATCCAGGAGTTACCGGTGGTTCTGTGCTGGCATATCCCGCCGACGCGAGCGTTGCACCTGCGCCCGCGTTTATCGCGAGCAACTTGATTACTGAGGGCTTCTTCGGTGGCGTGAGCGTGGTGCCAGCGATGCGCGCGGGGCAAGGGCCACGAGTGTACGCGGCGTCGTACGCATTCTTTGGCGATATTGACGCGGGAAATTTGATCGCGCTTGATGGAAGTACGGGCACCATCTATTGGTCAGTGCCGAGCAATCGTTCGGCGAGCACGCCTGTTGCTTTGGGCAACGGTCGCATCGCGCTTTCGAGTGGAATCCAAGGCTTTGGAAGCGTGCCTTCGGTTGGTTTGTTCGTTGACCGCGGCGATAGTGCGTTGCAGCTTTGGGATTCGGCGATTGATTCGTGGACCGATCTTGATTCGGATCTTTCGCTTGACCTAGGCGAGTATCTTCGTGCGGGGCTCTGGTCATATCAACCCGTGGTGTCACGAGACGCGAACCAGCTTTGCGTTGGCGTGCCTTCGACGAGCACGACGGTAGGTGCGTTTGGCGCGGAGCTTGCAACGCTTGACGTCGCACTCGGGCCTCGGGATCGGAATTTCTTTACGTCGATTACTGGCGTTTCAGGAAGCCCGGCAATTGCGCATCGCGCGTGGTACGCAATTGGCGCGGGAACGAACGGTGGCAGCGTTATGAGCGCCTTCGCGTCGATGCGACCAGATGTAAATAGTGATGGCCGCGTCAGCGTGGATGATCTTGCAGCGTTCGAGCGAGGCGTGGTGTCGGTGAGCGCGCGTGATATCAATGGCGATTTGAGCGTGACGTTGGCGGATCGTACCGCGTTGATGATGATACTTCGTCGAAACGAAGCGTCGAGAAGCGCAAGCAGGAGACCATAATGCGCATAGTCAAAGCCACGCATATACGAACACAATCCGCCACCAAGTCGGCTGCCTTCACACTCATCGAGTTACTTGTTGTGATTGCGATCGTTGCGGTGCTCGTAGGCATACTCCTGCCAAGTTTGGCTGCGGCGCGAAGCTCGGTACGTACGGTCGCGTGTTTGTCCAATCAGCGACAACTCATCACGGCGTGGTCGATGTACGCCAACGACTATCGCGAGCGCGTGATGCCTTTAGCATACTGGGATGAGCCGGATATTGGAACCGGGCCACAGGTTTTTTGGTGGGGCACGCACGGATCGGCCACGACGCAGGTCGAGCATGAACGTGGCTTCATCGCGCCGTATATAAACGCGGCGTTGACCCAGCGATCGGTATTTGAGTGCCCGAGTCAGGCGTGGGGAACGTATCGAGCGCAAGGCCCGGGCAGGCAGCCGACGAGCACGTACGGGTACAACGGTTATTACCTATCGCCAAGCAAGACTCCTGGGTGGGGAAGCGCGATCGGGCACAGGCCTTGGCGGCGGATCGGCGAGCTTCGCCAACCCGAGCAGGTCGTGGTGTTTGCCGACGCGCTTTTGGGTGGTGACCCGGCGCGGAATAGCGCGCTGCTGGACCCGCCTTTGTTGTTCGTTGGTGGTGGAGAGTCTGGCAACAGTGGAGGAAGCGGCGCGAGTGCAAATGAAAGTTCGGGCACGTCGCGTGGAGAGCGATTGCGCGCGAGTGCACTATGGGAATTAAACCAGTTTCCCACGACGGCATTTCGGCATGCGTCGGCGAAAGGCGCAGGTTCGCGCGCCAGCTCGATAGGCGCGGCGGCAGCGGTCTTTGCTGATTCGAGTGCCCGACCAATTGCCGGGAAACCCGAATGGTTATCGCAACAAGATCCCGCGATTGGCTCAATTGAAGGGGAAGATTCCTTGATCTATGTTCCAGACGCGGAGGATTGGCGATAGTATGTACAAGGCGCGTCATACTTGACTGTGCAACAAAACGTGCCAAGGTTGCGCCAATGTTGTTCCAAGTAATCTGCAACGAATCTGGTCTGTACTGCGTCGCGTACTGATGCTGGAATGAGGGTGCTTGAGGTGAAGCGACACAGAGTCCTTGGAGAGTTCGTCGATGGCTGTTGACCGATGCATATGCCACAAGGTGCGATTCGCGACGCTGCTGGAATTGTCTCAGCGAGTTGGCCGTGATCTTGACGCGTTATCGAAAGAGACGCAGTGTGGCACGGGCTGCGGGATGTGCGTGCCTTATATTCAGTTGATGCTGGCGACGGGGCGAACTTCACTGCCTGTGATGCGGCCAGAAGACATCAAGCGGATATTAGAAGAAAAGCGAGGGCAAAGGCCGGTCGGAAATAGCCAGTGGTAATGAGGCGGTGGAAGCGCGAACGGCAATTGGCGAATCGAGCAGACCAGAGATAGCGAGTAGCTACGCCAAATGCCTAATGCCCAGTATTGATCGCCTATACTACCTGTCAGATCTTTGACAATTTGGGGCCGAACTGGATTCGACCGGGCATGTGACGCACATCGTGGCGCGTCGAGGGGCGTGAAGGCCTCGTAAAAATCACGCAACACATTAATTGCTAACAGCAATTACGCTCTCGCGGCCTAATTAGGCCGTCCGACCTCCTGTCAACGCCTGCTAGGCGGGGGGTCGAAAACAGCGGGCTAGCGGAGATCTGTGGTGTTCAGGGGTCAAACCGCGAAATTATACTGAAGGCTTGGAAGGAGCGGAGTGTGCCATCGCACGCCACCCAACCGAGATTAAATCGATGGATACACGCGTAGATGCGGTGTGCCGACTGTCACGGGACGGGGGTTCGATTCCCCCCGGCTCCACTTTTTGATTCGGTTTCATGGAGGCAAGTGCGCGCAGAAATGCGTGCACGTTGTCGTTTTTAGGGGTAAGGTTTTTACGCAGCATCAGGATCGAAGCGATCCTGATGGCACGAAACACGAAGGCAAAGAACCCGGCGGGGACGGGCGGACCACCCAAGGCCAAGCTCTCAGCAAAAGATAATAACAAAATTCCATGTCGGCTCTCAACGAAGTTCCGAATTCAGGCTCGACGCCTCAGGTAGCCCGCACCTCCATCCCGAGCATGTTCGCATAATGTTTGGTTGCATCGTATCTGCCTGCCTTAAAGAGGCGGGGGGCGTTTCCATCTACACCGGCGATTGGGCGCGGTCGTTTCACCCGTTGAAACCCGCCGCATCGTCACAGACGCACTTTTTTGTCCAAGTTCATTGGCATTTTCCTAGCCATGTGGCACCTGTATCTATGAGTGCAGTACATGCGCGGTTTTCGTCTGTAATCAGGCGTGAGCCGCTCGTTGGTTTCGCGTACGTGCATGGCTTTTGGCTCTCCACCTTTAGCTAGGTGGCGGTGCGCTTCGTCGGTTCAGGTTATTTCCCACCCCCCCCCAGCGTCGAGAGGTCTTTTTATGAACAAGCTTTTGGCAGGAATGGTATCGACTGTGGCAGTTGCTGCCCTTGCGGGTAGCGCGCAAGCCGCATTCTTTTCGTTCGCGTCGGACAACGATTCGGCGACATGGACCTTCAGCGGTTTCGCCGCCTCGGTTACGGACGCCGACGACCAGCGCGATCCTCAGTTCCTGCTCATCGATGACGAC
>JBBRGG010000105.1:0-11831 GCA_038240875.1 Phycisphaerales bacterium | reverse complement strand
GTACAGTGTCAGTAAGACCGACGAGGGCGTTGAGAAAGCTCTCGGCCAGGACAGGCCAGGAGAGGGTGATGATGGCTGCGGAGAGGGAGAGGCCGGCGAGGCGACCAGACTTGAGCGTGCCATCGGCGGTCAAGCCACGTGGTGTGAAGCTTGAAGGTGCTTCGGCGGGGAGTGCCGACGCGGAAGATTCGCTGAGTGGCTCGATGGGGGCAGCGGGATCGGTGGGGCGTGGGTCGGGAAAGCGAGGGTCAGGTAAGCGATCAGCGGAAGGGTGCAAAGCTCGCGAAGGCTTATCTGCCGACTCAGGGCGCGGCGCACTTGAGTCGGGTGAAGGGTGTTGGGGGGATTCATGCCCGGACAACGAAAGCTCCTGGAAAGCGAGAGTCAGAGTACATCGCGCGTAAGAAGGCACGGTATACTCGCGCCGCTGTGCGAATTGAGACGAAGCTCGACATCCAGGCTCAGCCCGACGATCGGTCCTGCGGGCCGACGTGTTTGTATTCGCTATATCGGTACTACGGCGAGAAGGACGCGACTCTCAAGCAGACCATCGGACAGATCCACAGTTTGGATTCGGGTGGGACGTTGGCGGAGATTTTGGCGTGCCATGCGTTATCGCGCGGATTTTCGGCGACGATTTATACGTATCACTTGCAGATGTTTGATCCGTCGTGGTTCGCCGACGACGGGCACATGCATGACGCGGGTGATTTGATGGCGCGATTGGATGAGCAGGTAAGGGCGAAGCCTTGGGACAAGAGGCTTCGGCCAGCGACCAAGGCGTTCAAGGAGTTTTTGTCGCTGGGTGGCAAGCTCAAGATGGTGGACTTGACAGCTGGGTTGATTCGCCAGCATTTGATGCAGGGGATCCCGATTGTTGCGGGGTTAAGCTCGACATATTTGTATGGCGCGTCTCGGGAGTTTGGGCCTAAGGATGAGTCCGACGACATCAAAGGAGAGCCACAGGGGCACTTTGTGATGTTGGTTGGGTATGACACGGTGAAGCGAGAGGTGTTGGTTGCGGATCCGCTGGACCAGAACCCGCCGTTTCATACGGCGAAGTATCGGCTGAGCGTAAATCGGCTGATTAATGCGGTGTTGCTGGGGATCGTGACGTACGACGCGAACCTGCTCGTGATTGAGCCTGGGCCTGGAATGAAGCCGCCCAAGCCACCGGTGATTACAGAGGAGGAAGCGGGCGAGGCGGTCGCGAGCGTACAGGTGGCGAGCGAGGCAAAGGTGGTGGCGAAGCCTGTGAAGGCGATGAAGGCAGTTAAGCCTGTGATAGCGGCAAAACAAGTCAAGGCAGTGAAAGCCGCGAAACAAGTGAAGGCAGTGGATCAAGCGAAGCCAATGAAGGCAGCCAAGCGTGTGCCGACTGTTCAGCCATCGACGAAGTTGGATCATCCTGTGGCTCGCAAAGCAAAGCGCGCAGCGGCACGAAAGAATGCGGAACGATTGGTAGAAGATGAAGGCAGCCTAAGAGGCTCTCACAAAATGAAGAAGTAGAAGGAGTAGACACAGGCGGCATGTCTGTGCAACGAAAATAGAGTAGTCATTATGTGATCTATTACAAAAAGTATATTCAACATTAATCAGTTACAGGAAATGGGATATAGGGAACGAATATGTAGAAAGTAAGTAGAATGCAAGGCCTGCTCTCGGAGAGAGTGGGGGTGCCCAAAGCAAAGCGTTTGCTTATTTAATTTGTTGCCGTCTGAGTTACTTTAGTTTGTACGTTTCTACTCTGGACCCACTTCCATGTCGATCCTCATCGTTCTGGACAACCCCAAAGACTGGCCTTTGAATATCGAAGGGCTCGAGGTCGTCTCGGCGCGAAAGTATTTGGTTGATCCAACGTATTCAGACCGGCGGCCTGCGAAGGTTTTTAACCTGTGCAAGAGCTATCGCTACCAGAGCATTGGGTATTACGTTTCGTTGCTCGCGTCGGCGCGCGGGCACAAGCCTTTACCTGATATCGCGACGATCCAGGATCTGAAATTGTCAGAACTTGTACGCGGCGCGGGGTATGAAATTGACGATCTGATCCAATCGAGTTTGAAGAAGCTACAAGGCGATACGTTCGTCTTGTCGGTCTACTTTGGGCAGAATATCGAAGAGAAGTACACGTCGCTTGCGCTCGCGCTCTTCAACCAGTTTCCCGCGCCCTTTTTGCGAGGTCAGTTTAGCAAGAAGAGCGATGGAGAATGGTCATTGGAATCAGTGCGGACCATTGCGGCGAGTGAAATCCCGCCTGATCACTTCTTGTTTGTACTGAACTGCGCGACGCGATACTTCAATCGCCCGCACCGTCGGCCACGCCCGGTCGAAGCGCGGTACGACGTGGCGATCTTGCACGATCCGGACGATACGACGACCCCAAGCAATCCTAAGGCGATCAAGAAGTTCATTAAGGCTGCGGAGTCGATGGGGATCGACGCGGAGGTCATCAATCAGGACGACTATGGCAGGCTTGCGGAGTTTGACGGGCTCTTTATTCGCGCGACGACGCGCGTGAACCATTACACTTTTCGCTTTGCGAGAAGAGCCGCGGCAGAAGGGCTCGTCGTCATCGATGATCCGGATTCGATCGTGAAATGCTCGAACAAGGTCTATCTCGCGGAGTTGTTGCACAGGCATCGGATAGCGACGCCTCCGACGCTGATTTTGCATCGTGATAATGTTGAGAGTGCGCCGGCGATTCTTGGGTTTCCGATCGTGCTGAAGCAGCCTGATTCGAGCTTTTCACTTGGCGTGATCAAGGTAAACACGCGCGAGGAATATGAAGAAGAGACGGATCGGTTGTTCAAGATTAGTGATTTGCTGATTGCCCAGGGGTTCATGCCTACGAGCTTTGATTGGCGGGTAACGTGCATTGATAAAGAGCCATTGTTTGTGTGCAAATATTTCATGGCGGGCGAGCATTGGCAGATATATGACAACTCGAAGAAGGGCGATGACGCGCTGGGCGAGTTTGAGACGTGGCCACCGGCTGCGGCTCCGCCTGATGTTGTCAAGACGGCGATGAAAGCGGCGAACTTGATCGGCGATGGGCTCTATGGCGTTGACATCAAAGAGATCAACGGCAAGGCGTACATCATCGAAGTCAATGACAACCCCAATGTTGACGCTGGCGTTGAAGACAAAATCCTTGGCGACGAGGTGTACCTCAGGATAATGCGGACGTTTTTGAACAGGCTTGAATCGCGAGGAAGATAAGGAAAGGCAAGAGCCAAAGACAGCTAGCCACTTGAGGCACTGAGACGTAAAGAAGATCAAAGAGGCAAAGAGGCAAAGTGGCAAAGCGGCGGAGGGTGTTCTACGCGGGTCGAGCTTTGTGCGAAATCACGATTGCTTTGCAGGCAAACAATCTGAACTTCAGTACAAACAGGCATAAACGCGTTGGGTAAGAGCGCGCAGGCCAATAGCAAGTTGACCATGTCCTTCTATGCAAGATCATGCTGGCGAGCAACACGCTCACTTCAATCACGCTGGCGGTGCTTCGGCGGGGTCGGCACGCATGAAGAGTGCTTCGGTCTTTACCAACGGCGCGCCAGGCTTTAAGCCATGCGGGCCGGCAAATTGTGCTACTTCGGCGAGCGGCACGCCCGCGGCAGGTTCGCAATGCCATGCTTTCCACAGGGTTTGCATGGTTGTCGGCAGGCCCGGTGCAAGCAGCAAGCTCGCGATGCGGAGCGCTTCGGCACAGCAATACAGAATCGAAGCCAGGTGTGTCCGCGCGTCTTCACCAGGTTGTTTGGCGAGCTTGAAGGGTTGTGTGGTGTTGATGAACGAGTCGACGCGCGAGACCAGAGCGATGCCTTGAAGCAGGGCGTCGCTGATGTGGCATTGACGCATCAAGCGAGTTGCGCGAGCGATTGAGTCATGGGTTTCGTCGGCCCAGTTGTAGACGATTTCCAACGGCGGCGGCTGGGTGAGCAGGATGCCCGCTTGCTGGGCGTTGGAGCCGGGGGTTTGGTCGGGCCTGGGGAATTGGAAGGCGAGGCGGCTGGCGTGATCGGGGACTGTGCCATTGAAGTATTTTTCGATCATGTTGGCAACGCGAGAGGCGCAGTTACCGATGCCATTGGCGAGTTCGGCGTTGTAAACCTCGATGAATTTGGCATGAGTGAAGTCGGCGTCGGTTGCGCCCAGGGGCCCTTGGGTTGCGAGATACCAGCGCAGGGCGTCGATGCCGAAGCGGTTGGTGTACGCGTTCATGGTGTCGATATCGATGAAGTTGCCCAGGCTTTTGGACATCTTCTTGCCTTCGCGAACGTAATGAGAATGGGCGTAGAGAAGGCGGGGAAGAGGGCGGTTAAGGGCCTTTAGGAGTGCGGGCCAGATGACAGCGTGGAACCAGACGATTTCCTTCCCAATGAGGTGGACGTTGGGGGGCCAGAAGTGGATTCGGTCTGGGGTATCAACCGCGGTGAGGTAGTTAAAGAGGGCGTCGATCCAGACGTAGATGCGGTGAGACTCGTCGCCTGGCATGCGGATGCCAAAGGCGGTTGCGGGGTCGTTGGTGATAGGGCGGGAAATCGGCACGTCGTCGAGGCCTTCGCGCAGGCGGCCTAGAACTTCGTTTTTGCGAGCTTCGGGCTCGATGCGAAGTTCGCCTGAGGCGATAGATTGTTCGAGCCAGGCTTGGTATTTGCTGAGCTTAAAGTAGTAGTTTTTCTCGCGGCGTTTGACGAGAGGCTTGCCATTGGCGGCTTTGAAATCGGTTTCTTTGGCTTTGGTTTCGGTGACGTAGGCCTCGTCGTTGACGTCGTACCAGCCTTCGTACTCGCCGAGGTACACATCGCCGGTTGTCATGAGATCGGTGATATAGGCGGTTACTTTGTCTTTGTGGCGGGGCTGGGTGGTGCGGATGAAGTCGTCGAAGGTGTAGCCCATGGAGCCGAAGGCGGCCATGAATGCGTCGCTATTTTGGTCGGCCCATTGGATCGGCGAGAGGTTGTGCTCGGCTGCGGTAGTGACGACTTTTTCGGCGTGTTCGTCGGTGCCGGTGAGAAAGAAGACGCTATTTGGGTCGCCTAGGGCCATTCGGTAGAAGCGGGCCAGGCAGTCGGCCAAAAGTGTTGTGTAGCAATGGCCAACATGAGGCCGATCGTTCACGTAGTAGATGGGCGTGGTCACGTAATAGGTCATGGCCGATGATAGCGGAAGAGGTGTGCGTAGCAGGGCGGGTGGCGTTTTGGATGAAGAGAACTTGCAGGCAAGGGCGCGCGAGAATTGTTCGGACTTGGTTGAATCAGCGTATGGCCTCAGAGGTTTGTTTGGAATATGATTGGTTAAGAGCTTGCAACGGCTCAAGCAGTTCGGCTTCGTTTATTGTGATCGCGTTCGCCAACCTATTGATTCAGAAACAAGAAAAGCCAGAAGTGTAAGAAGAGGTAGACATGCAACTGTTCACATGCATTGGCAACACGAGACCTGGTCTTGGATATAGCTTTGGATATGGCGTGTCGGCAGCGCTTCTGTGCGTAGCTGCCGGGTTGGCGCTTGGAGCATTGCCAATAGTGAGCCTGGCGCAGACGCAAGACGGGACGTTGTTGCAGCGCGACCTCATGCGTGTGAAGACTGGTCCCGGACAGCCTTTGGTGAACTCGCGCTCGGCGGCGTTGCCCGCGCGAAATATTGCTCAAGAAGTACAGTTGCGTAACGCTGTGGTGACGGGGAACGCGCCTGGCGGACGTAGCTTTCGAGGTGAAGTTGGGTACACAGCGCCCGACGACTTTCGCGGGCGATTAGGGTCGGATGACAATTTTGCGTTTCGGCGTGATTCGATCCCGGCAGGAGCTGCAGGGCTTGGGTTCCGGGGTACTGAGTCGTTGCAATATCAATTTTCGTTCACGTCGGGGACGTCGCGAAATGAGTTCATCTCGCGTGATGGCTCGCCTTCGAAGTCGTCAACAAGTGGGCCGGGATCGGGCGTAGGGGCAACGGGCCCGCTCTCAAACCGCGCGCTGGATACATCGGGGTATTTAACCCGGCAGACAACGGGCCAGGGCGCGTGGAGCATCAGTGCGTCGGGCCTGGGCACGCTGCGTTCGGTGGGCGCGTTTCAGTCAAGCCGAATGCTGACGCCTTCGGTGGTGGGGTATCGATCAACGTTTGCCGGGTTGGAGCGTACGAGCGCGAGCTCGTTGCTTGGTGTGCGATCAGTGTTGCTCGGGCAGAGCCCGACAGCGGCGCTGAATTCGGCGCGGTCGCAGGTTCCTACGACGGGTCCTGCGAGTTCGGCTATTGCGAGCACGAGCGCCGCGATTGCTACGCCGAGCTTGACGGGACCAGGGTTGGCCGAGTTGCCGAATCTGGAAAATCGCGGCGCGATTGATCGCGTGGGCGATAGCGTGCGTCGCGTGATCCGTTCGGCTGTGAAGCCCGTGCAGGAATTAAAGCCGAATAGCTTGCCGAATGCCACGGCTGGGACTGACCTGGCGAAGCCAGATTTGACTCTACCTGATTTGACTCTACCTGATTTGACTCGACCTGATTTGACTCGACCAGATTTGACTCAACCAGACGCTACAAATCTGGCGGCGGCGGTTGAGCCAGCGGCGGTTGTAGAAGTCGACGCGTACGACGCGCGGATGGCAGAACTGCGAAAGTTGCTCGATCCTGCGGCTCGTCGCGGCAAAGCCGCACCGCTGGGTAAGTCCGAGCGATTTATGTCGCCCGAAGAGAAACGCCAAGCCGCAATCGGCAAGGGACAGCTCGCAGGCGTTGATCAGGAACTTCTCGACATCATCCGCGACTCAAAGATTTTGACGTCAACACTCGTGATGGACCCCAAGAGCGACGAAGCGATCTCGGCCCAGTTGATTGTCGGGCAACGGATGCTGGGGCAGTCGAGATTCTTTGATGCGGAAGAACAGTTTGCGCGGGTACTTTCGTTTAGGCCTGCTGACACTGGCGCGCTAGTGGGGCGTGCGCATGCGCAGCTTGGTGGCGGATTGCTGCTCTCGTCAGCGCTCAACTTGCGTGAGCTTTTCGCGAATTATCCCGAGGCAATGGCGGTACGATATGAATCACCTGCGATTCCAGATCGAGAGCGTTTGCGGGTGTTGGTTGATCGCTTGCGGGCGAATCTAGACAAGGGTGCCGCACTTGCTGAGAGCGCGTTGTTGCTTGCGTATGTGGGGCATCAGTTGGACGATATTCAGGCTCGCCGTGAAGGGCTGGAAGCGATGCGAGCGGTTGACTTGACTGATCCGCTGCCCGATGTGCTCGAACGAATTTGGTCGCTGCCCGACCCGTCGCTGAGTATCCCCGCGCCAGCGCTCACGCCATCACCGGTCGTGGAATCAGCAGTTCCGGTGGCTCCTGTGAACACTCAACCGGCGCCGAGTAGCGTGCCTTGACGCTTGGGTGTTCGTAGCGATTCGTTTGTTCAGCAAATTCATAACGTCGTGGGAAGATCGCGACGAGTTCACACATCAGCAAGGACAAGGCAGCCGAATTGGGAAAGAAAGTCAAGACAACACCTTCGGCTCATAGCGGCGAGCCTTTGTCCGAGGCGCAAGACCCGGCAGCAGACGCGCAATCGTCTGTTATTGATCCAATTTCTGGGGCGGACATCACCGGTTCGCAACTGGCACGTGGCACAAGCAACGAGGAATCAAGCGGCGCGACAACTCGTCAAAGGCCACATTCGGCGCCGATGGTTCGCGTTAAGAGCGTGCTCGCGAATCAAACTGCAGCAGAGCAAGGCAAGCTGATTACGCCGTCGATGGGCATCAAAGATACTCGTCGAGTTCAATCGATCACCGACTTTCTCACCGATGGCAGCCTAGCCGCTTTGTGCGAAGAACTAGGCCATCTCGCGGGGATTCCAGTGCGTTTGATCGATCGCGGTGGCAAGATGATTCGTCAGGTACGCGACGCTTCGGGGCAGCCGACGTGGATGAGCGAGCCTGCGCCCGAGTCTTCGGCGGGCGCGACAAAGTTTCCATTGGTAGTAAGCGGGGTAGAGATCGGCGCGATGATCGCGGAGCCTGGGACGCCTAGCCTGCCTAGCGATGCGCGTCTTCGGCTGGAAAACGCGCTGAGGATGGCCGCGAGCACGGCTGGAGAACTCTGCCAATTTGAGCTTGAACTTGCGAATCGCATGAAAGAAGTTCGTGCGCTCGCGCGGATCGGTGCACTGATCGTGCGGGCGGCGACTCCCGAGCGCGTGCTGGAAGCCGCACTCGATTCCGCGCTGGATGCGCTGGGGCTTGATGCTGGCTCGATCATGGTGCTTAAGGAAGAAGTGATGGGCGTGACCAGCACGGACGAAGAGGACATGACCCTGAAGGTGTCGCGGAACTTATCGCGGGCGTGGCTGGATTCGCCCGCGCCATTGAGCCGGGACCGCGTCTTTGACAAAATGTCGATGGCTGGCGAGGTGCTTGCGGTCGAAGATTTGCAGAGCGACTCGCGGGTCTTTATTCCTGAGCAGGTCAAGGCCGAGGGCGTGCGATCCGCACTGCACTGTGGCATGGTCTTTAAGTCAAGGCCGCTGGGCGTGATGCGGTTGTACGGACGCGAGCCGCGTCTATTCGACGAGAGTGATAAGCGGCTGCTGGCGTCAATTGCACACCAAGCTGCGGTCGCGCTGGAGCAGGCGCGGTTACTCCGCTTTGAGAAGGAAGAGCAACGCATCCAAAGGCAACTCCAACTCGCGGCGGACGTGCAGCGGCGGATGCTGCCTCGCAGCGTGCCGGTGTCGCCTCGGTTGGATGTTGCGGCGCGGTATGTGCCGAGCTTTGAGCTTGGTGGCGACTTTTATGACTTTATTGAATTAAACGGGCATGTGGGGATCGTGGTGGGGGATGTTGTGGGCAAGGGGATCGCCGCGGCGCTGTTAATGGCGGCAGTTCGAGCGAGCTTGCGTGCGCACGTGCAGGGAATCTACGACCTAGATGAGGTTGTGAGCCGTGTGAATCAGGCGTTGTGCCGAGACACGCGCGAAGATGAATTCGCGAGCTTGTGGTATGGCGTGATCGATCCGGCGACGCTTCGGTTCACATATTGCTCGGCGGGGCATGAGCCGACGATGGTGATCCGCGTGCCAGCGCATCGCCCGCCGACGTATGCGGATATCGATGAGCTGACCATTGGTGGCATGGTCGTGGGCATCGATCCATCGCAGCGGTATCAGCGTGGCATCTATGACGTGAAGCCACGCGATGTCATCGTCGCCTTCACTGACGGCGTTGTCGATGCGTCAAACTTTGAGGGCAAGCGCTTCGGGAAGAATCGCTTGCGCGATGTGCTGATCAAAATCCTGACGCAGGATCCAAACGCGAGTGCGGCCAAGATCGCAGACGCGATTCTTTGGGAAGTGCGCCAGCACGCGGGGCTGGCCCCGCGCACGGACGACAAGACGTTGGTGGTAGCGCGCGTTACGTAAGCATGACGTAATCGTAACCTGATGCACTGCAAAGAGCACGGCTTAGCGCAGCTCGACATCCCAGTATGCGTGATCGAGGAACGCTTTCCACGTACGGTATTTATCGTTGCGCAGGCGGATAGAGATGAGCGGGTTGCGCTTGGGCCGTACGGGCACCTTGATAAGCCTCATACTGGCTTGCTCGGGCGTTCTTCCACCTTTTCGCGCGTTGCAGCGGATGCAAGCGCAGACGAGGTTTTCCCACGTGTCTTGGCCGCCGTGGGCGCGAGGCTTGACGTGATCGATGGAGAGGTCGTTGGTGGGAAAGTGACGGCCACAGTATTGGCAGAGGTTGCGATCGCGGGCGAAGAGGTTACGTCGATTGAGCTTGACGACCTGGTCGGGGAGGCGTTCGTACCCAAGCAGCCGGATGATTCTGGGCACGGCTATATCTATGCGAGGCGTGCGGACCCAGTCAAAGCGCTCGGGCTCGAATTGTCTTTGCAACACCGAGAGTTCGGCCCAGGTTGCGAAGTCGTAATTGAGGAATGCGCCATTGATCGCGCCGTCGTCAGTGACGCTGTCAACGTGGATTACTTCGGCGTGATTTCGCGCGAGCAAGCAAAAGGCTCGACGAGCCGAGATAATCCGCATGGCAACATATGCCTTGTTGAGCACGAGGACTTTGGCACCGAGTGAATCGTGGGCCAGCATGCGAGAAGGATCCAAGGCGAAGCCGTCGCTTGATGCGCGATCCAAATAGGCATGGTCATGCTGAACTTTATCTGTATAACTGGTGTCGAGGAGTTCTTCGTCGGAACGGTGCACGCCGTCGTATTCAGGGTCGAAGCGTCGTTCGTCCCCCGGGCCATTTGGCACATCGGAGGATTCGTTTGGATCCGGGTTATTTCCGCCTTTGTGCATGGCACTGGCCTCCCGGGAGATATTCATAGTGTCGGTCAGGGCGGGGATCAACCCCCAAGCACAACACATATGAATGTCATCAGGCGAGTTAGCGTAGGCTTCACAGGTACTACAACCTCTTTACATCGCCTGTCTCGCTTTGAGGCAGAAGTGCCGAACAAAGTCTGAGAAGAGCCAATTGCGATCCAACACGAACGTCCAAGAAGCAATTTGATAAGGAGTTTCCCGATGCGTACTCCGTCGAAAGGCCAACCCGCCGAGGAAACCGCTGGCCACGTCGCAGGACTTCCACACGCGAAAGCGCATCTCGAGTCGATTCCAGCCCCGATTGCCCCGCTGGAATTACCCATGGGAACTACTGATTTATTGCTCTTTGGCGGATCGTTCGACCCGGTGCATCGCTGGCACATAGAAGGGCCACTGCGGGTCGCCGCTGCGGTGGCACGTGCCCGTGGCGAGAGTTTGTTCGGAGGCGCCCGGGCGGATTGCAGCGTGTGCGTGGTGTACATTCCTGCGGCGTCCAGCCCGCTCAAAGGCTATGGTCCGCGCGGGTCGGGTGCAGATCGTGTCGCCATGTTAGAAGCGGCGTTGAATGCGGCTCGCGCTGGACATACAAGTGCAAGTCATGCAAATCCAAGCCATGCAAATCCAAGCCATGCAAGTTCTAATCATGCGTTGAGTCACTCGTTGAGTCATGCTGTTGTGCCGCAGCGCGACCAATCAGCCGGGCCGATACCAGCGATACAAAGTACGCCACACGTAGCAGCTCTCGGGTCAGTATCGCACGTCGTGGTGCACACGCGGATCTGGGAGGATGAGTTACGCCGAGCGGCGTGGGCGATTGCGCACTCGTCGGGAAGTGTTCACGCTGGTTCAGTTGGTCAAACAAGCCTCGGCGTGCCGTCGCCGAGTTACACGATTGACACGGTTCGTCGGCTGCGAACGCTTGTCGGAGCAGACATCACCCTGCGACTAATCATCGGCGTTGACCAAGCGTTGAACTTTCACGCATGGCGGGAAGCGAGAGCGTTGCTCGCGCTCGCCGAGCCTTTGGTGATGCCTCGTGATGGAATCGATCATGGGGACGCGCTCGTGGGTGCGCTTTTGTATCTTGCGGATCGCACAGGATGGAATGATGAGGAGGTACAAGCGTGGCGGCAACGATTGGTTACAGGCGTACCGCTGGAGCCGGTTGCTTCGACGCACATCCGCGACTTACTCGCGCAAGACAAATCCACGCCGATGCTCGACCCAAGCGTGCGGGCCTACATCGATGCCAAGGGGCTGTATCGGTGAGGAAGTGGACAGTGGCAGAGGGGCAGAGGGGCAGAGTGAAAAAGAAAGAACCCCCGAAGGTTGTTCGAGGGTTCTCGTAAACATCAAAGTGAGTCGAGATCAGACTCGAAGAACAAACCGAGAGCAGGCTTAGCCTTAGCCCTTTACGGCTTTCTTGAGCGCGTCGGCTTTGTCGGTCTTCTCCCAGGTGAAGAACTCGATCTTGCCACCACGCTTCTCGCGCTTGACG
>JBBRGG010000104.1:0-11865 GCA_038240875.1 Phycisphaerales bacterium | reverse complement strand
GTCGCCCAGATCATCGACTACGCCACGGCCATCTCGAAGTGGTCCTACGAGGACTTGTGCAGCGCGGTCAGAAGGGCGGGCGCAACGGGAGACGATCCGGTCGCAGCGGCGGTAGCGGACGAGGCCGAGTTCGACCGCGCACGCTTTGTTGACACCGTGAGCCGCAGCCTATCGCGCGGGCGGTTTTTGCTGTTGATCGTGGGCGACGGCATCCAGGAGGGCGTGGAACACCTCGCAGACACGCTCGCCAAAAGCCCGCACTTGGGCTTCTCGCTCGCGCTGGTTGAGCTGGCAATGTTCCGCGCGGGCAGAACCGGCGAGGATTTGCTGATCCAGCCGCGGACCATCGCACGCACCCGCGAGGTCTTGCGGGCTGTCGTGGAATTGAAGGTGGGCGTCTCGCCCGCCGATGTGACGATCACGCTGCCCTCTACCGATGACGACGGCGGCGGCGTTGGCCGACGCAAGATCACCGAAGAGGTATTGCTCGAAGAAATTGCTGAAACCACGACCAAGGGCTTGGCCGACGACTTCCGCGGGTTCCTCCGCAAGGCCGAGGCGATCGGTATAGAACTGGTGTGCCGCGATTCGAGCATCTCGCTGCTGTGGCTCGAGCCCATCACCGAATACCGTTTCACCTTCGGGTTTGTCCGCGCTAACGGCGCGAAGGTGGACATGGGGTTTGTGCGCCATTACTTCCGCAAGTGTGGCCTGGAAGAATCGGCTGGTCGCAAGTACATCAAGGCTGTTGCCGATCTGGTGCCGGGGGGGAGAGTTGAAGAGAGAGCGGGCGCAAAGGGCTTTGCCTTCTCGAAGGTGCTCGTCGGCCACCGCGAGATCACGCTCGCGGACCTGCTTCCCAAATCCGAAGATTGGCTCGCAGCCATCCAGACCGCTATGCAGGAAACCGAGGCCGCAGGTGCGGCAAAGACGACCGGCGCCTGAGCGATCAATGTCGGGGGCTGCAGCATCCACCTTTGCCGCTGCGCGGTGCAGGCATCCCCCGCTCAGCAGCCGCAACTTCTCCGCCGCACCGGGGCGAGATTCGTTGACTTATATGCTTCAACGGGTTGCGCGGTGGTGCACAGAGATCCACTTGTTGAATGTTTAATTTCCTGTAAGTTGATTGCGTGATACGTGGGTGCGGGCGAGCGAAGCGAGTATGTGGCAGCGGAGGCGATGGAAGCGCGGGCCAGTGTGATCAAAAGTACCAAGCGTTGAGGACGTTGGTTGAACGCCGTATAGCAATAGGATGATGGTGATCCTGAAGGCAGGTTATGGAGTGATGAAGGCGAAGGAATACGGCGGGGACCGCCGTACTACCCAAGGCAAAGGCCAGAATAAAGGCTAAGAACAAAGCCACGTCTTGGAGCGGATACACAAGACAGTCTGGATTGCTAGCTGGATTCGTGTGATGGCGATGCAGCATCAGGATCGAAGCGATCCTGATGGCACGAAGATGAAACACGAAGAACGAAGCATGAAACAAGAAGAACGAAGAACGAAACAACTAGTTGATGGCGGGTTTACGCGCGCTGGACGGTTGAGCGTGGCGTCCTGGGCGTGCCTGTTAAAGTGGCGGAAGTTGATGCGCTTGCGGTCATGACCCAGCGGCGAACATCGGCGTTACTCGGGTCGGCGAGGTCGAGAGAGCTAGCGTATTTTTTCATTAAGGCCGCGGCGACGAGGCCTGCGAAGAAGGGTTGCGGACGCAAGGGGCGGCTGGTGAGTTCGGGATGAAACTGAGCGCCGATGAAGAATGGGTGGGCGACAACGGGATGGCCGAGGGTTGGATCGGCGGAACCTTCGGCGCTTAAGAGCTCGACGGGAGTGCGATGGATCACGCTGCCTGGGCGCGGGAGTTCGAGGACTTGCATGATGGGGCGAGTTGGATGGCGGCCTGAGAAGATGAGGCCAGCGGCTTCGAGCTGGGGGATGAATTCTGGGTCAACTTCGTACCGATGGCGGAAGCGTTCGCGGACGACGGTGCGGCCTTGGTAGAGGAATTGAGCGAGAGAGCCTGGGGTGATGTTGACGTCTTGGCCGCCTAAGCGCATGGTGCCGCCGAGGCCTTCGATTTTCTTTTGTTCGGGAAGTTCGCTGATGACAGGGTAGGGGGTTTTAAAGGTTTGGGAGTCGAATTCGGTGGAGCTAGCGGCGTCGAGTCGAAGAACGTTTCGCGCGAACTCGATGACGGCGACCTGAAAGCCCAGGCAGATGCCAAGGTAGGGAATGGAGTTTTCGCGGCAGTAGCGGACAACGGCGATCTTGCCATCGACGCCACGCATGCCGAAGCCCCCTGGGACGATGACGGCGTCGACGCCTTCGAGTTGTTTGGCGACGTTGGCGTCGGTGGTTGCGGTGGTGTCCAACCATCGCGCTTCGACTTTACAACCTAGGAGCGCGGAGCAGTGTTCGAGGGTTTTGTCGATGGAGGCGTAGGCGTCGCGAAGGTCGGAGTATTTGCCCATTACGCCGATGGTGACGTTGCGGGTGCGGGGGATAGTCAGGCGGCGAACGAACTGTTTCCATTGTTCGCGGTGTTCGTCTTCCTGGCTGGTATCGGTGCGATCATGGAGGTTGAGAAGGGAGAGGATTTCGCGATCAATGCCGTCTTGGCGAAGCTCTTCGGGGATCATGTAGATGCTCTCACGATCGTGGAGCGAGAAGACGCGGCGCAAGGGGACGTTGCTGAACATCGCGATTTTCTGGAGGATTTTGTCGGAGCAAGGGTTGCTGGCGCGGCAGGCGATGACGTGAGGTTGAACGCCGGCTTCCATGAGGCGTTTGATGCCAAGCTGTGCGGCTTTGCTTTTTTGTTCGCCTAGGGCTGGAGGCTCGATGATGTAAGTGAGCGCGACGAAGCAGACAGAGTTTGGGCCTTCTTCGAAAGCGAGCTCGCGTAGAGCTTCGATGTAGAAGCCGTTTTCGTAGTCGCCGACGGTGCCACCAACTTCGACGAAGACGACGTCGGCGGGGCGACGGCCATCGCCACGAACGGCGAGATCGCGGAGTTTTCGTTTTACTTCACCGGTGACGTGCGGGATCATCTGAACGTCTCGGCCGAGGTATTCGCCACGACGTTCGCGTTCGATGATTTCCTTGAAGATGCGGCCTGAGGTGGTGAAGTTTTGAGCGGAGAGATTTTGATCGAGGAGTCGTTCGTAGGTGCCTAGGTCCATGTCGCATTCGGTGCCATCTTCGAGGACGAAAACTTCGCCATGACGATAAGGATTGAGGAGGCCTGAGTCGATGTTGAGGTAGCCCTCCATTTTGATAGGGGCGACGACGAGGCCTTTGTCTTTGAGCATTTTGGCAAGGCTGGAAGAGAAGATGCCTTTGCCTAGGCCGGACATGACGGTGCCCAGAACTACGACATATTTGTGGAAGCCGCGTTGGTAGCCGCGCGGGATGGGAGAGAAGAACTCGCTTTCGCTGGCGCCCTCGTGCTGGGTGGTGAGGGCGTTGGCGGAAACTCGCGCGGCGTCAGAGCGTGATGGATCGGAGCGTGATGGATCGGAGCGTGATGGATCGGAGCGAGAAGAGTCATTGCGGCCAGCATCACTGCGCGTGGTGATGAGGGGCTGTTCATTTCGGTAAGATGGGGCGTGTGAAGAAGAGTCGCGATGAGTGTGGTCGTTGATGCCTGGTGTCGATGGTGGCTGGGAGGGCATAAGACATCGTACGCGCCTGATCGAGGTGGCAAGGGAATTGTGCTGTGAGCGGTATGTTTCTGGTCGTGTGAAGGCATGATTCGACACTGATCGTCTTGAGCCAAAGGCTCAACCGCCCGAGAACATCCGAATCGCGATCCAGGAAATGGTTTACGACGGGTTGGCGGCTTTCCAACGAGCGACGAAGGCGGCGTATTGAGCGGGGGTGTCGATACCTTCGCCTTTGCAGGGATGGATAGCGACGGCGATGGAGCCGCCGTGCTCTAAGACTCGGAGTTGCTCAAGCATTTCGGTTGATTCGAGGGGGGTGGGTTCGAGGGCGGCATAGATCTGGAGATAGGCGGCGGAGTAGGCGTAGAGGCCGACATGGCGAAGAGGTTTTACTGGAGCCAATTCGCCTTGGGCGTCGCGGTCGAAGGGGATGTTAGCGCGGCTGAAGTAAAGGGCGGTGCCATCGCGTTTTAAGACGACCTTGACGATTGCGGGGTTGGTAAAGTCGGCGAGATTGTCAATGGGGGAGGCGACGGTAGCGACGTTGGCGTTAGTTGTGCGAAGGGCATGAACGGCGGCGTCGATAGCAGCGGGGTCGAGTTCGGGTTCGTCGCCTTGGACGTTAATGACGATGTCGGCGGGCGCGAGAGAGAGGTCGCGGGCGGCTTGGGCGAGGCGGCTTGTGCCGTTGGGGTGAGAGGGGGAAGTCATGATGGCTTCGCCGCCGAAGGCGTGAACGGCGGAGAGGACTTGTGCGTGGTCGGTCGCTATGACGACGCGCGAGACGGTGCGCGCGAGTTTAGCGCGTTCGTAAACGTGGGCGATGAGGGGCTTGCCGGTGGCGTCGGCGAGGACTTTGCGCGGGAAACGCGTTGAAGCGAGTCGCGCGGGGATAATGGCGACGACGTTGGGCTTGGAGTTGTGGAGCATGGAGGCGTGGTGCGAGAATACGTTGGGCATGTGCTATGCGGAAAGAAGTCAGCCTTGAGGAGCGGCCTTTTTCGCGCGAAGCTCGGCGGCGAGTCGCTTGGCGGAATCACGCCGTTGACGGATGTCGCGATAGGTGATTTGTTGAACGGCAATTGAGCTGGCGATGCGTTCGGATTCTTCGGCGGCGGCGAGGTCGTTGTTGTTGCGGGCTCGGGTTTCGAGAGCGGACATGAGCCAATAGCGAAGTTCCATCTGGAGTTCGGGCATGATGTCGCGGCCATCGAGAGCGCGGCGAAATGCTTCGATGGCTTCGTCGATCCAGTCAATTTTGAGGAAGCTCTGCCCGAGAAGGTTGAGGGTTTGAATTCGGTTTTTTGGATCGGCCTGAGCCTCTTGGAGGACTTCGATGGCTTCGTTGTATTGGCCAGCGCGGACACAGCGCTTGCCCAGTTCGTATTTGCGAGCTAGGTCGGTTGGGTAGTTTTCGACGCGAAGCTTCCACTCGGAGATTTCGAGTGCGTTGTGAAGGGCTTCGGCGTCGGCGTGCATACGGGTAACGTCTTCGTCGTCGGGAGCCGAATCGAGCATTTGTTTGAGTTCGGAAACGACGCGGCGTTGCTGGCGAATGCGGATATCGCCGGCGAGTTCGCGGTAGCGGAACTGCTTGAATTGTGTATAGATTTTAGTATACACCTGGTGCGCGCGCTCTTCGTCGGCGGGGCGGCCACGCTCCATGAGGAGCTTGGCGAGGCGGTCTTGGGTGGGCATGTCGTCGGGGCGGGCCTTGATATCGGCTTCGACGGCGGTGATGAGGCGTTCGATGGTTTCGTCGGTTTTGACGACGCGATCGGCCTCTTCAAGTTGGCGCTGCTTGTCGATGTCGCGAACGTTTTGGCGAAAGCCGCCGGCGTCGCCGGAGCGTTCGTAGCCGCCACGGGTCATGGTGGCTTGGGCGGCCATGGTGCGGATCATGGTATTGATTTCGCCATCCGCGGGATCGATGCGAAGAGCGGCCTCTGCGGCGGAGAGGGCCATGTCATAGGCACCGACTTTTTGGGCGGCTTCGGAGATTTTAAGGGCGAGGTCTTTGCGCGGGCGCTTTTCTTTGGTCACGCGGGGCAGGGCACGCTGTGCGAGCCAAACGCAGGATTCGGGAAGAAGGGCTTGACCAGCGGCTTCGACCGCGCGGGTGGCAAGGACGCCGTCGTCGGGACGCTGGGCCCATTCGAGGAGGGCGGTGAGGTATTTATCGACGTCGTTCTTGGCGGAGACGGAGCGGGCAACGTCTTTGCCGACGCCTTTTTTGCCCCCGGACTCGCCGAGATAGGCAGCCATGGAATTGCAGAAACCTTCGAGGGCGGTGATGCTGTCGGGGTCGAAGCGCATGCCACTAAGCCAAGACTGGACGGCGTACTCAAAGTTTGTGGCTTCATGAACGGTCTTGGCGTGATCGAAAAAACGAGTGGCTTTTTCCATCGAGCGCAGCGGAGCGTCGTTGGCGCCAGGGGCTCCAGACTTGCTCGCGTCATCATCCTTCTTGCGGTCAAAGAGACCCAAGCCAAGCTCCTGCTTCGAGAATAAATGGTCGGAAAGATCAGTACCCACGCTGGGCTATTAACCTATGCCGACGCCGAATTGCCTACCAGTACTCCACAGTGTACGGCGAAGTGTACGACTTTGGTGCAGCGGTTGCACGGTTCGGCGAATCAAGCCCCCGGATTATACGTGTTGGGTGTTCGCGATGGTGAGGGCGACCATCGGGTGAGGCGGATGGGAGGCGCGTGGAGGGCGTGATTTGGGCTTGGTAGTCGACTGATTGAAGCGGTAGCCGTAGGATTGGTCGATGGCTAAAGAAGACCAGAAATATCGGATTCGGATTTATCCTGACCCCGTGCTTCGCAAGGTTGCGACACCTGTGCGCGAGTTTGACGAGCGACTGGGCCAACTTGTTGATGACATGATTGACATCATGTATGAATCCGAGGGGATTGGACTCGCTGCTCCGCAGGTGGGCGTGTCGCTTCGGATCTTTGTCGTGGATGTGCCAGCGGAAGATGGCAGGTCGTTTGAAGAGACGCAAGGCTCTCCCCTCACTGCGACCGATGGCGCGGTAGTGTACATCAATCCGGTGGTTACGTTTGACCCGGGTGGAGTTACGCCTTATGAAGAAGGGTGTTTGAGTCTGCCGGAGATTCGCGGAGATGTGGTAAGGCCGCCGATTGTTACGATAGAAGCTTTGGATATTGATGGCAAGCGATTTTCGCTACGCGGAGCGGGGTTGCTGGCGCGGTGCTGGCAGCATGAGCTTGATCACCTTGATGGCGTGCTGATAATCGACAAGATGACGCAGGCGGCGCGACTCAAGAACAAGGCGGCGGTTCGCGGGCTTGAACGCGAGGATGGGTAAGATGCCAACGTGATTTGACTTAGAACCTCTTACAGAATGAAGAAGTGGACACAGGCGGAGTGCCTGCGCCATGAGAAGATGGCGTGATTCTGTGAGGGATTCGTAGCGAATCTACAAACTTGTCGAGTACCGAAACGAGTTTTAAACAAGTCGTATTTATGTGACAGGAACTAATTGTCAGAACGTATGCGCATCGCGTTTTTCGGGTCGGGGGCCTTTGGCCTGCCGACGCTGCGTGCGCTCATGCGGGAGCATGAGGTCGCGTTGATTGTGACGCAGCCGGACAAGCCTGCGGGGCGGGGCGGGGCGTTGACGGCGACCTCAATTGGTGAAGTTGCGACGAAGGAGTTTGTGGGCACGCCGATGATCAAGCCGGTGGATGCGAACGTTGCGGAAGTTACGAACGCGATTCGTGATGGGCATGGGCAGGTTGACGCGTGGGTGGTGATTGCCTTTGGACAGAAGATGGGTGAGGCGTTGTTGAAGGATCGATTCGCGCTTAATTTGCACGCGTCGCTGTTGCCACGCTGGCGCGGGGCGGCACCGATCCACGCGGCGATCCTCGCGGGGGATCTCGAGACGGGAAACAGCGTGATCACGCTAGCGCAGCGTATGGACGCGGGGCTGGTACTCGCGACGACGAAACGAATGATTGAGCCAACGCACACGACGGCGACGTTGCATGATTTGCTTGCGGAAGATGGCGCGCCCGCGGTGTTGGATGTGCTGGCAAAGCATGCCGCAGGAACACTGGTGGGCGCTGCGCAGGATGAGTCGCGAGCGACTCGGGCGCGGAAGTTATCGCGCGATGACGCGTGGATTGATTTCGGGGATGCGAAGGTGTGTAGGGCGCGGGTGCATGCGCTGAATGCCTGGCCAGGCGTGACGGTACAGGTTGTGGCGAAGGGTGTGGCGAAGAATGATTGGGCTGGCGCGGCGAAACCTGAAGAGTTGAAGTTGTGGCGGGTAGAAGAGGTTGATGGTGATACTGCGGATGCGCGTAGCGCGAAGAGTGGCTTCGTGCCGGGCACGCTGATCGACGCGGAGCAGGGAATGGTTGCGTGCGCGGTCGGCGCGCTGCGGCTTGTTGAAGTTCAAAGCCCGGGCAAGAAGGCGATGGCGTGGGATGATCTGCAGCGCGGTCGCAAATTTGCGACGGGGACGATGCTCATCGGCAAGATGGCGGGCACAATGGCTAGCAAGGTGGTAAGCACGAAACCCGCGGGGGGCAATACGCCATGAGCCGAAGAACGCCTGCTCAAGCTGCGCGAGAGGCGTCGCTCGCGAAAGAATCGCGCGAGCCGACGTTATGGGATGTGTTTGCCAATGTGGTTGCGTGCACGGTGAACGGGATGGCTAGCGCGCTCAACGCGCTGAAAGCTGCACGAGTTGAGCCTAAACAGATTGAGTCAAAACCAATCGAGCCAGTTGAGATCAAGCCCAAGATTGCATCGATTGCGGATGCGTTGCTTGTAACACGGGCTGAGGTGGAAGAAGCAGTCGATTTACGCGCGAAGGAAGTGTCGACGAAGGAAATGCGGATAAAGGAAGTGCAACGTATCTCGCGTGTGGTTGCGAAGCCAAGTTTGATTGGACCTGCGAAAGGCCCTACTAGTAGACCTGTGATAGAGCTAACAAGTGGGCCAGTGCGTGTTGCCGCACGAGCGAAGAAAGCGCCCAAGCAAACGCAGGTTGAGAAGTATGAAGCCGCGGCACGCGAACTGCTCAATATGCATGGCATCCGCGTCCGCAAGTGGCGAAGTAACATGTCGGGCGTCGCCTGGGAACTTTTGTATCGCGATGGTTCACGCGTACGGCTCATCGAAGCGCCTAAGCCCAAAGGGCCGATGTCGGTAGCGATTTTGTTCCATGAAGTTGGGCATCATGTGATCGGGCTTGGGGTGTATAAGCCACGGTGTTTGGAGGAGTATCACGCGTGGCGGTATGCCATTGACGAGATGGAGCGCCGAGGAATTCCGGTGACTGATCGCGTTCTCACGCGGTATCGGCGAAGCATGGAATATGCGGTTGCAAAGGCGCAGCGAAGAGGGATCAAGTCGCTGCCGCCGGAAGTGCTGGCGTTTGCGAAAGTGTGATGCAAACACAGTAGAAATAAGGGCAAAGCCGCGACGAGTACTTAAGGGAAACCTCTCTCGGACAGACGGGGCCCAAGGCAAACACACGTGTTACCAAGCATATTTACGTGCCTCGGACGTTGCCAAAGAGCTCGATGTGAAGGCGGTGGCAGTAGCGCCAACCGCGGGCTTTGCAGGCTTCGACGACCCAACTGGTGCGCTCGCGCGTGGGCGTTATGACGCCTTCGGGCATGAGAAGGATTTGCTCGGGAAGCAAGCCTTGGAGCTTGGCGAAAAGCTGCTCGATCTCGATGAGCTGCGCGGGTTCGCTCACAACGAACTTGAGTTGGCGCGATGGATAGAGATCGATAAGTTGTTGGAGCACGCTCATGTTGAGGCGGCGTTCTTCGTGGCGAGTGCGCCAGATGCTCGATGGGTCGCGCGGGTCGCCGACTATTGGAGTGCTGTTGGCGAGCTTGGGGCTGATGGACATCAAATCGCAGTGAAGATCGCGAAAGATAGTGCCTGCGGTTTCGATGGTGACGTGGACGCGTTCCTTGGCCCAGCTCGCGCAAAGGCTTTCGATTGCGGCAAAGAGCATGGGCTCGCCACCGGTCAGGACTACGTGGCGTATGGATTGAGTAACAGCAATCGAACGGCGTTCTTCGAGGATTGATTCCAGAGTGCGAACCGTGCCGCTGGGTGACCATGACGCGTAAGGCGTGTCGCACCAGGCGCAGCGAAGGTTGCAGCCACTAGTTCGGACGAAGAAGCTGGGGACGCCGGTCAAGACGCCTTCGCCTTGAACGGAGAAGAAGGTTTCGGAAATGGGGAGTGTGGTGGCGGCGAGAACTTGGTTTGTGGATTCGCCAAAGACTGGGAGCGGGCCGCCTCGGTATGGAGAGTTGGAGTTCATTAGCGATCGCCTGTGTGTGATGCGACGTAGCGCGTTGGATCGGGAATTGCAGCGTCGGCGAAGCCCTTGGCGCGGATACGGCAGCTATCGCACTGGCCACAAGCAAGGCCTAAATTGTGTTCAGAATCGGTAGGGTCGTAGCAAGAACGCGTGAGAGAAAAGTCAAGCCCGGCAGCGTGGCCAGCGTGGATGATCTCCGCTTTTGACAGGCGAATCAGTGGCGTGTGGATGACGAGCCAAGGCTCGGCGGTTTCGACGCCTGCACGCGTGGCGAGGTTGCATGTATGTGCGAAGGAGTTGATGAAGTCGGGGCGACAATCGGGGTAGCCGGAATAGTCCACGGCGTTGACGCCGATGTGGACTTCGCGGCATTCTCGTGCCTCGGCCATCGCGGCCGCCATGGAGAGGAAGATGAGGTTTCGCGCAGGAACGTAGGTGATCGGGATGTCGCTGGTTGCGGTTGCGTGGGGTACGTTTGCTTTAGGAACAGCAATGTCGGCGGTGAGTGCCGAAGCCCCGATGGCGCGCATGTCGATGGTGAGCACGACGTGTTCGCGCGCACCAAGGCTGCGCGCGATGTGTTTCGCGGCGATGAGTTCGCCTTTGTGGCGCTGGCCATAGTCAACGCTGAGGCAGACACACTCGATGCCTTCGCGACGCGCGAGCGCGAGTGTGACGGCGCTGTCGAGTCCGCCTGAGAGAAGCACCACCGCTGATTTTGGATTGGTGTTGGTGTTAAGATTGGTGATGGAATTGGAGTTGGGGTGTGGGTGCATTGGTACTCGGAAAGTGTAGGAAACCGGAGGCAACACGGCTCGGACTGGTTGCTGGTATGGGTGTGTTGATTAGGTGCGTTTGCTGTATGTTATCGTTGCTCAGCTGGGGATGATGCGAGCGAGTGTTGCGGGGTTAGCTAGTGAAGGCGGTTGCTTTCCATGCGTGCTTCTTTGACGCGCTGCATCGCCCAGCGGTGCTGCGTGACGAGCATGATGGCTGCTCCGCACACGGCGATGCACCCCGTGACCCATTGGATGGGCAGTAGTTTTTCGTTGAACATAAAGACGGAGAAGATCGAGACGATGAAGGGTTGAAGCTGGACCACGCCTGCGGAGACAGCGACGCCGAGTCTTCCAATTGAGTAGAAGTAGAGCGTGTGGCCTAGCCCGATGCCGACGACGCTCGAAACTACGAGTAGAAGGAGCTGAGTATCGGTGAGCTTGAAGACGCCTACGCCGTGGTCGGGAACTATGACGATCATGAGAAGGACGAGGACGAGAGACGTATATTGCGAGACGGCGGCGAAGGCGACGATAGGGTTCATACCAGTCATGAACTTGCGGACAGAGAGGGCGTAACAGGCGTAGAAGAGGCCCGACGCGATGGCGATGATGATGCCCAATGTACTTTTGGCTTGGAAGCCGCCATCTTTGAAGAGGACGGTGGCGAGTGTGCCACCGGCGACGACGATGAGGCCGATGAGAAACGCGGGGCGACGAAGCAGTGCGCGTTCGCTGGCAAAGAGCGTGGCGGCACCAATTGCGACGAAAACAATCTGCAAGCGAAGGCCAAAGGTCATCAGGCCTGGGTCGATCAAGTACGGAGCCCAAGCGAAACAGATTTGGCCAAGAGCGTTAAAGATGCTAGGGATGAACGCTGCGGTCCAGAGTTTGTTGGGAACGCGGCGGCGCGAGTATGCCCAAACGAGCACGGGCATCCAGAGAACGGCGGAGATGGCGTAGCGCCAGCCGTTGGCGGTCCATGGGTCGATGAAGTCGGAAAAGTACTTCAAGAAAAGAGGGATGCTCGACCAGCCGATGAGCGTGAGCACGATCGTTGCGACGCCCGACAAGCGAGTTGCGGCGGCGTTGTCGG
>JBBRGG010000103.1:0-11907 GCA_038240875.1 Phycisphaerales bacterium | reverse complement strand
GGTCGGACGGCGCGATCAAGGTTCGCACGCACGAAGAGCGGCCCGCGTCGAGTGTGGGCGTTGAGGTGGCTACGCCTAGGCGGCGGCGTGGAAAGTATGTGCCTACGGACGAAGCTGAGGGGAAGCTTGCTTTCGATGATCGCGCTGGCGAGAGGCAACAGGCTGGCACGGCACTGGTTGGGATGGCGCACGCTGGGATGGCACACACTGGCACTGTCCAATCAGTCGCACCGGCAAAGGGCTCAATCGCGGCGTCATTGGCGCAGATGCGAGCAGAGTCAAGCAGGGAAACGATCTCGCAGGCAGCGGCAACCGATGGCGAATGAATTCATCAGGCCAATGCAAAGTTAGGATCGCAAGCGCGATCACATCAAGTTTATCTATTTGGGCGCGTTCATTGCATCAACCTTTGATGCAGGTGTACCTTTGGCTCGTTCGGCTTCGAGCTTTGTGAATTCGCCGATGAGCGAAGCGATGGCTTGATCGGCAGCCTTTGCGCCCTTGTTGCCGCCTTGATTGCACACGGCGAGGATGGCGATGTTTTTCTTGGGCGCGATCCAGATGGCGGAGTACCACATGGTGTTGCTGCCGCTGTGCGTCAAGACGCGGCCATTGGCCCACGGGCGTTGGGCGACAGCCCAGCCACAAGCGTACGTGTCTTTGTCTTTTGAGTCCGCAGTTGCACCCGCGCCATCGCCTCCATCTTCATCCGCACCACCATCAACGCTTCCACGCGTATTGGTAGCAACGTATGGCTCGTGAAGCACAGCGAACGCATCGCCGGTCAGGATGTCGGTGCCACAGGTGCTCTCGCACGCGCCACGAAGGTGCAACGCAGCGAACCTAGCCCAATCTGGCATCGACATGTGCACAGTGCCTGCGGGCCCGATTGCAACGGGGTTGTCTGCGCGCGGGCCGGGGACCATTGCGATGCCGGCTGCGGTGTGGCCTCGGGGTTGATCGACAACGTCGGCGGAACCTGGCGCGCCAAAGCCGGCGCTAGTAATGCCTAGGGGCGCGAAGATGCGCGTCTGCATCAGCTCTTCCCAAGCGAAGCCGGTTTTGATTTCGGCCATATGACCGGCAATTGCGTAACCGGTGTTGGAATAGATGAACTTGGTGCCTGGGGCGGCGTCAAGTGGCCCGCGCAAAACGCCTTCAAGGAGCGTGGCGCGAGCTTGGGTGGGCGTTCCTTTGAAATTGACAAGGCGTTCCCACAAGCCGTCGATGCTGGGGTTTGCTGGCGCACCCGAATGATGCACCAAAAGCTGTGTGAGCGTGATCGGTCCCCACGCGGCGACGCGATCAGCGTTTACGCCTTGGGCTTTCATCACTTCGGGAAAGGCTTCGGCGAGAGTCATGTCCCAGCGAAGCACGCCTTCTTGAACAAGCACGGCGCATAGCGTCGCGGTCATCGCTTTGGTGCATGAACCAATGTGGAATTGATCGTTGATGGTGATAGCGGCGTCGCTGCCGCGCGTGCGGACGCCAGCGGCGCCTTGGAACAGAATTGTGTCGCCTTCGATCAAGACTGCGGTCAAGCCGGGGACCTTGTTGGCGTTGATGATCTTGGTGAGTGCTGCCGAGACATCGCGGAGGGAAGAAGAGGCCGCAACAGGAACAGCCGGAGTAGCAGCTTCTGATTGAGTATCGCTTGGCTCACGCGCGAGCACGAGTAATGGCGAGAATGCGGTAATTAAGAGGAAGATTGCCGCGAGCGGATTGAGGAGTTGCCGAGCGTGTCTATGGAAATCAGATGTTGGCTTGTATCGCATTCGTAAAACCTCCGCAGCATGCTACGCGGATCGACAGATTTCGTTGCAAACAACTTATACCGCGGGCTTGACCGCGCCCACAAGCTCTGTTATCGATGTGCACCCTTGATTGCGCACCCACTTGGTCAGACCTTTGGCAATTGTGATCGGCGTGCGTGGGTCGGCAAAGAGAGCCGTCCCGATTTCAAAGGCGGTTGCGCCCGCGAGCACGAATTCTGCGGCGTCTTCCCAGTTGCTCACGCCACCGATGCCGATGATGGGCGTGCTGGTTTCTTTGCACACGCCGACGTATGCATCGTGTACGAGCTTTACGGCAATTGGGTGGATCGATGGGCCGGATAAGCCGCCTGCGCCGCGCGACAAACTAGTCATGCGGGTTCGCACGTCGATCTGCATCGCGGGGACGGTGTTGGCGATACACAGCGCGTCGGCACCGGGACGCTGGTTTGGGCCGTTTGGGGTGCTTGTTGAGCTTGTGCCGCTGGATGTTGATGCACATGGCTCGATTGCGGCTTGTGCAATTGCGACGATGTTGTTCATCGCAATCGGGCTGAGTTTGACGAATAGGCGCGTCCGAGGCAGCACGGCGCGCACTTCGCGGATCAATTCCGCGAGTAGCCCGGCGTCCGCGCCAAACTCGCAGCCTTTCTTTACGTTCGGGCACGACACATTCAGTTCGACGGCTTGGATCGCTTCGATCGCGTCCATCGCTGCGGCGACGACTACGAAATCTTCAACGCTGAATCCGGAGATCGAGCCGATCACGTTCGTGGGCACGTCTTTCGCGCGAGGGCCATAATCGCGGACAAAGGCATCGACGCCGACGTTTGCCAGGCCAATGGCGTTGAGCATGCCCAGCCCGGCGCGGGAAGGCATGATGCGCCAGGTTTTATTCCCGTCGCGTGGTTCGCGCGTAATAGATTTGGTGACTAGTGCGCCGATGCTAGAAAGGTCGAGCACGTCAGCCATTTCATCGAGCGTGCCCGCAGTACCCGCGGCGAGGATCGCTGGCGTGCGAAGGAATAGGCCCGCGAGATTGATTGCTAATGGGCTGGCGTGGTCGGTTGGTGTGCGGTTTGCCGGCATGTGCGAGCCTTGGTTACATCGAGTAGGAACTGAAGCAAATACGTGGCCAGCGTAGCCGCTACGTTTCATGATTGTAAGAAAGGCTCACACAAGCGTGTCAACTGAAACTGGATCAGAATAATCTAATCTTTCGTGCTGTTCACCCAGTAATGCTTCGTAATGGCACTGCCCATTGGCACTGCAACGAGCCTTGGAGCTCAAAGAGTTGTTCGCGGGTAGCTCGGCACGTTGGGTGGCTTTCAGGTACACTCTCGCCGTGCACACTACTCGGCACATGCGCTGGGCTCCGATTGTTCGCGCAACGCTCGCGTTGGCTTGGGCGGCGTTACTCTTCATACTTGGGATTGTGATTTTGTTCGAAGGGCCCGGGCCGTTGCCGCTGCCTAGGGAAGTATTTTGGTTCTTAGGTGTGGCGGCGTTGGCGGCGGGGCAGTTCGTCTTTGCGGTTCTCGTGGCGGATCGGTGGTTCCCGCGAGCGCACCGGGGGATGATCGCACGGATCGAGGCACTTTTGCTTTCTGGGTTTGTGGTCGCCCTTGGGCTTGCAGGATGCGTCGTGTATTGGGCCACTTAGGCTCGCTTAGATTCAATGGGGAACTCTACTTGAAGTGCAAGCAAGCAATGACCGCGTGCGCGGGCTCGCATCGGATAGCGAGCTATGAGAAAGTTATTGGCGAGCAATCGGGCAAACATGCCGATATCCTGTTCGTACACCTAGGGTAAAGAAAGTCGGCTGAGCGGTAGAGCGTTGCTCACGCAGCGCGATTTTCGGGTAGCGAAATTTGCTCCGACGTCTAACACTATTGAAGCACACGACCATGCAGACCCGCACTTTGCCGCAGCTTGAAAGACCGATACGTTTGGCCGCCTATTGCTGCGCGATGTTGGCAGGGAAAGCGCGCGGTCAGGGCGGGTTATATTGCATTCAGACTGCTCGAACATTGCTGGCTCTTTCGCTCGGCTTTGGAACACTGCATGTCGTTGCGGCGGATGCGTGGGGAGCTCAGGCGACACAAAGCAAGCCCGGCGTTTCGGGCCAGAATATTTCGGGCCAAAATAATTCGGGTAGCTCGGCTACTGAATTACCCGCTCGACCATCGGCGCCGACTACTCCCCCCCCGACTACTCCCCCCCCGACTACTCCTCCCCCGACATTTCCCGTCGCGACTTCTCCCCCTGCTCCTAGGCCGAGGCAGGGGCCGGCGGTAGCCATCCGTGTGCCTCTTGCCGAGATCGTTGCCGATCCGACGCGGATCGACCTCAATGCATACACCTCGCGTGCACTTGCGCGGTTCGCCATGCTCGATCTTCGCGCACAAGACGACGCGACGCCCGACGACTATCGCGTGGCGGCGGCACTGCTCGACGCAGCACAATCGCTCGCCCTCAACGACATCGAGCTACTTCGTCGGCGCATCGAAGCTCACTTCAACGCTGGCAATGACAAGGTGGTCCTCGCACTTTCGCGCGATTTGTTGCGCCTTGATCCAAAGGATACCGTCACGCAGCTACGTATCATCACCGCTCGACTGGCACAGATGCAAACCGTGGAAGAACGCATGGTTGCGTACGCGCGTTTCTTAGGACCCGAAGGAAACGCCTTTGACCCTTCGGTCAAGAGCCGGCTCGCGCTCGATGCGGCGTTGCTTGCCCGTGAAATGGGCGAAGAAGCGAAGTTTCTTACGTTGCTCGAACAAGCCGCGACGCTTGATCCATCGAACAAAGCCGCGGCGTTGATGGCGTTCACGGTCTTTGCTGGCTCGGTTGACTCAGCATCAGGGCGGCTTGAACTGCTCGCAAATTTGTTGTACGCCGACCCGATGGATCCGCGCGTCCACCAGCAGATCCGCGATGAATTGGCGAGCGTGGGCGCATTTACGCAAGCCCGCAGGTTCCACACCTCGGCTAGCGCGATCTTGAATGCAGCCATCCCACAAGAAGACCCCTCGCGCGCGGTGATCGCCTTTGTCCTGACGTGGTACTGCGATGGGCCGCGCAAGCCTTTGGACACAATGTTAAACCAGTTGGTCATAGAGCGGGATCGTGCAGACCGCACGGCTAAGGCACAAGAAGACGCAACAGGAATCGTGACCGTCAAACGCGGCAAGGATGTGCGGCTGTCGCTCCCCAATGAAATCGTCCGCTTGACTTCGGCAATGGCGGTTGATGACAAGGCACAGATCGAAGCAAGCCTTACGGATCTCGCAGCGAGCATCGCTGAACGCGAAGAAGTCTACAACGACCGCGGTCGCAGGCCGGTCTCGATGACCGATCAAGACGCCGCACTCGAGATCGGGACGCTCAAGGGCGAACTCATACGTTGGCGGCTACTCACCAACTCACAACTCGATGCCGCCGCCGCCGGATATAACCAGGCACTCTCAATGACTGAGCCCGAGAGCCAAGAGCGTGCGACGCTACTTGCGCTGAGCGCGCTGCGCTCGGGTGACACGGCTTCGTCGCTTTATTTCTGCTCAAAGGCGACGCAGCCGAGCCCATGGGTCGAGCTGATTCGCGGGATGGCACACGCGCTTGCGGGTGATGATCAAGCGTCTCGTCTTGCCTACGCCGAGGCATTCCGTATTGCGCCCCTTGGTTTGCTCGGTGCACTTGGGCACACGCTTGCAGCTCGCGTTGAAGTGCACGATCCAGATCACTTGACGCTGCCGCCAGCGACTTCACCGGCGCATGATGTGGCGCTTGCTGCGGCACTCAATCAGTACGCCGCGACGATCCCCGCGTGGATCGATCAGATGGTGACCAACCCGCACTCGTTCCAGAATATGGCTATAACGATCAATCAATCGAGCGGGCTTGGCATATCGACTTCGAATCGTGCCGACCCGCTCGCGCCACTTCGCGCGACGATCAAGATCACCAATGTTTCGCCCGTCGCGCTTGGCTTTGGCACCGATCGCACCATCAACCCAAGGCTGCTCTTTGCGCCCAATCTCGAAGGGCGACGCGGCAACCAGCGAGCAACCGCAGAGCCCGAAGTTGTTGAGCTCGCCCAGCGTCTACGGCTTTTGCCCGGCGAAACCATGGAATACACCGCGAATCTCGACTATGGCACGGTCGCGTTTATCAGCGAGCTTCACAGTGAAGCACCGACGCAGCTTTGGTGGCGTGTTATGCAAGGATTTGAGTCTCGTTCAGGTGGCGTCCGCGATGTTGGCGCGGGCTGCCTTGAAGCCGTGACCGACACACTCGCGCGCGGTGCCCTTCCCGAAGCCACTCGCACACCCGAATCCATCGCTCAACGCCTTGCGGCGATTACTTCTGATGCCAATGCACAACAAGAGTTGCCCGCATTGCTGATCGCGGCTCGTGGGTTCATCGCGCGCAGTGTGGATCCCTTCGATAGCATCGCACCCGACGCGAGGTTTACCGGAACCAAAGCCCTGTGCGATGCGATCATCGCCGCGTATCCATCCTGGCCCGCAACATCGCGCGTGCTCGCGATCACGACCCTGCCACCAGCAAAACAGATTCCCGAGCTCGCGCGGTTGGACGAGTTGATCCTAAACGACATCGACCCATTCGTTCGCCCGATTGCTATTGTCGCGCGCGCGCAAACTTCGGACTCGCCTGCGATTGAATCGGCATTGGCTTCGGAAGACCCTGCACTTGTGCGTATCGCCAAGGCTCATCAGAGCCGCCTTGCAAGTGGCGGGCAAGCCTTCGGCGAACGAGGCTTTGGGCAAGCATTTCCAACCAAAGCCGTGGACTCGCCGGCTGGCGAATCTTCTGGCGCCCGCAGACCGTGACCACATCGAACGCGCCAAACTCCACAAGCAACGACGGCGTTTGGTCGCCTAGTGGTGCTTCAAGGCGCACGAAGATCGTTCGAGGCATCATCGGCCTTGCGCTCTTTGTGTTGGCGATCGCGGCAGTCGCACTTTCTGGCCCTTCGACGCATGAAACTCTCGCCCGCCTCGGCAGCGTTCCGCCGTTCATTATCGTGATCGTGCTCGCGCTACCTGTGCTGAACTTGCTTCTCACGGGTATGAGCTTCCATGCGTTGACGCGTCGATTCGGATACGTCGGCGTGCGTGAGATGCTCGCGCTCATCACGGCGGCCTTCGTGCTTAATTTCCTGCCGCTACGACCTGGGCTCTTTGGCCGAGTCGCGTATCACAAGAAATTTAATGGCATCCGCGTGCGTGATAGCGCTCGGGTCATCCTGGAATCCATCGCGTGCTCCGCACTAGCCATGGGCGTGCTGCTTTTCACGCTTATTCTTGCAAGAATCTATCCGCAGGCGGCGGTTGGCTTCATCGGAATGTGCACGCTCGTGCTCGTAATCGCGCGGTTCCACGCGATGTCCGAGCAGATGCCAAAGCTTGCTGCATACTCACTCGCGACGCTCATCAAGCTCGTTGACACGCTCGTGTGGGCATCGCGGTATTGGCTCGTCTTCTGGATGTTGGGCAAGCCCATCAAACCCCTCGAAAGCGTCGCACTCGCGGTGGTTGCAAATGCCGCTTCGCTCGTGCCACTCTCGGGCAATGGCATGGGCCTGCGTGAATGGGCCATCGGCCTCGTGGCGGCGAGCTTCCCCCGCGATCAAGCAACGAGGCTTGTCGTGGAAACCGGGCTCTCGGCGGACCTCGTGAATCGCGCGGCAGAGTTCGCCGTGGCGATTTGCATCGGCATTCCTGCGGTAATCTGGGTCAGCCGTCGCGTCGCACGCGAACCATAAATGTGTAAAACGTAATGAGACAATATGTGTTCACCGCCACGCAAGTTCTACAGCAGTGACGATATCTTCGCGCAGCCCAGCAGCCTTCGCACGGCTGAAGATCGTTCTCGCTAATTCGTTGCGGTCTTGCTCTCGCATCAATACCGAAACCACCAACCACGCCGACGCACTCCCCTCGGCCGACACGCCCTTGGACGCGTTTGACCGCCCCACGGTGTTGGCATATCCCACCGAACGCTCGACCATTTGGCGAATTCGGGCCGCTTCAATGCCGATGCTCGACAGCTCGAGCCGTTCTGTCGCGAGTGATGGATCAAGTTCATATGCCAATCGCATCACCGCAGCGGCGTCCACTGGTTCTCCTGCTTCGATCAATGCGGCAGAAAGCAATCGCAGCCCGCGCACGTCCTGGATCGCACCATGCTGCGGGTTTCGTAGGTGCGTACGTAGCTGCGCAACAGCGTTCTTGGCATCGCCGCCACGCCACGATGCGAGCGCCGATTCGAGCGCACGATCGTGCTCACTTAGACTATCCGCGTCAACCGAGGCCTGCTTGATCATGTCCCCAGGGTCGAGTTGCCAGCGAATATCCAGCCTTGGATCAAGCGGCATGGGTGCGTATGGGAATAGATTAGAGGTACCAGGGCCGACCGCGCGCGTCATCGAGTCGTCCGCGCCGCGCTGAACCCACCAGGCAGAAGGCCTGCCATAGTTCCACTCGTAGCCGCACCAACCCAAGTTGGAATAGTTCAATCGGCCTCTAGGCTGCCAATATCCGGCGAGAAAACGAGAGCCAGAAGTCGAACGAACCCAAGTGATGCTGGGGTCGAATTGGCCGATTCGATGCGAAGCTATGCCTAAGACCGACGAACTTATATTGCCAGAAACGCGCCAGCGATCGCCGACATAACCGCCGCGAATCGTGAGCCCGTTGTTGATGATGTACACTGGGCGCTGGACCACGATGGCGTCGCGCAGCCTTCGCGCGAAGTTATTTGGTTGTGGATCTACTTCACGAACAGACCTCCCGCTGGCATTTGTTTCCATCAAACCACCGCTATCAACTTCGGCACCACGTTGCACGCTGCCAAAGTTTGTAGCCGGACGTATACCGCGGGTGCTGACGCGTGAAGACGTCGGTCGTTCAAGGAAGTTCAACTTCGTTGAGCCCGGCATGGTGTTCATCCTGCCGGGCATCGTGTTCATCTTGTTCCTAGGCATCGTGTTCATCTTGGGAGGCGATGCGGCGGGCGATACGACGGGCGTGTTGTTGACCGTTGGCTGGCTGCTAATCTGCGCGGTTTGCTGGCCTTGCAACGCACATACGAAGGCAATGCTCGCTGCAAACCCAGCGAGAGTCGCAATTGAAAAGTAAGCACCAGAACTGTGCGGGCGAAAGGCACGTGAGCCAAAGCTATGCGTGTGTGTGTACATTCGGCGAACCCCTTCCGCAACAGAACCAATCACAGAACCAAACACAGATCCAGTCACAGAACCAACAACACCGAAGTCTCAATATCCTGCGTGGTGGGCACGCTTATACGACGACTTCGGCACATTAGGTGGAACGGCCTGACACGTACCCCAATAACGCATCCCCTAACGCGCCCAGTTATGCGCCCAGTTATGCGCCCAGTAACGCGCATTACTTCTCGCTTCATTCGCGTTGACGTTGAGAAGGCTACCTTGTGGGTCTCTCGCACAATGCGACCTAAAGCGCTCGCAGGCCATACAACCTTGCAAGTGCGCACCATTGTCTCACAAGTCTACCATACTCGGCTATGTTAAGCTGCAATAGTATTTGTATTTCATCCAGCCAATCAATTACAAATGCTTGCCAGATAGCTAGTTAGAACTTTTCGATCGGATTCAAACCCTCGGGCATCTTCTCAATCGACGGCTGGTCAATCTCCGGCGGCGTGGGCACGGTCAGCCCCTTGGCCTCTAGCTCGCGCTTGCTCACCTTGTATTGATCCGAGCGGTCAACTTCAGGAATCACGTAGGCAAAGGGCGTAGGAAACGCTCCTGGAGCCCACGCTCGCCCATGGATCGCACGCCAAGGCTGGAACCCGCCTGTCATTCGAACCGTCACCATCTGATAAATCTGCTTCCCATCGGTCCCGCGGCCAAGTTCCGGCATCGGGCGATACACATCGATCTCCGCTCGTTGCTCGCGGATCCACACTCGCCCAATATGAAAGACAGGTATTTGCGTTTCCTCGCCCGCGTCGATCGCATTCGCAACCGACTCCGACATTGGCTCCACACTCGCGCCCACTTCGCGGCACAAACGGCTGTAATACGTGCGACGCAACCCTGGCGGCGCGTTCAACACCATCGGGTACGCCACCTTTGGCTCGGCGACATCGTTCGGGTCGGCGGTTTCAAACCGCGGGCCTTCGCCGGGCACATATCGCGTGCCCACGTAGCGAGCCGCCACGATCATCGCGGCGACCGTGCGCCATTCATTGGGATCTTCAAAGGTCAGCTTGGTGTTCTCAATTTCAGGGTAGTTGGTCGTGCTCGAACACCCCGCCAAACCACTCAGCAAACCCGCGCATATGAACATGCCGCCCGTCACCATCGCAAGCGCGATCGCGCTACTACGGACACTCGTGCCCGATGCGTTCAGGTTGGTGCCAACCAATTTCGTGCCAGCCAATTTCGTGCGTGTTGTCCTGCTCACGGCGTACTCCACTTTGTTCTCAATGCGTTCATTATCGGCTTTCAGGCTTCCGCTTTCGATAGCTCTTCGCTTGCTTACTGCCTATCCATGCTTCATACTTTACGCCCGCCAGAAGGCAACGTGCACAAGTAAAGCTTCTTCGTTAACAAGGCCGCAGGGTCCGGGAGCTACGCTGTTGCCCGAGCAAATGAGCCGAGCCTCGTCAATCTTCCGGCAAAGGGCTGACAACCCGCTAAATTTTCTCGTTATTATCGTCAAGAACCGCGTTAATGCTTCACTACCATTGCAAATACAAATCTATCAAGATGCACTTCATCTATTCGCAATTGACCAACGAATTCGAAAGGGTGAATCACCAATAGCCCATTTGGAAATTCATCATGCTCTCCTCTGACGAAAGCTCTTCATGCCAACCCCCCCAGCGCAAACTCAGCCCACGCCACGTCGATTTGTCCTTGGGATTTCCGGCGCGTCGGGCGCGTGGTACTCGCAGCGTCTGCTCGAACAGCTCTTGCTCGCCGACGCCGAGGTACACCTTGTCGTCAGCGACTATGGCAGGCGTCTGCTCTTCGACGAATCTCGCATCAAGAACCTGACACTCGACGAACTCGTCCCCTCGCTCGCAGCTCATGCCAACAGCGAGGAATTCATCAAGCGCTTGCACATCCATCCCAACAAAGACGTCGGAGCCGTGATCGCCTCAGGCAGTTTCCTGCACGATGGCATGGCTGTGCTCCCGTGCTCCAGCGCGTCTCTTGGCGCAATTGCCACCGGCAGCGGCAGCAACCTTCTTACAAGGGCTGCGATGGTCACGCTGAAAGAACGCCGCCCGTTGATTATCTGTCATCGCGAGATGCCCTTGTCGCTGATCGACATCCGCAACATGGAAACATTGGCGTTATCAGGGGCGATCCTGTGCTCGCCCAATCCTGGGTTTTATCTCTTGCCAAAGACAATCGCCGACGTGATCGACTTTACCGTTGGCAAGGTCCTAGACCTTCTCAAAGTGCCACACGCGCTGAGCGTCCGCTGGGAACACCACCCCGAGCAAAGCCTGGGAATACCCGAAATGCCAGGGCATAGCGTGACATAGAAGCTTGTGCGTTGCTGACAATACTAGTTCAAAAGTGGGCCTGGCTGGATTCGAACCCCCCCCAAAAACACGGCAAATACTGGGGGTCCGGCTGAAAGCGGCGTGAAATGCGGCGCACTTTGCGGCGATTGTGCGGCGACCGATCATGAGTTGGCGATGATTCTCGCGGTATGGCCGTCCTTGCCCACGGCGGCACGCGAACGTATCGTGGCGATGGTGGGCAGCCAGTCATTGTCCTAACGCACGCTCGCGTACTTAGCGGGTCGAAGGCATGGGCTGCGGTGGACGCGCGGCGTGCAAAAATGCCCCCTGACCCCCCGGCTTGCACACACTTATAGGGGGTTCGGCCTTTAATAGTTTCGGATTGTATATAGATTAGATTCGCCAGACGTTGGCACACAAAGGATATCATATATTGGGTCGCGCGGCTGTTGCAACGGTCGCGCTTGCGGTTTGGGTTGGGCGTGGTTCACTCGCCAAGCCCACCCAACCGGCCCACAAATCGAGTGACAATGGCACTAACTCCAGAACTACACGCAAGTGTTCGTGCAACCCTTACCGAAGT
>JBBRGG010000102.1:0-11974 GCA_038240875.1 Phycisphaerales bacterium | reverse complement strand
CTCCAATTGTCGCGCCTCCAACAGCCGCGCCTCCAGCAACCCAAAGCACGCAAGGCACGCAGGGAGCAACCCCATGAGAATACTCGCCAAGCTTTCGCTGCGTGTCTCGTCCACACACCCACCACGCTCGGTACTCGCATGCACAGCGATCTTGGCCGCAGGGCTACTCGGTTTGATTATTGGTGGTTGTGCAGCAGACTCGCGCGACGGATACGCCTTCGATTCAATCTACCCAGCAGGCATCCAAACCGTTCGCCTTCCCATATTTGAGAATCAAACCTTCGCCCATGGCGTCGAAGCTCAACTCACCGAAGCAATCGCCAAAGAACTCATTCGCAGCACGCCTTACGCAGTGACCAACGGCACTCAGGCAGATACCGTGCTCACCGGCGTGATCACCGAGGTCGAAATGCGCCCACTCTCACGCGATTCGAACACCGGATACGTTCAGGAAATTGCCGTCAAAATCACCGTAGACTTTGACTGGCGCGACACACGCAGTGGCAAGCTTTTAGTCAGCCGTCGAGCCTTTTCCGGCGTAGATACATTCGTGCCCACCGTTCGTTCCCGTGAAACCGTCGAGTCAGGACAAACCGCCACCGCAGCAAGGCTCGCCGGGGACCTCGTGCGAACGCTTCGTACAGGGTGGTAGTGGTGTTGAACTCAAGCAATTAGGACGGTTTATGTTCGTATTTTAAAATCTGCTACCCGTTTCTCATCTCTCACTTCGACAACCCTCATTTTGGTAAAAATAGATCCTCAAATTGCAGTCGCTTCACGATGTTTGGCCATCACTCTTGGCGGCCTACTCAGGCAATTAAGATGGACAACACGAACCGCCAGCTGATCGGCTGACCAGATTCCCTCTACAGGCGCGGTCAAGCAGGTTCACAACTCGGCTAACCAGAAAGCTCTTTCAGAAGACCAGTTTGTACTTAATGCTGCATCTAGTCCAGCCATGAACCGAAACAATACTCAGGGCCTACACGTAGAAGTAATGCATCGACTCGACTCAAGCCAGCGCCAACATTAAGCATCCCAGCCAAACTCAACTCGACCTAACTCGTTAAACAATCTCTCGCTGGGTTCGACTAAAGTACCGATCAGCCGCCCCCCAACTTGTTCGATTGGTTCTTAACGAGCCTAGACCAGAACATACTAAATCAGGTCACACTAGACCACGTTCCAACAGCCAGTTGTTCGCAAGCACCTTCACGCTTCTCAAACCATCACGCGGCCTTACGCATGAGACCCACACCTCACATGACCCAACCAGAAACCAACATGATCCAAGCACACCGATCTCCTGCAACCGAGTTGATTTCAGGCACTCATTCGCAGAGCCCGATCAAGACTCTTCCTTTGTCCGCCATTTCCCTCGCCCACTTTGAATCTGACGATTCCGGTGGCAGCCGTGGACGTGGTAACAACGGCAATAGCAACGGAAACACCAATAGTGGCGGCGGCGGTAATGGTGGCAACGGCAGCGGTAACGACGGCAGCAATGGTGGCAGCAAAGGCGGCGGCGGCAACGAAGGCGGTCCGCGCGGACCCAAAGGCAACGACCCAAGCAAACGCCAAGGTTCAGGTGGTGCCATGCAGCCTGGCCGTGGCATTTTCGGCGTCTTAATTGTCGTCACCATCGTCGCCATCCTCTTCATGCTCTTTAACTCAAAGAACAAGGGTGAGGTCATCAACATCAACCAGTTCCAGGAACGCTGGAATTCCGGCCAGATCGATAAGGCAAGCGTTGTCATCAGCAGCGAACAAGTCTTCGCCAAGCAAAACGCTGCCACCGATGGCAACACCACCACCATCTCTATCCCCCTCAACCCAGCCTCTCAAGAAGCAATCGCCACCCGCGTCCTCGACATCACAGGCGGCCTTGCCACTCCGCAAAGTGTCAGCATCTGGCCTCAGTTCCTCATGTTCTGGGGGCCACTGCTCATCATCGGCCTCGTTGTCTGGATCTTCATCTCGCGTGGCTTGCGCAACGCCGGTGGCGGCCCGGGAATGCTCGGCTCCTTCGGTAAGTCACGCCACCGCACCCTCACCAAAGAACTCACCAACGTTTCCTTCAACGATGTCGCAGGCATCGAAGAAGCCAAGGAAGAAGTCGGCGAAGTCGTCGAGTTTCTCAAAAACCCCAAAAAATTCGCACGCCTAGGCGGCCGCGTCCCACGTGGCGTACTGCTCGTCGGCGAACCCGGCTGCGGCAAAACTCTTCTCGCCAAGGCTATCGCAGGCGAAGCCGACGTGCCCTTCTTCTCCATCTCCGGCTCAGACTTTGTCGAAATGTTCGTCGGCGTAGGCGCGTCACGCGTTCGCGACCTCTTCAAGCAGGCCAAGGACAATTCGCCTTGCATTATCTTCCTCGATGAAATCGACGCCGTCGGCCGTCGCCGTGGCGGTGGATATAGCACCGGTGGCCACGACGAACGCGAGCAAACCCTCAACGCCATCCTCGTCGAGATGGATGGCTTCTCTACCACCGATGGCGTGATCGTTATCGCCGCGACCAACCGCTCCGACGTTCTCGACCCCGCGCTGGTCCGCCCAGGTCGGTTCGACCGCCAGATCACCGTCCCCCTGCCCGACGTGCGTGGCCGATTTGAAGTCCTCAAAGTCCACGCCAAGAAGGTCAAGATGTCCCCGCAAGTTGATCTTGAACGCGTCGCACGTGGCACGCCCATGTTCAGCGGCGCCGATCTCGCCGCGATCATCAACGAAGCCGCCATCGGCGCGACGATGGCCAACAAGGACTTCATCGAGCAAGACGACCTCGAAGAAGCACGCGACAAAATCAAGTTTGGTCGCTCCCGCAAGAGTCGCAAACGCGACGAAGCCGAGAATCGCGCGACCGCCTATCACGAAGCCGGGCACGCTGTTCTTCAAGCAATGCTCACCGATGCCGACCCGTTGCACAAGGTCACCATCATCCCGCGTGGCCAATCCTTGGGCGCGACCTTCTCACTCCCGGAAAAAGACCGCTGGGGATACGGCGCCAAGTGGCTTCGCGCGACCATGCGTGTGCTCTGTGGCGGACGCATCGCCGAAGAACGCGCCACCGGCGACATCGGCTCGGGCGCTTCCATGGACATCTCTCAATCCACCCAGCTCGCTCGCAAAATGATTCTCGAATGGGGCATGAGCGAGAAGCTCGGCTTCGTCCGCTACGAAGGTAGCGACTCGCGCGAGATGTACATTCCTGATAAGGAATACTCTGACGACACCGCCCGCCTTATCGATATCGAGGTTCGCCGATTCGTTGACGAAGCCTACGACGATGCCAAACGCCTCCTCACCGACAATTGGGATAAGGTCGTCGCTGTCGCCGAGGCACTTCTCAAGCACGAGACCCTCTCCGCCGAAGACGTTCACAACCTCATCAACGGCAAGCTCATCACCCGCCCCACGGTAAGCGAGATGCTCGCGGCCAAGGCTCTTCAAGCTCTTCCCGTTTCACCCAAGCCTGCCACGCCCAATGCCGGTACGGATCTTCCCCCCGGTGCAATGCCTTCGCCCGCCTAATTCAGCCTGCACGACAGATCGCCACATTCTTCGGCAAAAACTTCGGTCAAATCGGGAACAAATCTCATCACGGGCGTTCGTATCATTCGAGCGCCCGTGTTTGCGTATACACTTTGTCAGCCTGACCGTGCGCGCGGCACAAGAAGCAATTGGAGGCGAAAAATGAAATATACTCTACACTCGAACGTGCAGATGCGGATCGTGGCTCTCGCCTTCGCCGTGGGCAGTGCCTTCTCAATCTTGTCGCTGACTCCCAGCACTGCATTCGCGTATGCAAACGCCGATGCAAACGCCGATGTAGTCACAGTTTCACCTTCGGCTCCCGCTGTAGGCCCACAGCCAACACCCACGCACGCCGCTGGCGACATGATCAAAGGCGAAGAAACCCTCGCCAAGTTCAAAGCCGCATGGGAAGCCGCTCGTCTCGTTAATTACTTCATGCGCGTCACAGGCACGGGAACTTTCGCCGCAACCACGCCGACGTATGAGTCAACAGTCAAAATGTCTCGCGCCCAAGTCGGCGGCTGGAAGCTCACCCTGAATGGCAAGGCCACCGGCGGCACCGATCCCGCCGCAGTCACCGAATACGAAATCGCCTACGACGGCGCAACCGCTCGCGCCGCTCGCCACTCTGAAAAAGTCGTCTTCGAGCGCGAGATCCGCGAATCTCCCGACCTTCTCTCCTTCTTCAACGCACAAGGCGCTCGCCAGGCAATCGCCTGGGAACTTATCCAAAGTGAAAAACCCTTCGATGGTGCGACCAACGTCGCCCACCAAGGCACCCGCGAAATCGATGGCGTCTCCTGCGACGTTCTCTTCATCCCCACCATCGCCGCCGCCGTCGATGGCGATGAAGCCGACGAAGGCAAAGCAAATCCTAAAGCCAACGCCAAAGCCACCACCACGCCCTCGCGTGGCGTCCGCCTCTTCCTCGCATCAACCGACAGCATGCCTCGCCGAATCGAACGCGTCGAAGTCGCCGTCGATGGCAAAGAATCCGCCCGCGTCGCCGACCTCTCTGCTTGGGCTCTCAATGAAAGGGCGTCCGCCGGTGCGTACGCCATGAGCGTCCCCGATGGGTACCGCGTTCGTGTGCAAAAGTCAGCCCGCCCCAAACGCGTCGAGCCCGCCGGTGGTGGCGGCCAACGCGCGCTTCTCGCCGTCGGCGATTTGGCCCCCGACTTCACCTTGAAAGACTCCACCGGCAAAGAACACACTCTTGCTAGCTTCAAAGGCAAGATCGTCCTTATCGACTTCTGGGCGACTTGGTGCCAACCTTGCATCGCCATCATGCCCGCGATGGACCGCATCCACAACGCCTACAAAGATAAAGGCCTCACGCTCATCGGTGTTCACGTCTGGGCCAACCCCAGCGCACCCGAACCCGTAAAGTTCTTTAAGGACAAAGGCCACAAATACCTCTTGCTCTTAGAAGGCGACCCAGCCGCGACGGCGTACAAAGTCGGTGGCATCCCCACCTTCTACATCATCGGGCCCGATGGCAAAATCCGCTACCGCGGTAGCGGCGGCGGCCCCGGCATCGAAGCCACCATCAAAAAGAAAATCGACGAAATCCTCGCCGAACCAGCCCAAAACTAACACGATTCAGCACAGAATCTCTACCGCTTCTCGTGGCACAGGCGTCCCGCCTGTGTCTACTTATTCTAGTTCTCATTCTGTGACGGCCTCATACCTCTTTCACCACCAACATCATCCGCTCTCAACTCACCCCAACTGGTCCAGCGCCTTCTGCACATTCTTCACCCGAATGATTTTGACCCCGCTCGCGCCCCCCACTCCGCCCAGCGCCGAACTTGTCGGTAGAGCCCCTGTCGCAGGCACAAGGATCGTCGTATACCCAAGCCTTCGCGCCTCGATCACTCGCTGTTCGAGCTGCGCCGCCGGGCGCACCTCCCCCGTGAGCCCGACTTCACCAACTACCGCAACCTCAGGCGCGAGCGCCTTTCGATAATGGGCCCCGGCAATTGCCAGTAACAGCGCCAAATCACTCGCTGGCTCCACTACTCGCACGCCCCCAACCGCCGACACAAACACATCGCGGTCCGCGAGCCTCAGCCCCGCGTGCTGCTCCAACACCGCGATCAACATCGCAAGACGGCTCGAATCAAGCCCGCTCGACTTTCGCTTCGCCGCGCCTAAAAAACCTGTCGCCGTCAGCGCCTGAATCTCAACCAAAATACAGCGAGAACCCGTCAACACCGGGCACACCGCGCACCCAGGCCGAGGCGGTTCATTTGCGTGTGGCTTAACGCCCGCTCCTTCGGGCACTTCGCGCAAGCCGCTGCCAGTCATCTCAAACAAACCAAGTTCCAAGGTCGCGCCAAATCGATTCTTGATCGCGCGGACCACGCGCAAGCTGCTCGTGCGGTCGCCTTCAAAGTTCAGCACCGCGTCAACCAAGTGTTCCAACAAACGCGGCCCCGCAAGCACGCCATCCTTGGTCACGTGCCCGATCAACACCACCGCGATTCCCGCGAGCTTGGCCAGATGCACCAACTCCGCGGCACACCTTCGCAACTGCGTGATTGATCCTGGCGCCGCTGGCAAGTCTGGCTTAAACAACATCTGGATCGAATCGATCAGCAAAATCCGTGGCTGGGTTCGCCGACATTGCTCGATGATCCGCGCAAGATTCGTATCCGCAAGCAAGAAAAGCGATGGGTTTCCAGGCGTGCTCGATGTGCTCTCATTCACGCTGCCTTCTGCGTTCCCGCCCGAACTACCCGCCGCACCAGCGTCCGTAGCCATTCCAGCGCTCAATCTTCGTGCCCGCATCGCCACTTGCTGCGCTGATTCTTCGCTCGAAACGTACAGCACGCGCTGCCCCGATTTCGCCCACGCCGTCGCTGCTTGCAACAATAGCGTTGACTTTCCGATCCCTGGCTCCCCACCCAGCATCACCGCAGACCCAGGCACAAGCCCGCCACCAAGCACGCGATCAAGCTCATGGATCGAGCTAGGCATCCGCGCCACAGCCCCCGCCGAACCCGCGAGCGCGTCAATAGGCATCGCAATGGGCGCGTCGGTCGCATCCAGCAGCGCACCAGCGTACGCCGCGGTCGTGTTTGAACCCGACGAACCCAGCGCACCTGTTTCGCCTCGGATCGCCGCTGCCGCGAGAGATAATGCCGCCGACGCCGACGCGTGCGGATCGCGATCCTGCATCGAATCATGCACGGTTTCTTCGAGTGAATCCCACGTCCCACAATCAGGACACTTCCCTGCCCACTTGCTCTGTACCGAGCCACACGATGAACAGACAAAGACCTTGCGTGGGCGTGCCATAAAGACCCTCGTGCGCGTCAGGTTGCAAAGCGAAAGTTACAAGCACGCGTTAACTTAGGGTACGGGTCCGCGCGCCTCATGCACGTACAGATTCGCCGCTGACTCCTACTTCTCTCGCACTTTCTTCGAGCAACCGACCGACCGTTGTCAGTGGCCAACCTCGTACGCACACAACCGGCCGGTAGCACGCCAACGTGGAACGCAAGGGCACTCACTCCACTACCATCATGTGTACCTAGTTCATTTCATCCAGTCCTTTGCCTTCAGTTCATCCAGATGGCCAACCAACCCGACCAGCCCAGCTCCCCACCCCCGTTCGCGCCAATCAAAAAGCGTTGGCCTTGGTCGCGCATCCCCCGAATCATCCGCGCGCTCGCAATCCTTCTCGTCGCCCTAGGCTGTGGATACTGGCTCTTAACCGGCTCATTTGTCACGCGCTGGATCGTTCTTTCGCAAGCCCAGCGCATCCTTGGCGGCCCAGTCACCGCGCGCAGCGTCGAGCTCTGGCGCGATGGCCGACTCGTCATCCAAGACGCCGTCCTTCGTGCGCCAAACATTGAAGGTACCGCTGGCAACGCCATCGAAGTCGAACGCATCGAAGCCAAACTTCACTACTGGTCCATTTTCACAGGCAGCCCAAGGGTCATCCGCGTGGACCTCACCAAACCTCGCGCACGCCTGAGCCAAAATACCGACCCGGGCCTAGCCAATGGCGAGCTTAATTTCGCCGCCCTCTCTTCCTCCCCAGGCGGCGGCTCCTTCCCCATGCAAGTCCCCGCCATCTTTGTCCACGATGGCGCAATTGAATTGGGCGAACACGGCAAGACCGTTCCCAACAGCTACCGCATGCTTCGTTCCATCGCCGTAGGCGGCGAAGTCGAACAATCTACCGACGCCACCGGCGAGATGCGCATCCGCTTCCGCCAGACCAGCCAAGGTCCCATCCCTACCCCTATCGACGTTCAAGGCAGCATCGGCAAACAGGGCCTCACCCTCGAACTCACCGGCTTCGCGCTCGATGGCTGGGATGTCGCCAGCATGCCCGCGCCCTCCCGTGATTTCTTCGCACGTCTTGACATGCAAGGGCGCATCGATCGCATCGTCTTCAACTACCGCGCAATCGCTTCCGCGTCGCACCCTGCAGGCATCGACGCACGTATCGGCCTCGCCGACGTCGCACTTACGCTTCCTGCAAAGGTTCAGCCCGATGTCGATCTTAATAGCGTCCCTTTACCACTCGACCCTGTCATTGCAAACAACACCCTGCGAATGACCTCGGTCAGCGGCGAGATCCAGATCCTCGGCGAAACCGTCACCGCGAGCCTCGCGGGTAACCTCGCTGAAATCCCCTTCCATGTCGAGGCTAATGTGCGCGGACTCTTTGCCGACGCGGGTCTTTCTGCAACGATGACGATCAAAAACTTCGATCTGGGCAAGCAGCCAAAGGTGCTGCTCTTTGCGCCGGGCGTAGTTCGTCGAAGACTTCTCCAATTCGACGACCCTACTGGCAACGTCAACGCGACGGTCCTGCTTAGCCGCGCTGACCCAATCCCAAACCCCGATGCCTCTTCTGACTCCGCCGCTCCAAAGACCATCGCCGCCCCGCTTGAAATCAAAGGCTCGGTTAATTTCACCGACGTCACCGCCGCCTTCGAGCGCTTTCCCTATCGCTTCATTGAGATGGCCGGGACCATCGACTTTACCGACACGACGATGAACATGCGTGACATCACCGGTACAACTATCGACGGCGCACAGATGACCGCGCACGTCGAGATTTCACCTCTGGACAAAGATGCTGGCGTTAAAGTGCACGTCCGCGTCGTTGACATGTCGATCGACGAAAGCCTCGCCAGCGCGATGAAGGCTCGTCGCCGCATCGTTGATTCGCTCTTTAGCCCGCGCAGGCTCGATGAGCTTCGCGCCGCTGGCCTCATCGCAACCCACGCCGACGCCGAGTCCGCGCTTCGCACGCTCACCGACTTAAACGCTCAGGGCCGCGCTGATTCCGATGAAGCTCGCAAAGCTCTCGAAGTTCTCGAACGCCCGCGCTTCACCCTCGGCGGCAAAGCCCTCGTCGTCGTCGATGTTCAGCGAATCAAAGGCCCCGGCGCCAATTGGCATGATCATGTCGTCATCACCCCGGGCCGTTTGGGCGTGCTTCCCGATTCGTTCCCATATCCGATGTGGGTCGAGGGCGCGGTCATCGATAAGCTAGACACCATCGCCACGGTCACCGGCGGCACTTACACCAGCCTCGCTCGCGATGACGAACCAAGCACCACCGCGAAGATCGCCGCTCGCGTCGACTTCTCGCAAGTGGACGATCCATCGCAGCCGTTCTTGCCAGAGGTTGAGGTTGATGCCAAGGCGATTCCGCTCAACCGAATCCTTCGGCACGCCGCCGCAGCATTGATTGAAGAAGAACCTAAGTCTGCTCCCGATTTACCAACTCCCGGTTTGCAACCGGCAAGCCTAACCAGTCTAAACTCGATTAGTCCAACTTCAACAGCACGCAGCAATCGCATCCGCGAAGCCTTACTACGCATGACAACCACGGGCAGTGCCGACGTTCGTGCACGCATCGGCCCAAAGCCCATAGTCGAAGGCGGTCCGCCCCGCTCTCCCGAAGATCGTGTTGACTATGACGTGCGAGCGAAGCTTAACGATGTTTCGATCCTGCCTCCTGTACCAAATCCTGCGGGTACCGTGAACGCGCAAGGTGAACTTTCGCCACGTGTTCGCATCTTCGGCATCGATGGCACGTTCTCGCTCGCTCCAGGCATCGTCAAGGCTTCGCTCGAGGGCGCACTTGTTCGACTTGCCAATCCTGCTTTACCAAATCCTTCGGCACTGTCCACCGACATTCCAACCGCAGCGGACATCACCCTTGAAACCGACATCACCGGCGAATCGATGAGCGTGAAGCTCGCCGCTCGCGGGCTCGACGTATCGGCCGCCATCGAAGACGCTGCAGGAATCGCATTCCCCGACGCGCACGCGGAAATAACTCGCCTGCGCAGCGAGCTTGCGCCAACCGGGCACGCCGACCTCACGCTCACGCTCATGCGTGGCGGCACGATTAGCGCAGCCGAAGTTTCCAAAGCGCCTGATTCTCTTCTGGTCACGCTCGAAGTTACCAAGATCAACGCGATTGAAGTTGCCGCCCTTAATGGCCGAACAGGCGCGACCACGCGCGGCGGCAAGCTCTTCGCGTCGATGCCGATTACTTTCACTTCAACATCTCCAACCGCGCCAGTTACAGATGCGGCGGCACAATCCGCAGGCAATCGTCTCGCCGCCGAATCGTCGATCCGCTTTGATGATTTAGCTCTCGAATTAACGTATAACCGCGTTCCTGCGGGCACCACGATAGTTCACGGCGCGCTTCACGCCGACGGCTCGCCCTTGCGTGCTTCGCTTGTAAACGAAACTGCAGTTCCAGATGCCAACCCAGCCGTTCCAGCTACCGAACCCGTGACCATCCGCATCGAAGGCGGGGTCCTGGAAAGCGGGCTCACACGAAACCTTCTTGCATCACTTGCTCCAGGTATCGCAACAACGCTCGCCGATTTTGACGCTGGTGGCCTCTTCGACGCCAACGTGCGATTAATGCCAGCGCAGCCTGTTCCCGCAGCCTCTACCTCGAAAGCCTGGTTCGTCGAAGCCGACGTTTTTCCCCAGTCACTCGCCGCGACCATCGATGGCACCCGTGTGCAAGCGCTCACCACTAGCGGCAAGATTGAAGTTCGCGGCACGCAAGGCCGAATCATCGACGCCGTACTCAACGGCAGCGGCTGGACCCTTCGTGGCGATGGTTCTTGGCTCAGTGTTCATGCGACACAAGCACCTCCAGCACCAGACGCCGACGGCTCGCTTCCAATTGCAACAGGTACGGCTGTTCAAGCGCGCGTTGCAATTGACGCGAAGGAACTCACTCCAGAGATCGTCGGCGCTCTTCCCAAAAACCTGCGCGAAGCTCTCGCTCGCGCGAACGCTAAAGTTCCCGGCGGCGTCGCGCTTGAAGCGGGCGAGCTCACGCTCGCGCTTGATCCGGCAAGTGCCATCACCGCTATGCGCGTTGCCGGTCGCGTTCGTATGGCCAATGGCGAGGCGGACTTGGGTGTTTCGCTGCGTGAACTCACGGGTGTAGCCGACTTTGAATATGTGCGCGACATTGCAAACGCGGCACGACTCGAAGTTGTCGCCACGGGCAATCGGCTTCGCGTAGGTGGCGTGCAGATGACCGATGCTCGCCTTCGACTCACGCAAGGGCCCGACGGCAAGATGTACATGCCTATGTTCTCGGCCAACTGCCATGGCGGGCGGATCTCGGGCACGGGCTCGCTCACCGCCGAGGGAACTGGCGCCAACCTCGCCCGTACCGTGCATGTTGAAACCTCCGCGTCCAGCGTGCGGCTTGCTTCGCTCATTGTAGATTTGGGCGCTACCAACGCTGAAGCCGAAGCAATCCAAAATCAACAGCCCGCGACCTCGGCGAAGGCTGACCAAACCGCACAAGGCGATCAAGCAATTCCCGCGATCGACGCGACTCGTGGCTTGCTCGACGCTTCGCTTTCAGTCACGTCAACGTTGGGTGATACGTCCACGAGGCGCGGCCGTGGGATGGCGACCGTCGGCGGCGGGCGGGTCTTGAGCCTCCCCTTGCTCGTCCCGCTTGTTCGAGTAAGCAACCTTCAACCACCGGTTGATGAGCTTCTCGACTTTGCTCGTGCCGAGTTTTATTTCGACAACGTTGGCATCAACTTTGAAGAGCTCACTGTCTCATCCAAGAGCGTCGAGATTTATGGTTTCGGCACCGCCCGCTGGCCCGATGCTAATCTGGATCTGAGGTTTCGTTCGCGCGCCAAGACGCGGATTCCGGTGATTAGTTCAGTGCTCGAAGGCATCCGCGATGAGCTCGTGACCGCCGTCGTCGAGGGGCCAATTGCGAGCCCGAGCGTCACCGTGACAACGCTTACCGGGACGACGCGATTTATCAGCCGAGTATTCGGGCTTGAGCCCAGCGAACAGGAACGCCGTCTGGAAGAAATCCAGAAGCGGGTTGATCGCGCAAGAACCGACGCGCCCATCAAGCGCGACGATGCGGCCCCGGTCGAGCCTGAGTAAATGGGTG
>JBBRGG010000101.1:0-12077 GCA_038240875.1 Phycisphaerales bacterium | reverse complement strand
TGTTTGATTGGTGCGGTTTAACTTTGGGTCGCTAGGCCGGGGGGCGGACGACCTGTTTGGGAGCCATCGTTGCGGGGGGTGGGGCGGGTTGGAGGGGTGGGAACTTTGCCGCCTTTGGTGCCGTCGAAGGCTTGGCAGCCGGTGGAAAGAGCGAGGGCGACGCCGATGAGGCTGGCGGCGGTAGCGTGCGAGAGGTTGAATTGAATCTTGGGAGTGAAGCAAGGAGAAAAGTTGCGAGAAGGGGCCTTGATGAGGCTGCGAGTAGAGGGCTTGGCAGTCGAAGCTGGGCGCATGAAGTGCTCCAAAGAGATCAGGCAAAAGAAGCGGGGTCAAGTGTGTGAAACGGTCGAACGCATGAGCATATCGCGGTTCGGAGCGTGCTTATCGGTCCAGTATCGGCGATTACTAGTTCTGGCTCTATACAGACGTGGGAGTTAGCTAGTTCTGGAGAAAAAAGTGCGGGAGCCAGTTAGCTTGGTAGGAGCGATTTGAGCCTGCGAAGATTGGTAGAGTCCATCGGTGAGCCGTCGGTTGCGTCTTCTTTGGGCGTTTCCATGATTTTTGGGACTTTGGCAAAGGCTGGTTCGGCGAGGATGGCGGCAAAGCCGCTGGCTTCGAGTCGGGCTTGGTTGAAAGTTGTAGTGGGGGTTGAAGTGGTGGCCGATTTTGATTTGGCGGGAGGTTTGGTAGCGGGTTTGGCTCTTTGCGTTGTTGAGGTGGCGGCGACGTAGAGGGTGTCGTTGTTTGGATCGATGGCTTTGAGGGAGCCTGTTTCGTTGAGTCCGCCGTCTGCGAGTCCGCCACCAACATATCCAATGCCGATGTGTTCGTGGCGGTCGAGTTTGGAGCCTAGTGCGCCCTTGCTATCGTTGAGGTGCCAAACTCGGAGATGGGCTAGGCCGATGGTTGAGTCGAAATCGTTGAGGACAGCGCGAGCCGACGCCGCGGTAGACATGTCGTACCCGGCGGCGTGCAGGTGGCAGGAATCAAGGCAGATGCCTACGCGTGTTGTCGTGTTGGTTATTTCGACGATGCGCGACCGGAGCGTGGCGAGATCGTCGAAGCGAGCGCCGATGGTGGAGCCGCCACCGGCGGTGCCTTCGAGGCAGGAAACGACATTGACCCCTTGTGTTCGCTTCAAGAGTGTGCGATAGGCATCGACGATGCGATCAAGGCCGGTTTCGAGTGCGCCGCCGACGTGGGAGCCGGGGTGATGAACGAGGAAGGTGATGCCAAGCTCGTGGCAGCGTTCGATCTCGAGGGTCATGAGGTCGATGCTTTTGTGCCAGAGTCCGTCGTTGACGCTCGCGAGATTGATGAGGTAGGAAGCATGGCTGACGAGGCGGCCTTGCCAAGTGAGTTGATTGGTGCGAGCAACAAAGTCGCGTGCCATCGCGGGATCGAGTGGCGGGGCCTTCCACTGCTGCTGGTTTTTGGTGAAGACTTGAACGGTATCAAGGCCGAGTGATTCGGCTTCATTCAAGGCGTTGAGCATGGAACCGGCGATAGATAGGTGCGATCCGAACATGCTTGGAGAGTACACGCTCAAGACAGCAAGTGATGATTGAAGCTGGGTATTGACACTGGTAGTCAGATCTGTGGCGCGAACATGCAATCGAGCGCTTTGGAATAGATGCGTGTGGCTATCGCGTTACCTTCGGCGGAGTCGTTGGCGAGGGCTTCCATCATGACGCCAGCGTTGATTTCGAGAACTTTGGGGCCTGAATCGGTAACGACGACGTCGACGCTGCCAAAGACGAGGTTGATGGCACGAGCTGAATCTAACGCGAGTTGCGCGAGGGCTGGGGTTTCACGGAGTGGGTCGACGATGGTTCGCGCGATGGCGCCCTGGCCTAGGTTGTGCTTCCAATTCAGAAGCGCGGATGCTCCCTTTGCTGGGACGGTTGCGAGCGTTGGCAGGGTTTCGTGATCGGCTTCGGAGAGGAGTCGTGCGACGCGATCACGGCCTGTTACGCCTAGCGAAGTAGCGAGAAGTTCGAGAACGGTGGAGACGCCATCGCCTAGGACAGAGAGGCGCTCTTTGGCGTAGGCGAGCTCGATGGTGTTGTTAAGGATGATAAAGCGGACTTCGTTGGTGATTTCGAGATAGGGGGAGAGAGCAATTGCGTGGGTGCGTTGGAAGAGGTCGTAGGCGGCACGTTCGAGGTCGCGAGCGCAGCGGACGCGGCGAACCCCGTAGCCGCCGGTACCGGTGTTGTCTTTGGCGACAATATCGAAGTTGTGGGACTCGGCGAAGGCGAGCATCTCGGGCCAATTTCCTGAGCGTGGCACATAGGGACCAAGGCGCGGGTGGAGATAAACGCGGTGTGGAACGGCGGGAAGGTTGGCGGCGTGGAGCGCGTCGGCGGTACCTGATTTATCATGCGCGAGCATGTGGGTCGCGGCGGGGTTGAGGTCAAGGCAGAAGCCGTGGGCGTGGCGGATGGTGAGTGAGGCGTCGGGGTTGGTGCGAGTAAAGCGAAGGATCCAGCCAGCGTTTGCGGGGGCTTCGGGGCCGCCACCGATTGGAAGGACGGCGTAGCCGCGGGCGATGGCGGCTTGGGTCAGGATGCGTTCCATGGCGCGAACAGCACGAGGGTTGGCGCTTGGATTAGCGCTTGGGTAACTAGCAGAAGGCGTCATTGTTTGATTGGAATCGGTCATGCTCAGAACTCGCGACTGCTACGCCAAGCGGTGATGAGCTCGCGCAGCTTTGTGCGAGTTTCTTCGTCGGCAAAGTCGATGGAGCTGATGATCGCGGCGTGTTCTTGTTCGAGGCGCGCGAGCCAGCCAGCGCGGCCTGGGCCAACAAGGCGAGGGACGCTTTGTTCCAACAGTCGCAGGGAATAAGTGGCGAGGCGTTTACCCAGTGGCGCGGCGCCAGCGGATTGCATGAGGTCGCGGGCGTGGGCGCGAACGGCTTCGTGAACGCGATAGCGAGCGCCCAGCGCGTCGCCGGATTTGCTCGGGCGCAGGCGGATCAAGCCACGGGCGGCGAGCTTGATGCATAGGTCGTGAATCTTGACTTCGGCGGCGCTGATGGGGCCGCCGGTAATTGAATCACTGGCGGGATCGGGGAATGAATCGGGCGCGCCAGCGACGGCGGCGAGCGCACGAGGCGAGCACCACCCAGAGAACATGGCGATGCGATGAACCAAGCCCCGGTCAACGCTGGAAAGCTGGTCGTAGGACCATTCGATCATGAGCTTGGTGAGGCGATCAGGCGAGGGAACCGAGGTGAGCATGAGCCGTTGATCGAGGGCGGAATCGAGCGTTGCCAGATCCATGGTGCCCGACATGGCCGCAGCGAGTTCGACGGCGAATGGCCAGCCGCGAAGCTTGTTGCAGATGCGTGCGACGTGCGCGGCGTCTTCGGAACCGATACGTTTGCCGGAGTGAGCGGCGCGTTCCATGAAGAGCTTGCCGGCCTCAAACTTGCCACGTGCGCCGTCGGTGCCTGCGTCTTCGGGGAGTGGGCAACCCAAGGGTGCAACTGGGACGACGGATTCGCCTTCGATGCCAAAGGCTTCGGTGTTGATCGCGAGGATGCGTAAGCCCGGGCACGCGGGGATAAGCGAAGCGGCGAGCAAGGCGACGGGGTTGGGCGAGACAGCGCATTGATCAAGGATCAAGAGTGTGTTGAGTGGACCGATACGGCGTGCGAGGGCATCGATGGTGGGCTCATCTTGGCGGCGTTTAGCACCAAGGGCAAGAAGCGTTGCTTGATCGATGAATTCACGATCGCTGACGGGGGCGGCGTCGATGAGCCAAGCGCCGCCGGCGCGAGCGAATTCTTCGCGGGCTGGGGAAGCGGCGCGGAGGGCCATGCGTGTTGCGCCGACGCCCGCGGGTCCAGTGAGCGTGACGAGGCGTGAGGCGCGAAAGGCTTGGAGGATTTCGCGGACGGCGGTTTCCTGGCCGACGAAGGGCGCGATGGGCGGAGCAAAGAGGTTGTTGGTGTCGTCGGGAAGATTGCCCTTTGCTGGCGCGTTGAGATCTTCATCGGCGGCGGCGATGATGACGGCCATGCTGGCGCGATCGAAGGAGGCGGTGCCAAAGGATTGCGGGTTTCGCAGTTCGGAAATGGCGGATTCGATTTCGACGCGAGCCTCGCCTGCGTCGCCGAAGCGTCGGCGTGCGTCTTTGACAAGGCAGCGGCGGACGAGCTCGACAACGCGGCGCGGAGTTCGCGCGGGGATCATGTCCCATTGGGGTTCGGCGGTGAGGGTCGCGGCGAGAGCGTCGGCGACGGTGGAGCCTGGGAAGGCGAGGGTGCCGGTGAGGCATTCGTAGATGATGCAGCCCATGGACCAGATATCGGAGGGCTTGCCAACGTTTTCGCCACGAGCTTGCTCGGGAGACATGTAGCCTGGGGTGCCCATGATGCTGCCGATTGATGTGCTGGCGGTCGAGCGATCAATCTCGACGGTGGGCATGTCGGCGGTGTCCATGTCTTTGGGCACGGACTGGGTGATACTGGCGCGGGCGATGCCGAAGTCGAGGATTTTGAGGACGCCGTCGGGACGGATCTTGACGTTGTCGGGCTTAAGATCGCGGTGGACGACGCCTGCGGAGTGGGCGGCTTCGACGCCTGCGGCCATTTGACGGCTGATGTCGAGGGCTTGTTCGAGTGGGAGAGAGCCATTGGCCCCACCGGTGGCGCTGATGCGGTCGCGAAGGGTTGGACCATCGACGAACTCGAGGATGAGGTAAAGGGCGCCTGCGGCTTCGGCGATGTCGAAAATCGCGGCGATGTTTGGATGGTTGACGGCGGCGAGGGTGGTGGCTTCACGCTCGAAACGTGCGCGGCGTATGGGGTCGTCGTGAACGAGGGCGGGCATAGTTTTGAGAGCGACAGAACGGCCAAGGCGAGAATCGCGGCCTAGGTAGACCACACCCATCGCGCCGCGACCAAGTTCGCGCTCGACGGAGTAGTGGGCCACATTGCTCGGAACCGTCATGAAATCCTTATCTTTGGCGATGGTGAAAGGTGGATGCGGAGAGTGTTTGGATGGACGAATGTGTGTGAATTACATGCGAGCTAGACGGGAAGTAGATGCCATGTATATGTGTGGAACAGTTCGGTGGGAATTACACACTGGGGGCCGGAGCGTACGGCACAACTGTGTAAATCGAGGTGCGGAGTGACGCATGGTACCATGCTAGTGGCTAGGCTGTTGGAAATAGAGATTGTCGCATCAAAGGTGATGGGTTTGGCAGGGAAATCATCGTTGGCGAACGTTGCCCTCGTGATAGGCGCGAACGAGGCTTTCAAGGGCGGTGATGCGGGCAGTGATGATTACGCCGCTGCGGGTGTGGGCGATGGTGCGGAGGGTGGGAAATTGGCGGACGGAGGTGACAGTGGGAAAGATGTCCCCGCCGTGGTCGATGACGTGGGAGACGCCGCTGAATGGTGCGTGTTCGGCGAGGTCGATGCGATCGGGGCGGATGACCATTGTGTAGCCGCGGTCGCCATAGGCTTGGGAGAAGGCGCCATCGATGGTGATAGCGTTGCCACCGGATTTGATTGGTTGTTCGCCTTTTTCGATTTTAACGGGGACGTGACCGTTGACGATCAGGACATCGTCACCCATGCCAAAGTCGCGGCCGATGCGTTTGATGAAATCGGCGTTGTTCATGAGGTCGAAGTAGGCGTTTTTGTGTTCCTTGTGGGTGGCTTTGTCATCGATGAAAGATGATTCGAAGGTGGTGATCGCGTCTTTGCCAAAGAGGGGCGAGCGCGGGCCACACCAGAGGTACCAGATCCAGTCGGCATCGGTGTCGATTGCGAACCAGCGTTTGCGCATGGCTCTTCGGACGACGCTGGTGAGGGCGTCCATCATTTCGCGGCCTGCGACTTCGCGGCCATCGACGGTGAGAGATTGGAGCGAGCCATCGTTGTTGACGGGTACGCAGGCGTGGAAGAAGAGGACTTCGTCGCGGCGGGTCCACATGCCGCCATGCTTGACCATCCATTCCATGTGGTCGCGGAGCTTCATCGAACGAGTGAAGGATTCTTTGAGGCGAGCGAGGCATGCGGTTTCTTCGGAGTTGTATGCGTAGGGGTCGGCGGGGTTGATGGTGGGAAGGTTTTGGTCCGCCATGAGGTGGAGGACGCCATCGATTTCGACGGCGATTGCCTTGCCGTTGTCGAAGCGAATTTTGTGGAGAAGGCGGCGGTGGTCGATGTTCCACTCGGGGTGCTTTTGGATCATCTGGCCTTCGGCTTTGAACTGCATGATGGCGATGGCTTTTTGCATGCGCGCGACGGTGAGAGAATCGCGGTGGCCTTCACCCATTGCATAGAAGCGTTTGGCGGGATCATCGGCATAGCAGGAGCGGACGAGGCTTTCGAGCGGGGTGGTGAGGATGCCGTAGCCTTCTTCGAGCTGTGAGGCACGGCGGTAGCGAGCGCTAAATCGAAGCACTGTGAGAATGCAAGGTTCGTGGCCCAAGTGAGCGCCGAGCCAGATCATGTCATGGTTGCCCCAGAGGACTTCGCATTGGGGTTGGCGCATGAGGGTGTCGATGACGCGGTCCATGCGAGGGCCGCGGTCGCCGAGGTCGCCGATGACCAGGAGTTCTTCGCAGGAGAGATTACGGATGAGGCGTGCGCCGGCGCGGACTGCGCCCCAATCGCGATCGTCAACCATCAGGCCTTCGAGCATGGCGCGAACGTAGTGAGGGCGTTGGCCGCTGCCAAGCTCGATGAAGAGTTCGCGGTAGGGGCCGGTGATGAGCGCTTCAAAGTGAACGCGGCGGTATTGTGCGCGAAGTTCGCGGACGATCTCGAATTGAAGTTCGAGGGTACGGTGGACCCAATCGTGACGCTTGCCCGAGGCGACGATGTCGCGCGAGAAGCGGTTGATGGCTTCGCGCGGATAGTAGAGGACGGCGAGAAACTGGGCTCTTTCGGCTTCGGTCAGCTTGGTTGCGAGGATGCGATCAACCAGGCGGCGGAGTTCACCCGAGGCGTTGTTGATGACGTGGCGAAGTTTGACGTCTTCGCCATGGACGTCGCTGATGACGTGGATTACGCCACGAGGGAGGACGAGGGAAGCGCGAAGTGCTGCGGCTTCGATGGCGGCGGCCTCTGCGGACTTGAAGTGGAGGGCGAGGGCGGCGAGGTGCGCGTCGTGGCTGTCGAGAGATGCGAGAGAGGATTTTTGTTCGAGTGTATCGAGCGCGGGAGTGTGCATAGGACGTGCCTTGGTCTTCAGAATCGTGGTCTCGGGAAAGTGATTTGGCGGATCATATTAAAGAAAGTGTGAGGAGAGTTGGTTTGAGGTGTGAGAAGGGAGCGAAAATCGTGTATTGTGGTGGCATGAGATCGAACGATGTACTTCGAGTGGTGGTCATGGTTGTGGTTGTGGCGGCGGTCACGCTGGTTTGCTTTGGACAAGGCGTGACTACCACGCCCAAGGCGGATGAGGCAAAGCCGACGAGGCCAAATGCGGGGCAAACAATGGTGTTTGTCGGTGGTCGCGTCATACCAATTGCCGGGCCGGAGCTAGCCGATGGCGTGCTCATCGTGCGCGAAGGAAAGATCGTCGCGGTTGGGAAAACCGGGGAGATTGCTGTGCCCGATGGGGCGGTGGTTGTCGATGTGGCAGGCAAGACGATTATGGCTGGGTTGGTAGATACACATTCGCACGTGGGTGGGGTAGCGAGCGCGGATCGGTCTTCGCCCATGCAGCCCGAATGCAGGATTATGGATTCGATCAACCCAAAGGATTCGGGGTTTCGAAGAGTCTTGGCGGGCGGCATTACCACGATGAACATAATGCCGGGGTCGGGGCACTTGCTCTCGGGGCAAACGCTGTACGCGAAGCCTAGAAGGCCTGGCGGGAAGGCTCCGGAGCGGGTTGATGACTTGTTTATTGTGGACAAACTAGGTGAGCCGATGTGGGGCGTGAAGATGGCGAACGGAACCAACTCGTTGGGTGATCCGCCATTCTCGGGCACGCGAGCCAAGTCGGCGGCGATCGTGCGCGAGCGATTCATCAAAGCTCGGGAATACAAAGCCAAACTCGACGCGGCGAAGTTGCCCGATGGCACGATGGACCCGGCTAAAGCGCCTACGCGTGATCTTGCGTTAGAGACACTTGTTGAGATTCTCGAAGGCAAGCGCATCGTGCACCATCACACACACCGCGCTGATGACATTTTGACGGTGCTGCGCTTACGCGAAGAGTTTGGCTTTCGCGTCGTGCTGCACCACACCAGCGAAGCGTGGAAGATACCCGACGCAATTGCCAAGGCAGGCGTTTCGTGCTCGATTATCTTGGTGGACTCACCGGGCGGCAAGCTCGAAGCAGCGGAACTGAATTGGAAAACCGGCGGTATACTTGAAAGGGCGGGCGTGCGCGTCAGCATGCACACCGATGACTGGATCACGGATTCACGGTTGTTCTTGCGGTCCGCGGCGCTCGCCGTGCGTGCTGGCATGACTCGTGAGGGTGCGTTGAAGGCTCTCACGCTAGTTGCTGCCGAGCAGCTTGATCTGGCTGATCGTGTAGGTTCGCTTGAGGCGGGCAAGGACGCGGATTTTATTATCCTGAGTGGCGATCCGCTGAGTGTGTACACGCATGTGCTTGAAACGTGGATCGAAGGCGTGCGAGTCTTTGATCGATCCAACGCCGACGATCGGCTATTTGCGGTGGGCGGTCCTGGAGCAGGTAAAGATCAGGCGATCTATCTGTGCTGCGCGCAAGATGGGTTCTGGTTTGGTGGCAAGCAGTGGGGAAGTGGTGGTGCGAGTGGTGGGGGTTCAACGCAAGGATCCAATTCTTCGAGTGGAGGTGGCCAGTGAAGATGCGCTCAAACAACGTGTGCTCGCGATGGGTCGCGCGTGTTTCCCGCGTCGCACAGGTCGCTCGAGTGGTTGGCACCGCTGCGGCCTTGATGTCGTTGTCGATATCGATCGCGAGCACGAACGCGCAGGTCGCAGTAAAGGCAAAGACGCTGCACACGATGGATGGAGCCGCGATTGCCGATGGCGTGGTCATCGTGACCGATGGCAAGATTGTCGCGATCGGCCCTTGGGCCACGACAAAGATTCCAGAGGGATATCGCGTGCTCGAAGCGGTCGTCGCGACGCCCGGGCTCGTTGACGCGCGAGCAACGGTAGGATTGTCGGGGTTGTACAACCAAAGGCAGGATCAAGATCAGCTTGATCGATCCGGGCCGATCCAGCCTGAACTTCGGGCAATTGATGCGTACAACCCGATGGACGCGCTGGTCGCGTATCTGCGGTCCTTTGGCGTGACAGCGGTCAATGCCGGGCAAGCTCCGGGCGAACTAGTTTCGGGCCAAACCGCGCTCATCAAGACCGTTGGCGACTCGGTTGATGCGTCGGTTGTGATTGCTATGACCGCGGTCGTAGCGACGCTGGGTCCAAATTCGACACGCGCCGGCGGGTCGCCTGGAACTCGTGCCAAGCAGATGGCGATGCTCCGCCAGGAACTACTCAACGTTCGCGGAGAAATGGAGAAGCGATCGCGCGAAGAAGCAGAAGCAGCGAAGAAGGCTAAAGATCTGTCCGAGGCTGCACCAGCGGAAGCGAAACCAGCGGATTCGCAAGTTTCGCCTGCAAGCAGCACACCAACTGATGCTGCTACGGTTCCGCCAATAGCATCTACTCCTGCTGCCTCTGTTCCTGTCGCAACCAATGCCATCGAGCCAGCGACCGCCACGCCGCTAGATCGTGATCTACGCAAGGAAGCGTTGGGCGCGGTGCTGCGGAAACAAGTGCCTTTGATCGTGACGGCGAATCGCGCGCAAGATATCTCCTCGGCGTTGCGGCTCGCTAAAGAGTTTGATATCACGCTCATACTCGATGGCGGCGCAGAATCGTACATGCTCGCCGACCAAATCAAAGCTGCGGGCGTTGACGTGATTCTGCATCCATCGATGCAACGTGCCTCAGGCGAATCTGAAAATCTCTCATTTGAAACCGCGTCGCTACTTCGCAAAGCGGGTGTTCGTTTTGCGATTCAAAGCGGTTTTGAGGCGTATGTGCCCAAGACTCGCGTAGTGCTGCTTGAGGCGGCGATTGCTGCGGCCAATGGCCTGAGCTTTGACGAAGCGCTCGCGAGCATTACGATTGATGCCGCCAGAATCTTGAAAGCTGACGCACGAATCGGGTCGCTTGCTATCGGCAAAGATGGTGACATCGCGCTCTACGACGGCGATCCATTCGAGTACACCACACACTGCGTTGGCGTCGTGGTCGATGGCGTTGTGGTGAGTGAAGTGGTTCGTTGAATTGGCGAATCAGGCTGGATGGCTCGCGTGGTTCGCGCGTTAATGATGCCCGCGTGAGTCCTTTGATCCTTCATGTATATCGACGGCTTCTTCGGCGGACGTATCTTGCGGAGCTGCTACACCTGCTACACCTGCTTCACCTGCTTCACCCGACGCATCAGTTGTCGCTTCGTATAAGCCAGCTCTTTCGGTGCGGTCCGATGGTGCGCGTGCTTTAGCCGCAGGTGCGGCGTACGGGTCGGCGGCTATCGCTTCGTTGATGATGACAATTTCAGCGCGTTGATTTGTTCGGTCTTGCGAGCGGTTGTTGGCACGAGGCACGAGCCGGTCGTGATCGCCGACGGCGACGACTCGCAAGTGATCCCAAGGAATGCCCGACTCAACGAGCACGTTCGCATCAGCCATCGCTCGTTCATAGGAAAGTTGCATTGCGACATGCTGATTGCGCATTGATTCGTAAGGGCTTACGTGTCCGCGCACGTCGATGATCAATCGCTGGCCGCAGATATGTTCTGCGGCGTCGCGGAGTGCCACACGATCGGTTGAAGCAAGGAGTGCGGAGCGATCGACAAACTCAACATTGCAGACAACGTTGCGGTAATTGCTGGGGCGGATGGCGCCGCCTTCGGGGTCTTTGCCAGCTTGGGATTCGGGGCGGCCTTCGCCATCCTTGCGTTCGCGCATTCGGCGGAAAAATGAGGCTTCTTCGGCGCGGGTGGAGCTTTCACTGATGGTGTTATTGAAGGCTTCGCGCATTCCAAGGACGAAATCCACCATGTCTAGCTGCGTGGAAGCGCCGCCACCACCGGCGTCCTCGGTTTGGTCTTCGCCACCGCCTTTGGGACCCATGTTCATCGCTAGAAGAATGACGAAAAAAGCTCATCATGAGCGCGACGTTATCGACGAAGGAGATGAGCCACTCGGGCGCGCCCTCGTACGCTTCTTCGTGCCCGCCACCACCATGGCCGCCGCCGTGGCCGTTACCACTGCCACCGCCACTACCGCTGTGTGAGCCCTGCTTTCGCCTTTACCTTCTTTGTTTACGTCAGAAATGGGTGTTGCTCACAAGCAAAGGCGAGTTTGACGCAAGGTTAGTTTGTTGCAAGGCGAGTATGAATCGTGATAATTGATGGAACGAATCTGGTTTGCGAAGGCGATCCGAGCAAGATTTGCGGAGAACGCTTATACAGCGGCACGAAACCGGGCACGGCCGGGCGCCGGGATGAACGCGAGCATCTTGTCCAGCGTGACGCGTGGGTTGTCGCCACTTTGGATGGACATGATGCCTTGGACCATCATCTCGCGGCCAAGAACTTCTTCGCTCGAGTGCATGCCCAGCTTGTCGCCGATGGGCCCGCAGATCGCGTTGGCGATCATCGCGCCGTACATCGTCGCGACGACGGCAATTGCCAGCGCGTAGCCCAGTGCGCCGATGTCAGTTGACGCAAGCTGCCCGAACATACTGACCTGGCCGACGAGCGTTTCTACAAGGCCATTACCAGTGCCAAAAAAGCTTGATAAGGTCGAAGAATTTCTTTCCTACCTTGTGTCGTTCTTGCATGGCGACAACTTCCAACGCAGCGTGGATTCGATGTTGCCCGTCTCGACGCCATCGATTGCCATTTTGAGGCCAGCGGCGAGGAATGGATCACCGATATTGCTCACTTCACCTTCAAGTGCAAGAATGCCGTCGCGACGAGCCTTCTCGCTTAGAACGTTCATGAGCTCGATGACCTGGATTGGCTTGATGCCCTTATCGAAGAGGATTTTTTTAATCTAGGAAGCGACCTGCTTCATCTTGTCCATGGGCA
>JBBRGG010000100.1:0-12135 GCA_038240875.1 Phycisphaerales bacterium | reverse complement strand
AGACGGTACCTTTGGTTGAGATTCGCGCCGACGAATTGGGCGTGATCGAATCGCGCGATGGCTTGCCCTTGCCTCCCGGGCAGCTTTTCGCGCCCGAGTGGACGCAGGCCGAGTTTCAGAAGATGCTTGATGCCAAGTATTTTTTGACTACAGGCAAAGGCTTCAAAGGCAAGCAGGCGTCGGTCCTCACCCCCGGCAAGTACCGTATCAATACCGAAGTCTTCCGCATCACGCCGATCAAGCAGACCGAAATTAATGCTGGAGAAGTTGCCGTCCTCAAGGCGAACTTCGGCGAGTCCGCATCGCTGATTGTTCAAGGCGCGATGGGTGATGCACCAGCTATGCAGATTGCGCCTGTAGAGCCTAACGAAGACGGCACGCCAGGCACCCCACTTCCTGCCAAGCCCGACACCATGCGCGAAGAAAATCGCTTGCGCCTCGCAGGCCCAGGCGAAATGGGCGTTCGCCAAGACGTTGTTGGACCAGGCAAGTACCCGATTAATACCGACGCCTTTACAGTCGCAGAAATCTGGACCACCCAGATGATCGCCCATTTTACCTCCGAGCAATCGGGCAATCCCGTCATGACAGCTGGCACCGTCGGCGGCACGATCAACCAAGAACGCGAGATCACCGTGCGCACAAGCGACGGCTTCACCTTCCCTGTTGACGTACGCATCGAATATCACATCCGCCCCGAGCATGCCCCAATTGTTGTTGCCAAGCTCGGCGACGACGAGGGTGAACGCTTCCGCAACATGCTGAATTCCGCCGTGCGAGCCACGTTTAGAAACAATGCCGAAGGAGTTCGCGCGCTGGATTACGTGCAGCAGCGGTCGATTCAGGAACGCCAGAGCCTTGAACAACTTTCCGCCGCGCTCGCGCCCTATGGCGTGACCGTCACCGCAGTCCGGATCGGCAACGTCGGCGACGAACGCTCCCTGGGCGCGCTCTTAAAGACTCAGACCGATCGCGAAATTGCCAAGCAAGAACAACTCACGTTCCAAGAGCAGCAGCGAGCCGCAGAACAGAAGAAGGAACTTACTCGCGTGCAGCAGGAAGCCGAGGAAGAAAAGCGTTTAGCCACGGCTACGTATGAGGTCAAGATCGCCGAAGAATCGCAGCGCAAAAAGATCATCGAAGCCAACGCCGAAGCCCAGTCGATCCAGATCAAGGCTCAAGCACAAGCAGAGGCGTATAGCCTTATCGCGCAGCAGATCGGTAAGTCCAACGCTGCTACGCTCGAACTCTTAAAGATCGTTGGCGAGCGCAACATCAACATCACGCCACGCGTACTCATGCTTGGCAGCAAGGCTGGCAACAACTCCAACGTTGATAGCGGCGGCGCAAGTGGTGGTTCAAGTGCGGCCGAGAGCAACGAAGCAACCGCACTCATCGGTACGATGCTTGATCACATGATCTCGCGCGATGAAGCCGAAGAAGCAAGGGTTTCACCTCCTCCGATTCGCAGAGCGCCCGTAACTCCTTCAACCACGCCCTCGGCTCCTGCTACGTCTCCGGTTGCGTCTCCGGTTGCGTCTCCGGTTGCGGCTCCGGCTACCACGCCGTGATTTCGTGACATTCTGAAGCCGCAAGTATTTATGATTTAAATTCTGTGCATCAACGAAAAGACCCCTCGCCTTCGAGGGGTCTTTACTTTATTTGATCGAATACCGAATGCCAGTCTTCAGCATCCGCCCGCTTCGTACGTACTGAAGAAGGCCGCCACGTCGTCACCGGTGATGCCGCCGTCTTGGTTGACGTCTCCACACGCCGCGCCATTCTCATAATCGACGAAGAACGAAGCGACGTCATCGCCGGTCACGCCGCCATCTTGGTTGTAATCAGCAGGGCACCCCGGGCACGTTGATCCTTGCGTCGTGAACGTCAATTCAGTGACGCGATCAAAAGACGGCCCGACGGTCGTGCCGCCGAATGCGGCTTCGCTCGTGTAATTCCGCGCGGAGTATACGATGGAAATCTGATACTGCGTCTGCGCCTCCAGCGTATCAGCGGGGATTGTGATCGTGTCCACTTCCGCTGGGAATGACGAGCTGTACACAAAGACGCTATCGGACGTGCGTGAGACGAAGAAAAACGTAGTAGAGTTGGGCGTTTCTGCGGTTGCCGACCAAGGCGTCAACTGCATGGTAAAGTCGGTGGTAGGGCTGAATGAATCTTGCAACTCGAACCAGTTCACAACCGCTGGCACCGACTGCGAAAATGAGCTTTCTTCAGGCTGCACAACATCGACCGAATCTGGCCCGAGCAAGCCGCCTTCGATGTTGTACTGATACACGCCAGGCACGAGCTGCGCGTCGATGTCTGCCTGCGACTGCCCAAACACAAAGTTCACCGCCGTAGTTCCGCCAGGCAGGAAAGACAAAGGCAGCGTCACGTTCAAAGGCGTCACAACATTCGCCGAATCAAACAACGAGGGCAAGTCAAAGCCCGTGATCCGCACGTACCCGATCCATGACACCGGGTCCGTCGGCTCAAATTCCGAATCCTGTACATGCACCTGCGCCTTAAACGTCTCGCAAAACACTGGTTGGGCAATCGCGGCGCCCGATATAAGTGCAAGGGCTGCTGAAACGCCAAGAGTGCCATATCGACATGTCTTCTGGTTCATTGCTTCTCTCTCCTATGCGATGCGTCCTCGGCGTGCTACCAATCAACCGCAGATAGCATCGCCGATCGCCGCGCTTGCACACTACCAAACGAGAAACGCAAAGACAATAATCGAGACTCGCTTGGTCCTGAATTTGTTGTCGCGCGTCGTGGTGTGGCGAGCGACAAATTCATAGTGAATCTTTCGCGCGCGTTCGATTTCGCACACACTGGGTATAACACCAGGATCAATAGTCATGGGATCCGCGCGTACACCCACACCAAGCCACGATTGCTATCCAAGACCTAGCACCGCCCCGTTCCTTCGAGCCCAAGCCCCTAAATGACCGGAGTGTATTGGTGGCCTCCGATGACGTTGGTGATCCCCGGGGTATGAACAATAATTGATCCGGTGATCGAGTTGACAGATTGGCCAAATATGTCCACGCATTCAAATTTTCTAAACGCGTGTGCCTGGTACGTGTTACCTATTGCAAGATGTAAAAAAATCGCAAGCTAGAGAAAGCAAAATCGAAACTTTTCTGCAATTATCGCTCGTGCAATCCAGCGCATAGTCCACTCGGGCGCGGCGCACGCAGCGAGTTGAACAGTAATCATTGTGTTTGTTGTAAAGAACAAACCAAGTCAAAGAGTTGGCTACGAAAGTGCTCGCAATTGAACTAGAAACCTTATAACTTCTTGCCGAGCACAAAGCCCAAGATCGTCGCGATGACCGTAATAGCGACCATCGCTCCGAGCAACGGCATAAACAAGCCACTGATCGACGAGATAAGTCCGCCACCCGCAGTAGAAGTCAGCCCAGAGATCAGCACGAAGGCGCCGATCGCCGCAGAAATCGTGGTGCCGATGGCAAGGCCACCAACAAGGCCCGAGCCCGCGCCGTCGTAGTGTTCAGCCATCACCATCGCCATCGGTGCAGCCGACATTTCATAACCGGAGTTAACGGAAGTCTCGAACAATGGGCCTTCGCCCGCGCCGATCGCTGGTTCAGCAGCGGTCTGCTGCGCAACGGTCTCGCCGCCGTAGACATCTTGAAGTAAGCCCGCGCCAAGGTTGGTGTCTTCGCCTGAATCACGCGTGAGGTCAAGAATGCCACCAGAGCCTGACTTGCCCGGATCCATCAGGCCACCGGGCGAGTTGGAAACGCGCGTGACAGCGGACGGGTCAGAATCATCAGTAGAGTCAGCGTCGAAGATCGAGATGCCGGTTTGTTCCTTAGCCGATTCACTCGCAAAGCCTATGCCCGAACCCGTGCCACTAGACGCGAGCGACATTGGCTCAGCGTCGTCTGCGAGGGGAATCATGCCTGATTCTTCGGGGCCGCCACCCGCCAGAAGGTCCACCTGCTCGCGTTTGAACATAAGGCGATCGCGATCGCGGAACTCTTGAAGCTGGCCTTTGGACGCCATCTCACGAACTTTGTCGGCTGATGTGCCGAGGCGTTCAGCGGCTTCGTCGATGGAGTAGAACAGCTTGGCCATGAATGAACTCCTGAGGGGGCCGCGTAGGCCGCCGCGAATGCACAGACTGAAAGAACGCCGAGAAACCAGCCGCGCAACTCATCTAGGGAATTACCTCGCGCGGCGCTGCGTCCAAAGGATAGCCAAAAGAATGAGCCTACGAATAGGACAGCGATGTGGTCTTAAAGACGGTACAGCACCAACCCTCGCGGATTGCGACCTGCCGCCTTGCCAACTTCGTTGGTCTAGGGAACACAGCGTACCGTGCTTTGCTGATCAGCACAAGTGGTTGTTTGGATCATGTGCAGGGTCCGGTCTGCACGCTAGGTTATAGCAGCGACACAAACAGATACTCAAATAGGTATGTGTTTCAACAAATTTAGTGACTTGCACACTGGGGGTAAATACTGCGCGAATGTAAATCAATGGGATCCAAATACGTGCAGGTGCGAACCGGCTTGCTCACGTTCCCCTTAACTAGAGACTCAAAGCAGTATCGAGGAGGATGTAATTGATGGCATGCTTGACTAGGACAATTACCAGTAATTACTCTAGAAATCTGTAACGAATGAGTTTATGTCTTGCACGAGAAATACTGATTCCGTACAATCAATTCTACTGTCTGCGGAATCAAGTTTCGGTGCAGGCCACGCCACGGGTGCTCACACCCAATAGCTTGGACTGGAGCAACTGCTTGCGATTCTGCGCCGATGACTGAATTATGACAGCTAATTACAGTTTGACACCGACGAAAGATGCCCGATTCAGGTAAAAATCAGGCGCGGGTTGTTAGGTGTACGTTAAAACGATTGATAATAGAGAGGAGTTTGCATGTTGAAGAGTTTGACGAACCGTCGCAGCGTAAAGACGTGTTTGGCTGGTTATATGGCTGCTGGTCTGGCGGCTGGAGTTTCGATGTTGGGAGCCGTTGGCACGGCGTCGGCACAGCAGCTTGCTGGGCAGACAATCGTCCCCAGCGGGTTAGCACTGCCGTTGTATGTCACTGCGCCCGTTGGTGATACGACGCGTATCTTCGTGATGGAGCAGCGGTACCGCGTGACCTCTACTGCGCCTTGGTATGGCCGAATCCGAACGGTTGCGATTCCGTCCAATGTCATCCAGGCGCCAGCCGCCGCCTTCTTTGACATGGCCACGGTTACTCGCGCCGTCGCTGGCGGCGATGAACAGGGCCTGCTAGGTCTAGCTTTCCACCCCAACTTCTCGACCAATGGCTACTTCTTCATCAACTACACTCGCGCGTCCGACGGAGCGACGATCGTCGCCCGCTACCGTACCACCAGCGGCAACGGTACCGGTAACGCGAACATGGGATCAGAACAGATTCTCTTCACCATCGCCCAACCCGCCAACAACCACAATGGCGGCTGGATCGCTTTCGGGCCCGACGGCATGCTCTATATGGCCACAGGCGACGGCGGCGGCGGCAACGATAACCAGCTTCCCTTTGCATCAAGCAATGGCAACGCTCAAAATCTGACCACCCTCTTGGGTAAGATCTTGCGGTTCGATGTCGATGGTCTGGATAACATCCCGGGTAACGCCGACGACGCGACTCCGGCGGACGCGACCAGGCCTTTCCATCGCATTCCCGCTGACAACCCCTTTGCGAACGGCGCGGGCGGCGTCCGCCGTGAAATCCTTCATTTTGGCGTTCGTAACCCTTGGCGCAATAGCTTTGACCGGGTTACCGGCGAGTTCTATATCGCCGACGTGGGCCAAGGCGTCCGCGAAGAAGTTCATGTTGTGCCTTCGACGGCGCGAGGCGTAAACTTTGGCTGGCGCTGTTTCGAAGGAACGCGCGTCACAGGGCTTGGCGGGTGCTCGCCTTTGCCTGCGACTGCGGTTCCCCCAATCTTTGAATACGGCCATACAACAGTTACCGGACCCACCTCACTGCTTGGGTGCTCGATCACCGGCGGGTATGTGTATCGCGGTAGCGCAATTCCCTGGTTGCGCGGCTCATACTTTTACAGTGATTTTTGCGTTCAGTCGGTTTCTTCGTTCCGCAAGTGTGGCAACACGCTGATAGGTTTCACCGACTGGACCTCGCAGGTTGATCCCGATGGTTTGGGCATGGGCGCAGTTGAGATCCAGAACGTCACCAGCTTTGGTGAAGACGCTGCGGGCGAGCTTTACATCTGTGATCGCTCTGGTGGTCAGGTCTTCAAGATTCTTCCTGGCCCCACTCCTCCGGTGGTGATTGATTGCAACACCAATGGCGTAGCCGACAACTGCGAAATCGCCAGCGGCTTGGTCGTGGATGCGAACAATAACGGCATTCCGGATGTGTGCGAAGCGCCTGGCTGTGCCGCTTGCCCCGCCGACTACAACCAAGATGGTGGCGTCACGGGTGATGACATCGCCGCTTTCTTCTTCGATTACGAAGCTGGCAGTGGCTGCGCCGACACCAACGTCGATGGTGGCATAACCGGCGACGATATCGCGGCCTTCTTCTCTGCTTACGAATCCGGTGGCTGCTAAGAGATCGGCTTCGGGCAATTTAGTAAAACCTGTTTACAAACAATTTGTGATTCTTGAACAGGCCTCGAGCTACTTCTCGAGGCCTGTTTCGTTTTTCAGGAAAGCCAAGCAAAATAGTCATTGTGGCAAGATGAGCAAGCTCCAAAAATTTGCGCATTTGCTCCTGCCGTTATCAACAGTGCTCTGTGTATGTCGTGTGCGCACACACACACAGAGTTGTGTATCCTTCAAATCGATCTTTCCGGTACAGGGGTCGTTTTTAGCTTTGCTGTAAAGTTGGGGAGTTGTCATGTCTCATACCGCGTTTGGCTTTCGACATGGCGTCGTGTGTTCGCTGCTCGCGAAGTGTGCTGTCATGTTTGCAGCGGCCGCAACAGAAGCCTGTTATGCGCAGCTCATCGCCGGTTTTGCCACTCGGCCAGCCGCCGGGCTCACACGGTATGAAGTTGCGCGCTCGCGCTTTCAGTCGCCACTTTCCGTCGCGTCACTTTCGGGTGTGAGTGCGTACGCGATGGCCGCCGACGCGAACGGGCTCTATATTTCGAATGGATCGAGGCTTTATCGTTGGAACAATGGCGCGATTGCCCCCACGCTTGTTGGCTCGTTCAGTGGCGAAGTTACCAATGTTGGTGGTGGGATGGCGTGGGATTCGGTACGAGGCATTCTCTATGGCACCGGCGGTTCGCAGAATGTGCAGACTTCTAAGCTCGTCGAGATCAATCCCATAACCGCGGCGACCACTCTAGTTCGTTCCTTCGAGCAAGCCAGCCCCGTCAACACGGTTGATCTGGGTGGGATGGACTTTGATCCGGCAACGCAGCGGCTGATCTTTTCCAATGACAATGTTGGCGTGCTTTCTGGCCGTGGTGTGTATGCGATTGCGTGGCCTTATGCCAGCGCAACCCCGGCGTTTCTCGCTACGTACCCAATGGATGGTGCGGTGCAGGAAACGGACATCGATGGCATCGCCGTTGGTGGCGGGTATGTGTGGCTTGTTGCCGACGAACGCGAATGGTCGTATCCATTAAACCTGACGACGATGTTGTATGAAGCGCCTGTCGCGCAGCTGACGGTGAGCAGCGACTCGACCGCAAGCGGGGCAACATGGGCTCCAAACTTTATGGACCAGGTCGAGCACGATCTTCGGATTGTGCTGGCGGTACCTGCGCCTTGTTCGGTGCGAATTAGCGAGACGTTGGTTGTGTCGGCGTTACTTACGCACATTGGTGGCACGGTTACGACGCCTGGCGCACGGGCAACGTTTACGATTGCGGGTAGGACCAGTGGCACAGGAATGAGTTCGGTGCCTGCGGGCGCGTGGCAAGCGGGCACTGGATGGGTCGTGCCTTTGGGCGCGATTGTGCCCAACGCAGCGAGGACAGTGCAGCTCACGATCACAGATGCGAGTGTGGGAGATGTATTGATCGTGGCGCGTGCAGCGTCGGACAATGTTGATCCGGTGCCGGCTGATAATGAGTCGGCGAGCGTTGTCCGCGTGCGTGGTAACGCGGGCGGCGCGATTGTCGGTGCTGGCCTGGGCGCGAGCGTCCTGGCTTCAACGATTGCGAGTGATGCGAGTAGCGCGCTTGAATGGCTCATTGGCGATCCGCAAGATATAAGGCATGCAGGTCTAGGCGCGGGGCTTGTCGACGCGCGCGTCGTGCGGCTTGGGGTTGATGACCTTGGAGCGGCGGGGATTGCACGCAGCCCCGATGGCGCGTGGGGCTTGGTGCATGTGCTGGTTGAAAGAACGAGCGGCGCGCAGGATTTGCTCTTGGTGCGGGTGCGCAGCGACGCGAGCGAATCAGGCACGATTGTTGCAAGGCGTGGGGTTGGTCCGCGTGTAGATGCGCTTGTAGGGCCAGCGCTTGCGCCCAGTTCGCTTGAAGCTGCGGCGATTAATGACTTGGGCGATGTTGCCTTTGTTGGCAAAATCACGTTTGGAAATGCTTCGCGCGCGTGCGTTGTTCGCGCGACGCGATCAGGTTTGATTTCGTTGATCGCGGAGCAAGCCGCGACCGATTTGCCCGCGCTTGGATTTGGCGTGCGCGTTGGCTCAAACATCGGCGGCCCGGTCATCGGCGCGAATAGCGACGTTGCATACGCGGCTTCGATCGGCGGGGTGAGCAGCGCGTTTGACCGTGCCATCCTCGCGAACGACGGGAACACGCTGCTGGCCCAGCGAGGCGTGACGCTGCCGACTGGACAGGTTGATGGGAATGGCGCGACGACCATTCACGTTGCGCGCGACTTTGATACTGGTGTGCCTGGGCGCGCTCTTTCGGCGGACCCCACATTAAACACTTGGCTCGCGCCTGCAACCATTGCTGGCTCGGTGACCTTTCCCACAACCAGCGGCCTTGATCGTGTCGCGATCCAGGGATTCGGTTTTTCAGTAGTAGCATGTGTCGCGCAAGAGAACATCGCGCTACAGATCGCAAACGCTGGCGCGACTCTGGCAGATATCGAACCGCTGGGATTCATGAGCGTTGACGCGGCCGCAGCGTGGTGGCTGAGCGTTCGTAGGAACGATGGCTCGATGGCCCTGATTCGAAATGGCGAGATCATCACGCAGAGCGGCCAGGTCGCGTGGACCGATGGGCCGATCTGGGCTGCGCAGAGCACCGCGACTGATCTTGCGTTTGTGGCATTTGCCAACGCGGCCAACGCGGAGAACATCGGCGAGTCGGCGATAGCGGGCGGGCCCAGGCTTCTTGCGGGTCGGCTCGCGCTTGCGACTTCTACACCAACGAGCGCAAATGTGGGAATCACTACATTGAATGATTCGGTCGTAATGCTGATGGGCTCGGGGCAACTTCTTCGCGAAAACGAGCTTGTAATGGGCGAAGCTGCGAGCAGAGTCTTTGTGCGCGAGATCATGTCGGCGGGCGTTGTCGTTTCTACAGCCGACGCGTTGGCGATGGTCACGCTTCGCGGCCTTGATTCGGCGGAAGCGTGCACGAGTGATGCCGCGGTCGGGACGGCACTGCTTCGCATCCCTATTTCGACCGCATGCACGGCGTGTGCCGCTGATTTCAATCAAGATGGCGGCGTGACAGGCGACGACGTTTCGGCGTTTTTCTTCGAGTATGAGTCGGGGGCGACGTGTGCCGACGTCAACATCGATGGCGGTATCACAGGCGATGATGTCGCTGTGTTCTTTATGACCTTTGAAGCGGGCGGGTGTTAAGTGTGGCAACCCGCACCTGGCTACTGCGCACGCGTCGGAGAAAGCAGTGTAACACGAATGTCGTGCGCATCGACACATGTCTTACTTGTTTAAAGACGTAGCAAATACAACAATTGTCCGCCAATACTCGCGTATGAATTTTGGGTCATGGCTAGCTAAGCCATCCGGAAAATCCGAGACAGGGTGTTTTATAGTGAAAAAATGCCATGTCGTCCGTTCTCGAATTTCAAAAACTATTTTCGTAAGTTCCTGCGTCACGTGGCCGCCGATCTCACGGCGGTCCAGATCGCGCGACTCTTTGTTTGTAGGATGCGGCCTAAATCGCAACAGCGTGAACCGCTTTCTCGCCTGTTTGCGCGAACGCATAGCTGAGGAGTGCGAGCTTGAACGTCCGTTTCGTGGACCCGTCGAAGTCGGTGAAAGCTACTTCGCCCGCATCGACATCACCTTTGCAACAAATGCCTTGCGCTGGTCGGCGGTCATGCCTCGCAGCAAAGTACGCATTGCTTCGAGGCGCGTGTCGGTATCATTGGCCTGCGCAACAGCGTTGGCTCGAGTCGCCGCTTCGCTTGCGGCGGCGGCGTCAAGGCCGACCGTCGGCAGGATCGCGCCGGTGTTGGGCGCGGCTTCGAGAAGCAGCGCGCGATAGGTCTGCATTGATTCGTCGAGTGATTCGCGATACGCGCTGCCAATGGCTCGCTTGGAATGCTCGCGGACAACTTCCTTGGGCGCATCGGCACCAGGACGCGCGAGCGTCATCGCGTCGCGGTATTCCTTGGCGATCTTGGCGTTGAATGCCTTCTGCTGGATGTCGATCAACTGGCGCGATTCGAGTTCAAGAACCAATGACTTTGGCGCGGCGCTAGGCATCATCGGCTTGGTCGCTTGGACTACTGGGCCAAAGCTCGCGCGGTCTGTCCAATCGGTGGATTCGAGCAAGCCATTCTCGATCTGATCAAGGATTTCGAGGTTGTTGACCACGATCTGCTCAAAGGTCGCGCTGCGTTCCTTAAGATAGTCGGCCATCTTGGCTCGCTGTTCATCGTTCACCATTGGGTTGACGGCGAGCGCCGAGAGGTCGATTGGCTTGGTCAGCGCAATCACCTTGCCGCTGGCGTCCTTTTGGACAAGCGAGGTGAACTTGAGGTCGGGTAATGGGATTTCGGCGGGTCTGGGGCGAGTAGGCCTTGCAGGGTTGCCAGCAGGGTTGGCCGCAGGATTCAGTGGCGGGCGCGCCATCGGGGGCGGGGTAGGAGGTGGGGTCTTCAACTCAAACTCGGTGGGCGTCGGGATGCTCGCCGGGGGAGGCGTGACAATCTGTGCATAGGCCGCGGCACACGGAACAATGGCTACGAGCAACGCAATGGTCGCAGACGAAGACTTGGAACGCTTCACGGCAACTCCTTCTAGAACCAGATTGATGGCCAACGACTCGACACCAAGCTCGTTTGACCAAACCGAAAGTACACGAACTGATAACAATATACGATCCCAGTGCGATTATCGGCAGGCCACGCGCCGGTATTTGCCCGGACTTCTGAAAGTCATTCACACCGTACCGGGGAGGCAAAATCGGTTATCGTCTTGAACGGTATGCAATCGGTCACGATGCCCTACATATTTCCACTTGATTGATCTGCGCTCGCAGATTCTCCCAATAGTTTTCTTGTGTTTGCTTTACTGAGGTTAAAATTTCTTGTGTGTTGCCCGGCCTTCGGTCGCGCGTAACCCCATGATGGCACGAGCGATATCGATGTCGGCGGGGTGGGTCAGCTTGATGTTGCGAGAGTCGCCGTCGACTACAACTACTGTAATGCCAAGACGTTCTACTAATGACGCGTCGTCGGTGATCGCCCCGCGATCACTTTCGGACATTGTCGCAAGCTGGGCATATGCACGCTTAATTAGTTGCTTCTCAAAGACTTGCGGCGTCTGGGCGGCGTACAAACTCTGCCTAGGCACAGTTGATTCTACGACGCGAGCAGGTTTTGGCTTGGTTTCCATGCCCAGAATCGAAGCTGCTCGATCAGTGTCTGTTGCAGACGCCAAATTTTCATCTATTCGGGTTAATTTCAAGGTGTCGGCGAGAGGTATCCCCGGGATCGCGGCCTCGTGGGCGCAGGCTGCGCGAAAGACGTGGTGGAGAATGTCGAAACTGACGCAAGGTCTCGCCGCGTCATGAATTGCGACATAGGTACAGTCGTCGGGCACATATGCGAGAGCTGCCGCGACGGTTTCCCAGCGGTGAGATTTACCGCCTTTGATGATGCGGGCTCCCAAAAGGGTGAGGCGGTCGGCGTAGCGATCTTTGAATTCGGTGAGGGCTTGGTCATCGTGTGGGCCAGCGACGAT
>JBBRGG010000099.1:0-12158 GCA_038240875.1 Phycisphaerales bacterium | reverse complement strand
CGCGACGCTCGTGCTTGGGTTAACAATTGGACAATCCTGGTGGTATGGCTTTGGGCGAGAAGCGGCGGTCGCCGAGCGAAGCCCGCGATCGTTCATGCGCGAGCTGCTCGAGATTGGGAAGCCCACGCTACAAAATATCGCTGGTGCCGAGCCTTTAGCCTTCAACTCCAAACCTATAGACCCCGAACGCATCGGCACCTTCGAGTTCTGGACTGCGGCGACCAGCGTTTACGCCGGCACACGCGTCCACCCTGTGGGCGATATCTTCATCCGCGATAAAACCGCTGGTGGCGGACGATTCACGCTCGAAACGCTGCGCGATTCGATCCGCGCGAGTGGCCCATGGACGCTCATCATCCGCGAGCGTCAGCCCAACGATACATACTGGTCTTCGCGCCCAGCGATTGATCGTTTGCATGAAGCAGGCTTTGTCGTCACGCCTATTGAGCTTGAGAGCAAGTGGTCAATCGATGGGAGCGCGATGATTCCTGTACACGCGGTTCATATTGGTTTGCCTTGAGTTGCAGCAGGAACCACTCGCCGCCCTGCTCGAATCAGCATTCAAACCCCGGAATTGCTTGCGAGCCTTGGTATCTTTCCAAGCCAGCCTTGCGAGCCCAGAGCACCATATACGGCGAGTGCCACAACTACGAAGATCGAAACCAACGCCGACGGAAAGAACCACGTCTGCGGATCGACGACCATCGGGAATCGCAGCAGGATCACAAAGACCATTGCGGCGGTCGCGAGAGTAAGCAAGCCAAAGCGGACAAGCATCAGCGAAGAGATCGCCGATAGAAGCATGAAACTGATCCAGGAAAGCGGGCTATCAACTGTGTCCAGCGACCAGATCGTGCCTTGCAAAAGTGTGTACACAATCACCGCGACATTCTTGCGTTTAAAGGCGAGCTTCAGTAACACCAGCACCACCAAAAACGTGATCGACCAGCGCGCCGAAAAGACCACGGCGTCAGCGATAACGCCCATCGAGTTTCGAGCGCCACTGATCGCGGCGATCCCACCTTCCTCACTCAACCAAGGAGTGGGTGGGGGCTTGCCCACAAGGCCCGGCGTCGTGCGATCCGCCAAGAAGAGCACGGCGCACACGCACCCGGTAAGCACTCCCATCACGATGTGCTGGCAGACCATCGGGTCGCGCGGCTTGCCCGTGAGCAAGCGCGTCCACGTGATCAATGTTTCGGGCCAGGTCCGCCTGACGTAAGGCTCTAAAGCGATGTAGAAAACCCAGAAAATTCCCGCCGCCACAAACGACTCGCGTATGCACCGGCCAAGTGTGGTAAACCAACCTTCGACCGAGCCGGGCCAATCGGCGCCAAGAACAAATGCAAGAGCCGTGGCGACGAAACCAAGAAGCGCGACGCGGAACGCGCCCTCTCGATCGGAGCGCTTCACAGAAAGATTTCGCCATGCGAGGATGATGCCCCCAACAAGCGAGGCAGCCGTCACAATGTCGGACAACCCGCGTGAGAGAGACGCCAGAGGCGAAACCGCAGCATCGATATACATCGAGGCGGCGACCCAGTTCATCTCGATGATGCGGAACGCAACCAGCGAGCCATTGAGCGTCGCGGCTTCGACACGTATCAGCTCGTCGGGCGCCTCGGGATAGACGCCTTTCCACGCGCGGCGCGCTTCGCCAAAGATCGGCGGGATGCGCTTGGGCGGGATTTCTTCAAAGGCTTTGAGATCAAGGCCTGACGCCGAGAAAACCGCGTTCCAATCAGGTTCTGCCTTGGGCTTACCACTGGCAATCACGCCACCCGCGGGCGCGGAGTCGAGTTGTTCTGGTTCGGTATACACCTGATACTCACGCAGGCGTCCAATTGAGTCTAGCCGAAGGCTGATCATGCCTGGAAAGTCAAAGGGTGGGTCTTGCATCGTGACGTGCTGCGACTGCCCAAGGGTCACGATCGGCTTGGATGATTGGCGATACCAAAAATCCACCGGGCTTGGCCTGGTTCGATTGAGCTTCGACCAGCGGTCACTCGTTCGGTCGCGTCGCTGCATCTCGGCGACTAATTCCTCGTAGTAATCAAGGTGCGATACCGAGTGGGGAGAAATCGCGTTGGTACCCGCGAACGCGCGAATGATGTCGCGCGATCGATCTTCGAGCACGCCCGCGGTCTTGGGCAAGGGCACCTTCGCGAGCAGCGTAGTCGCCGGGCCGATGATCGTAAAGAGCAAAAGCAACGAAGCGACAATCCCTGCGAGCGCCGAGGCGATCCAGAAGGGTCGGCACATTCCCTTTGCGCCAGACGCAGCAACCAGCGCGGGCGAAGGCGTGAGCCCTGCTTCAAGTGCCGCGCCCAGTGCATCCCCACCAGGCAAACCAGCGAGCACCGCCAACGGCCCTTGGGCGCGATTCTCGACATCGCGCTGCAAGCACCACATTACCATTCGCTCGGTCTGTAGGTCGATCTCTGGCACTAGATCGCTCAAAGGCACGACGGGCTTATCGTGCATTTTCATCAGTTCTTCCAGAGTTTGAGGCCTGTAGACAGGCTGCGCTGAGAAGAGTTCATAGAGAAGCAGACCAAGCGAATACATGTCACCGGCTTGGCTTGCTGGCTGACCGCGCAACACTTCAGGTGCCATATACGCGGGAGTGCCAGCGCGGCGCTTGTCGCTTCGAAGTTCTTCTGCGACAGCGGCGAGCCCAAAGTCGGCGATCTTGGCTCGGCCTCGCCCGTCGATGAGGATGTTCGCTGGCTTTAAATCGCGGTGAAGCACGCCTTGTTCGTGCGCACTTGCAAGGCCAGCACAAATCTCGCGCGCGAGCCGGAGCGAGCGATCGGGAGACAATCTTCCGAAGCGTTTGATGAGGCCCGAGAGGTCCTCGCCATCAACAAACTCCATCGTGATGAAGTAGAGACCCTCGTGCTCGCCGATGTCGTAGACGCGGCAGACGTTGGGATGGGTCACGCGGCGTGCGATACGAACTTCATTCAGGAAGTTTTCGCGAGCTGCCTGGTTCGCCGCGAGCCGGTCGGGCACGAACTTCAGCGCGACAGCTTGCGACAACACCAGGTCGTCGGCTCGGTACACCTCACCCATGCCACCTTTGCCGATGCGGGCGACGATGCGATAGCGCGAGGAAACCATCGAGCCAGGGGGGAATCGCTCCCCGGGGGGGATGGGGTATAAACTACTCTTTGTGGGCGCGATCGGGCCAAACTGGCCAGGCGCAAACTGGCCAGGCGCAACTTTTGCGGGAGCATACGAGGGTACTGCTTGCATACCTTGGCCAGCTGGCGGTCGCGGACTATCAGGCAAAGGCAATGGACCCGAATCCATTTCTGACCAGGCACGCTGCTTATTCTTGTCTTCGGAGTGCTTGGCTTCAGGTTTCTGATTTGAGGGCTTACTTTTTGGCGGATTGTTAGTGGGCGGATTGCTTGTGGGCGGGTAGAGTGGGTTATGGAGGTTGGAGCCTTTATTCCCGAGTTTAATGGGTGGCTGCGAAGCCTCTTCCTGAGCTGTGTTTACACTTGGGGTGGCGGCTTCGAGAGAGCCACGGGGTTGAAGCCCCAAGTCTTCAGCAACAGACTGTTCCACGCGCAAGCCACAGCCCGCGCAATATATTGCACCTAGGGCAATCTCAGCTTGGCACCGTGAACACGCCGCCATCTAGCAGCGAATGTACACCGTTTACATGTGACAAGTAATACAGAATCCATAATTTTGCTGTAGTTTGGATACGCAGGGCTTGAATGCAGAAGCTCACCAAGCCGTCTGGATTGAATGTCACGAAACGAGATAGACTGGGACGAGCGATGGCGGCGCGTGTACTTCCGAGGGTTAGGCAGCCATAGTATTTTAAATGGGTACCGTGCCCAAAGTTCATTTTAGTGTGAATGTCACACGCGAAAGAAGGACCGCACATGCCCTTGTACGAGTATCGCTGTGAATCTGATGGCACAGTTCTGGAACTGATCCGCCCGATGGCCGACGCCGACGCGCCAGTGACCGACCCTGAAGGCAAAGGCCGGGTTTTCAGCCGTGCAATGTCTTCCTTCCAAACTGGTGGCGGACCCAGGTCAACATCCCTACCTATGGGGGTAGGGGGCGGCAGTGGTGGTTGCTGCCCGTGTGGCAAGGGCGCGGGCAAGTGCTCCAGCGGCTTAAACTAAGTAAATCCTTGACCAAAGCCTCATAGCCCATGGCACATCGATTGCGTGGACCTCATGTACGATGAGTTACGGGCTTCAAATCTCCGCCAGTGGCGTCATGACGGCGTTGTACCGCCAGGACGTCTTCGCCAACAATCTGGCCAACTCTGACACCATCGGATTCAAGTCTGACATCCCATCGACTCTTGCTCGCCAATCGGTTCGCAAAGAAGATGGCGTGCCTTTCCTGCCTTCCAACGCGCTTCTCGAACGCCTGGGTGGCGGCGTACTCATGAACCCTAATCGCGTCGAGTTTACCCAGGGCAATCTTCGCGACACCGGCAACGACCTTGACCTTGGTGTCTTGGGTGAAGGCTTTTTCGTGGTCCGCGATGCGGCAGATAGCAGCGGCGATTCGCTCCGCCTTACTCGCGATGGTCGTATGACTCGCAACAAAGAAGGCACGCTCGTCATGGCTTCTACAGGAATGCCCGTGCTTGATGTTCAAAATCGCCCGATCCAGCTTTCGGCGTTCGGTGATATCACCGTCGGTGGCGACGGCACCATTCGCCAAGATAATCAAGCCATTGCTCGATTAGCATTCATTGACATTCCTGATCGCATGCAGATTCGCAAGCAGGGACACTCGCTCTTCCTGCCTAATAGCGACGCGTTCGCGGCTGCACTCCCCGCCAAGGGAACGATCAAGCAACACGTCGTCGAAGACGCCAGCGTTGACCCGGTTCGCGCACTGATGGCGATGACTTCCGCAGCTCGCGAAGTAGATTCCAACGTTTCCATGATGCAACAACACGACAAAATGACCGAGCGGGCTATCTCCAGCCTGGGCAGGCCGACGACATAATCACGGTTTTTAGCGGTGCTTTGATTGGTTTTTGAATGGCACTTCGATAAGTTTTCGAGATGAATTCGTGCTTTGAATGATGTTCACGACGGTTGAAAGGGAACGTTAGCAATGGCGATTAATGCACTTCAATCCGCTGCTTCAGGCTTGTCGGCACTGAATACCTCGCTTGATGTCACGGCGAACAACCTCGCCAACGTCAACACGCCCGGCTTCAAGGCCAGCCGAACCAACTTCCAAGACCTTCTGTATGTCGAAAAGGCCCAGCCTGGCGTCGTTAACGCGAACCAAGATCAACGGCCCATTGGCCTGTACGTAGGCTTGGGCGTGAGGGTATCAGGGACGCAGCTCGACTTTACCCAAGGCGCGCCGCAAGTTACCAATCGGCCCTTGGACGTGATGGTGAAGGGGAACGGTTTTTTCCAGGTTGCCGTCGAAGATTCGCTGGGCTCGGGCGGACTTGCATACACGCGTGCCGGGAACTTTGCCCTCAATAGCGATGGCGAACTGGTCCTTGCCAACGACCAAGGGCGGCGTGTCCAGCCCTTAATCACGATCCCACCCGAAGCCATCGAAGTCAGCATTGGGACTGATGGACAGATTTCGTATAGCGTCGCGGGCCAAGCCGATCTTGTGACCGGTCAGCAGCTGAATACTGCCACGTTTGTAAATCCGGCGGGGCTTAAGCAGGTTGGCGAAAACCTCTATGTCGAAACTTCGGCATCCGGGACGGCGGAAGTTGGTATTCCGGGGACCGACCGCCGGGGATCACTGCTTCAGAACTTTCTTGAATCGTCGAACGTTGATCCGACCCGCGAACTGATCGACCTCATCCGCACGCAGCGGGCGTATGACATGAATTCGCAATCGATCCGAGCCGCAGACCAGGCCTTGCAGGCTATCGGGCAGTTGCGTCGAAACTAATCTTGAACTGAAGCGGGCGTAAGTAGATCGAACTTGGACATGTTGGCGTAGTTGAATACGCGGCGCAAACGACCAAGGCAGGATGCCGACGTCGGCAGCGCTTCATAACTTTGAGAAAAGAGGAAGCGATGGCAGTTGCAGGATGCACACGCCAATCGGTTGAATCAAGGTTGATCGATGCGAACGCGAATGCTCGCGCAGTTGCTCGGCCAGTTACTCGCGTGAACGCACGCGCAAAGCTACACGCCCAGTCAGGCGCGCAAGCGCGCGCGATTGCTGCGCTGTTGAGCGTGTTATGCGTACTTGGCGTGCTGTGCGCATCACCAAAGACAACTAACGCACAAAGTACGCAGTACACCTTCAACGCTGAGACCCAAGGTATGGTAATAGGCGAAAACCGCATTATTATGCGGCCATTCGCGCGGGTCGATCCTGGGGCGGCGATCACGCTGGGTGATATCGCATCGTTAAAAGGACCGATCGGCTCGACGCTCGCGAGCGTTGTTGTGCTGCCTGTTGAGTCGGTGAAACTCGCTAATAGATCGCAGGCCGGGATGCAGACCGGTGGCGCGCAGATATCCTTAATGAATGTTGGTAAGCCAATTTCCAGCCAGCTACTTCCATCTCGACGGCTTGAGATCACAATTGCACAGGTGCGTTCAGCGCTCGCCGCTCGCGACTCATCGCTTGAGGGTAAAGTTCTAGTTTCCGGATCGATTTCTCGCGTGTTGATCGCGCCCACGGCTGTATCCGAACAAGCCGCCTCAACGACACTCAAAGACCAGACTCAACAGCAAGCCGTTGTTGCAGACACTGTGCGCAGCGTAGTTATCGAAAAATTGGCTGGCGTGCTTGGCGTGCCTGTATCGGCGTTGCGTGCCGAGTTTGAACCGACGGACAACGCACTTTTGGACACCAGCACTAAAGGCCGAGTAGTCGCTGCCTCCCCCACTGGCACTGGCGCACGTATCGGCGTCACCATTCATGTGTATGAGAGCGATCGCGTTGTAGCCAATGGCAGTATCCGTGTTGGCGTCAAGATCCGCCGTCAGTGTGCCGTGGCTATCGATGCAATCGGTCGAGGCCAACTGCTCGACCAAGGCATGTACATGATCGAAGAACGCGATGTGGCTCCGGGGGTTTCGCCCGCGAACATCGAATTGCTCTCTCGCAGATCAACGCGCGTGCCCATCGCGCCTGGTCAAATCATCGAGGCCAGACACGTTGAAAGCCCGGTCGTAGTTTCGCGTGGCGACGTCGTGACGATTGAATGCGTCGCCGGGTCGATTGTGCTCAAGACCTTTGGGAGGGCCAAGGGGATCGGACGCGAAGGAGACATCGTCGCCTTTGAACCCATGAGTGGCGGGCGCCGCTTTGAAGCTCGGGTCGCGGGGCCTGGGCGCGCGGTCGCGCTCACGAACACGAGTTCACTGACTAGCTTGGATCTGGTTAATGAGATTGATGAGATTGATGAGGGCCGTGAATCGTCACCGGGTTGGCCCAACGCATTAATCAATCCTGCGAATCCCGGCACGGAAATTGCGGAGAGGTCTAAGCGTGGTGCATTGTCACCGAGCACGCTGACGCCGCCGTCCGAAGTTTCGACGACGGGTGACGGCGGGTTGATTGCCTTGCCTTGATGTAGTGGCCTTAATGAAGTTTGCCTTGATGTAAGTCCAATTCGCCGCTAGGGCGCAAGCCCGCATCGATCCAGATCCTTGGCGCGGAGCGCGAGGGAATACGAGCGCCAAGGAGGGCGCACACGCCTGGAGTATTCTCGTGATCGCGTTCAATCGTGCGGATCGTTCCTGCGTTCATTCCATTCGTACGCGTTTGCCCCGCCACCTACTTGCACTTAAGCACGTTGCGTGCATAGTGGGCGTCGTGGGCGTTTGCGCAACTATCACGGGTACCGCTCAATCGCAGAGCTTGCTGCGCCAGCCCGTTCCACTCGCGACCAACAACCTGGGCGAAACCGATGCGATTGCTCCCTTGCGCGAAGTCAGCCTTTTCCTCGTTGAGGCTCCCAAGCCAAAGACCATCGAAGTCAATGACAAGGTCACGATCATCATTTCTGAAACTAGTTCGCAGGCGAGTAAGCAAAAGCTCGATGCAAAGAAAGATATGGGTTTCAGGGCATCTTTACGCGATTTTCCTGATCTCGCCGCACTACTCGATGGCAGGCTCGAGAACAGCGCTAGTGGCACGATCACCGCGGTTGACGCCTCTACCGGCCAATCCTTCAAAGGCGACGGCAGCTATGAACGCTCCGACCGCTTCACTGATCGCATCACCGCGACCGTGCTCGACGTGAAGCCCAATGGCGTGCTCGTCGTCGAAGCTCGCCGAACCATTACCAAGGATAAAGAAACGCAGATGCTGGTCTTGTCCGGCGAGGTTCGGCGTGAAGACGTGACCGAGAACAACACGGTCTTGTCGTCGCAGCTCGCCGAGCTGGCGGTGGTGGTGCAGAACGAAGGCGACGTGAAGGACAGCGCGACCAAAGGCTGGATCACACAGTTTTTCGAGACGGTCTTTAATTTCTAAGCCGTTGACGCACGCGTGAATCCCTTCGCGTCAAAACCTGCGGCCAAATTAAATCGAGCTTTACGCTAGCCTGACTTTGACTTTATTCTGGCACGCGGCTTGCGTGGATTCGTGGCATGAGCCGCGCATTGTGCCAAATCCAGATTGCCTTGAACGAGATCACGTGGCGTGTGGCTGGTCGTGTAGCGATCCTTGCGCTCGCGCTGGCTTCGTCACCATTTCAAGCCTTCGCTGGAACAACCGTCAAAGAGCTCACTCGCATCGAAGGCCAGGGCGAATCGATCATTCGCGGCGTGGGTCTGGTCGTCGGGCTCAATGGCACGGGTGACTCGGGCAAAGAGCTGGCCATAGCACGCCCGCTCGCTAAACTCCTTGAATCCAGTGGTAACCGGCTCAATACGCCTATTGAGCTAACCAACAGCAAGTCGGTCGCGCTGGTCGTTGTGACCTGCATCATTCCAGAAGCGGGCGCAAGGGCCGACGACCGCTTTGATGTGTCGGTTTCAGTGGTCAATAGCGCGAGCAGCCTTGAAGGTGGCGAGCTGTATCTTGCACCAATGAGTGGCCCATTCCCAGGCAGCCCGGTCTACGCAATGGCGATGGGCAAAATCGAGCTGCCCAACCCCAAAATGCCCACGCAAGGCCGCGTTCGTCTTGGAACGCGCATGGTCGCCGACGTGCTGATGCCTTCGATCAAGGACGAGTTCAACCTCATCCTTCGCCCGCCCTTTGGCGGCTGGGGCAGCGCATCACAAATTGCCACCGCAATCAATGCCAAGGCTCAGCCACAAGGGCCGCCTGTTGCGATGGTCGTGGATGATCGCACAATTCGCGTGACCGTGCCCGTAGCCGAGCGCTCGGATCGCGCGGGATTTTTGTCGGACGTCTTAGGCGCGGAAGTAAATCCCGCGCTGCTTGATCTCCCGGCACGCGTGATCGTGAACCGTGAAACCGGCACCATCATCGTCACCGGCGATGTTCGCATCAGCCCGGTCGCGTTCACCACCAAAGACCTTTCACTTACTACAACCAAACCCGCGCCCGTGCCCACGGCTCAGAACCCAATTGTCGAACGCGAACGCTGGGGCCAACTCGCCACCGACCTGCGTCCCAATGAGCAATCGCGATTAAGCGACCTTTTGGCTGCGTTTAAGTCGCTTGATGTACCTATTACCGAACAGATTAACCTTCTCCAGATGCTGCACAAAACTGGCAAACTTCACGCGGAACTCATCATCGACTAATAAAAACGGCACACGACAAATAGTTCTCGCTCATTCACGTTCATTCACGTTCATTCACGTTCATTCATTTTTATTCACGCTTCTGCAACGAATCAGGACAAAAGAATTTCCCTCTTCTCTTTCGCGCACTCGGTGGAACCGACATGACCACGATCGACACAAGTACCTACGCACGACTCAACCAAACGCCTTTGTCTGCGCACACGCCACAGCTTCGGCTCACCGCCGGCGGGAACGATCCGAGTGTTGCCGGTCATGTGCCACAGACGCGGCTAGCTTCTGATGGCATTAACCCCCTCGCGCAGATTTCCGCCATTGACTCTGCTCGTACCGATCGTCAGCGAAACTTTTCATCGGTACTCGCGCGTGCGCAATCCCCGGCGAAGAAGCAAACCCAAGCCGAAGAAGCTCGTAGTGCGGCGGAAGAACTCGTCGCCCGCGCACTCGTGCAGCCCATCCTTGCTAAATGGCGTGAATCGCGCGACGCGGCTCCACCCTTTGGCCCAGGTGAAATCGACAAGACATTCGGCCCGATCATGGACGCCGAACTTTCTAATCGCTTGACCAAGACCGGACATTGGACGCTCGTTGACCGCGTGGCGGACCGCATGCTCGGCAGAGTTCCCGGTGCTGTAAACACGCCTGTAGCAAATTCAAACACGAACAACGTTGATTCCGTGTCTGGCGATCCAATCTCAATCGAAACTATGCGTACGCGAGGCGTGATGGGCCTTGGATCTATCGTGAGGAATACACCATGAACCAGCCTTTCTTACCAAAGCAGTTCACGCCGAACAAGACCGCGACAGCAAAGCAGCCCCAGCCAAGGATGGACGCCGATGATTTGGCCCGGCGGCTCAATGTGCTCCTTGATTCGCTTCGCATGGTGCAAGAAGGCATCTTGTCCGCGACGCAACGCCAGCGCGAAGCGATGCGCACAGCTCAACCAATGCTGGTCAAAGAAGCCACGCACGACCAAGCCCGCCATGGCTTGCATCTCAAAGACATCGAACGCGAACGCAACTTGCTCGTCAACGAAGCCTGCGACGCCGGGCTCGGGCCAGCGCAGGCAACCTCTGCCCCGGTGACCCTGCGCATGCTTGCGGCTTCTTGCCCAAGCGACGTTCGCGAACGCATCACGCGCAAGGCCGACAGCCTTCGCACGCTCATGGAGCAAGTCTCCAAAGAAACCCGCACTACCCGAGCCGCGACCCAAACCCTTCTCGCCCATGTCGAAGGGCTCATGCGCCAAGTTGCCAGCAGGCTCAGCCACACCGGCACATATTCGCGCAAGGGCACCGTTGATGTCGGCGCTGCAGTTATGAGCGCCATCGATATGCGGCAGTAAGCAACGCGTCCAGTTTATCCCCCCGCTTCTCCTCAACACTCGCGCACCTAGGCCCCTTCGCTCGCGAACTTCAGGACTACCACCATGAGCCTCACGGCGGCACTCAACATCGGACGCACCGGCCTGATCGCGGGTCAGATCGGTATCCAAGTCGCTGGCAACAACATGGCTAATGCCGCCACGCCTGGCTACAGCCGTCAGCGCGTTGGCCTTGCGCCGATCCAAGGTGACCGCTCGAACCCAGGCGTCTCGATCGGTCGCGGCGTGCAAGTTACCGATATACGCCGTCAAGTTGATACCGCGCTCCAAGGTCGTCTGTGGGATTCCAACTCCAATGAGGGCTCATCACAAGCTCAGGCCAACATCCTGTCGCAGGTCGAAAGCGTGTTGGGCGAACTGGGCGACAACGATCTTTCAAGTTCAATGACCGCCTTCTTTCGCACCTGGTCCGAGCGCGCGAACCAAACCAAATCAAGTGCCGTCGTCGTGCAGCAAGGCGACGCGCTCGCTCAGTTCATGCGCCGCGTCCGCAGCGACCTTGTCGATCAACGTCGCCAGATCGACGACCAGATCGGTGGCGGCATCTCTCGCGCCAACGAGCTTCTCTCCACTATCGCCAACGCTAATCGCTCGGTTGCCGAGGCCGAAGTTTCCGGCGCTGTGGCAAACTCGCTCCGCGATCAGCGCGACATCGCCATCAGCGAACTCTCCACGCTCATGAACGTCACCGTCGTTGATCAAGGCCAGCAAGGCGTTGACGTCCTCGTCGGCTCCACGCCCGTTGTCTTGGGCGGTCAATCTCGTGGCTTGCAACTCAAGCGTGAAACCATCGATGGCTCTGTGCGCGTTTCTGTCGCCACCATCACCGATGGCACGGAACTCACCGTTCGTTCTGGGTTTGTTGGCGGCTTACTCACGGGTCGGCCCGCCGTAATCGAAAGCACCATCGATATGCTTGATCGCCTCGCCGGTCAACTCATCTTTGAAGTCAACAAGATCCACTCAACCAGTGCCACGCCCAAGCGCTTAACCTCTGCCTTCAGCGAGCGCGGCTTCAGTGCGACCCAACGCACCCTCGCGCTCAACGACCCAGCCAACAC
>JBBRGG010000098.1:0-12212 GCA_038240875.1 Phycisphaerales bacterium | reverse complement strand
TTGTTGACGCGGCGTATAACATAACCGATACGGTCGCGATCACGGGCGCAAACGTCTTTGACTTTGACCTCAACCAGAACTCGTACACCAGCACGGGCATTATGTTTCGCCATAGCCCGGAATATTTCTCGGCGGTCGATCTTCGGTATCTCAATGTTGAAGATTCGACGTTGGTCTCGTTCTTTACGCAGTACAAGCTGACGCAAAAGTACACAGTTCTTGGGGCCGCGGATTATGACGCAAACGATGGCGGGTTCCAGTCGTTCGCGGTCGAATTGCGAAGGCAGTACAGCTCACTGGTCTTTGGGCTCACGATTTCGTACAACGACATTACCGGCGAAACGAGTCTGGGCTTTGTTCTTAAGCCTTACGGCGTGATTGGTGAGGGACGCGTGGTGGGCTTGGGCGGTGCGGAAGCCGCGGGTGCAGGCGGAAACAATTTCAGGTAAACTTAGACTTGAACCGAAGCGCTTCGGTTTAGCTGCGAAGTAGATCTTTGACGGAGTTTGCGATGGCGTTTCAAGTTGCACAGGGCGAGTCGTTCACGATCCGTCGTAAAGTATTTAAGCTCTTTGGATCGGCGTTTCACATCTATGACGCGCAGAACAACATCGTTGGATATTGCAAGCAAAAGGCTTTTCGCTTGCGCGAGGATCTACGGATCTTTACCGATGAGTCGTGCTCTGCGGAACTCTTTCGGATTGGCACGCAGCAGATTCTTGACATCGGGGCTACGTACACGGTGACAAGGAGTGTTGACAGCGCGGTGCTTGGGATGCTTAAGCGCAAGGGGATGAAGAGCCTGATTCGTGATGAATGGATGATTCTGTCGCCTGAAGGTCGCGAGATCGGGCTGATTCAAGAAGACTCTGGCGCGTTGGCGATCCTGCGGCGCGTGGTCGAGTTGACGGCGGCGTTGGTGCCGCAAAAATTCAATGTGATTGCATCGGATGGGACACCGGTAGCGCAATATCGCCAGCACTTTAATCCCTTTGTCTTTCGGCTTGGTGTTGCGTACTTCGCAGGCGGCGAGCAGCGCGTGAATCAACAGTTTGTGCTTGCGGCGGCGTGCTTGATCGGCGCGATCGAAGGCCGGCAGAAGTAGGGCTTTGTGTGTGAGCAAAGCGCGTTCGCGTGAATTGATGTCGGGATGTGCGTCCCTGCCTGGCGAGGTCGGCTTGTACAGGTAGGCTATCTCGTGCTAAACACATTAGCTTGCATTCGCATGAAGTGAATTCGGCTCAGGTTCTTGGCTTGGCGTCCGTGAGCAACACCAGCCCTCGCGCCAGCGCGAGTTCGAGATCGGAAAAGAGCACGCCACGATCGATGAGGTCGCCCGCGCCCAAGCGGCGAATAGCCTCGAAGCCTTGGCGACTAATCCCAGCGATGATGAGGCTTCGATGGCTCTGCGCAACGTAACCTATCAACGCACGCATCTCAACAATCGCGTCGTTGTTGATCTTGGTCGCGTCGTTCATGTCGAGTATGAGGACGCGCGTTGTGTTGGGCACACGTTCGGACCAAGCGAGCAAATCCGGGAGGCGGTGGGCCTTGTCGAGTTTGCTTTCACCTTTGCGAAGTGTGAAGACGGCGATTCCTGCGGGGAGATTAAGCCCGCTGGAATCGTGCATGAGCGTTGATGGCTCGATCTCGCAAATCGGAACCTTGACATCGTGGTAGATGATCCACAGCAGGAATAGAACGGGCGGGTACATGGCCCAGTGTGGCTGGTGATTGAAGGCCAGAGCGCCAAGGCCAGCACCAAGAGCAAAGGATCCGGCAATCGACACAAGAAGCACTAGTCGCTGCACGCTTGGCGTGCGACCGAGCGTGTCTCGAAGAGATTGAAGTTGAGGCTGGTTGTCGTGCGAGTGTCGGGCGCGCTTGGTTCGGTCGAAGATGACCAGCGCGACGTGCACGAGTTCGGTGCCCAGGTCGGTGATGACGCCGGTCATGTGCGTGGTGCGGACTACCCCGCTGGAGATGCGGGTGATGGTGGCGTTTTGCAGGCCCATTGCAATTGAAGCCAATGCGAGCATGGCGAAGAATGCGGTTCCTGTGCGAAGCCTTTCGGGCGAGTTGAATTCGTTGCCGAGCGCGAAGCAGGTTAAAAGAATCCCCTGGATCGCCATGGGGAGTACGTAGATAGATTCCCAGCCACGGCGTCTACCGATTTCGGTGCATGTGGTGGATGCCATCGCGCCCAAGATGAAGGTGAAGAGGAGGAAGGAGGTGAGGAAGAGAAGATCCCAGCGGCCATTGCCGAAAACTTCGACGAGGTCGCGCCCCCATTGCGTGAGGGTGCCGGTGGCGTGGCTGGTGTGCTGGCCACAGATGAGAAAGCTGAGAATGTTGGTATAGCCAGCGACCCACGCAAGCGTGATGGCAAGGCGTGCTTGCTGGATCCAGGAGTGTGCTTGGCCGATGAACACGCGAAGGGTGCTCCAAGCGCGGCGTATGAATGTAGACCAAGGCACGCACACATTGGCGTGCTGGTGAACAGCCGCGTGATGAGAGCATACCACTGCTATTGCGTGAGGTATGTGGGAGCGTTAACGCGCAGTCTTGCGAAGGCTGGGGTAACGAAAGCGGGCTATTTGCAAGGAATGGCGAGTAGGGCTTGGCTTCTTGAATCTCGTTTAGCTGTTGACCAGTTGACGCAGACGCAGCCCGACGCGAACCATGTGGATCATGCCAAAGATCACGCCAAGGCTAATTAACGCGATCATCGCGGTTGATGCGAGCATGCCTGCGACTTGCGTGGGGAGGTAAGAGTTGACTGGCGCGACCGAGGCGTGGAACTCGGCTTGTTGCTTGGCGGGTATGAGCATGCGCATGAAAGCGGTTTGAAGCGCGATCATGGCGAGGACGCCACCCATAAGGCACCAATGGCGGAAGATAAACCGCCAGCGACCCAACGTGCTCCGCCCTCGCGCCATCATGATGAGCTCGTGGAAAGGCATCCACAGCGTCAAGAACAAGTACAAGATACCGCCAACGCCCGTTCCAGGAAGACCAGCGAACATCGTAAACCTCTCCCAAATTAGGCCCCGCACAAGCGTGGGCGAACATTATTCATTTCCAAGTCAAACGGTACAACACAACACGCGAAACTTGATCGGCGATATCAATTCTTGATTGCAGATGGGACGGTCCGCATGCACGCGAATCAACTGGCATTAATGGTGTTTTCAATGACCTTTTTCAAAGACTTTGATCGGCTTATTAAGCACAAGTTCGGTCCACAGTGCTCGAGCGATGAAGAGCGCGTTGACAAACCGGAGGACGAAGAACCCAGGCAGCGAGCCCAGCGCCCGCCCGATCTCGCCACGCTTGGCGGCTTGATACATCACGGGTACAAAGACTGTGGGGATGTCGATGAAATAGGCGAGTAAGAAGAGCGGGTGGACGAAGATTGCCAGAAGCGGGATAAGCAGGAAGAAAGCAGCCGTGGCGATGATCGCGTCCCAGAGGCCGATGAAGACCATCGATCTGAGAAGTTCGGCCCGCACGCCTTTGGCCGAGAGAAGGTCCTTCCAGTGGACCTTCACGCATTGAACGAAGCCCGCCGACCAGCGCTTGAGTTGGCGGGTCATGAAGTCGTAATTATGTGGCTCAACGGGATAGCAGATCGCTTTTTCAGCGAAACGCACATCGAGGCCTTTGAGATAGATAGTCCAGGTCAGGTCCATGTCTTCGCCGACGGTGCGCTGGTTCCAGCCACCCATTTCTTTGAGGACGCTGGTGCGATACGCGGAGAAGCAGCCCGAGGCGATGAGCGGGCGGCCGTAGTAGTCTTGAACAGGCTTGAAGAATCCAAAGGCGTACAGATATTCGAGGTATCGGCCGCGTTCCCAGAGCGTGCGAACGTTGCGAGGGATGACCATGCCACAGACGCAGGCGATGGTGGACGCGCCCACTTGATTGACGTACGCGGGGTCGTCAAACTCGCGCATAAGAGCTTCGATGGCGTCGTCGGCGAGCGTAGTGTCGGCGTCGATTGCAAGCGTGTATTCGGTCTTGATCAAGTCCACGGCGTAGTTGAGCGCGCTGGCTTTGCTGCCTTGGTTCTTCAAGGGACGAATGACTTCAACGCCAAGCGCGCGAGCTACGTCGCCGGTGTCGTCGGTGGAGCAGTCGTCGATCACGATGATGCGTTCGACGGGCGTGGTTTGATTCTGCACGGACTTGATGGTGTCCGCGATGAATTTGCCTTCGTTATATGCGGGGATGAGCACGGTGAGTGGCTTGGTCGATTGCAAGCGACGGTTGGGGCGAAGCATGACCTCGGCGCGCAACAACCAAGTGACAGGAGGCGCGTCGGTAATACGATCGGCAACCGCGGTAACCGAGACGGTCAAGAGGCCCACGCTCTTGCCAAAGCGTCCTGTACCAGTTCCCGAATGTGTATGCGCGGCCGCAACTTTGGCGTGATCGAGCCTCAGTATTTGAGCTGAGACAACGGGTAGCGGCGGACCTTTTGTGAACATAGCCAACATACGAACAGGCTCCAAAAGCCCAGCAAAGTGCGCGTGGCAACGTCCACGACGACGACTTCGCTCCAAACGTCAAACCTCAGGATCACGCATTCAATTAGGGGATAGAGCCCTTTCGAGTGCTATAATCGGCGATCCATACGCGGGCTGAATTGTGGGGGAGGCGACGAATAAACCGTGTGGGCGGGCAGTACGGCAAGACCGGTTGTGGCTGGGCCGTCAAGGCTTTGCCCACCAGAACCCTTCGTACCTTCGGGCATCACGTAACGCATTGCAGACCCGCAAGTCTGAAAGACTCACTTTCCACTGTACCGCGATACCCGGCTACATAGGTCACTAGCCTACGGGAGCAACAGAATTTATCCCATCAGTTTCTCAGGTCCAGCTACTGAGCGTTTGTCAAGTCGATATTGAGCATTCTTGATTGATGTCTTACGTGTCATCACGACCCTGAAGATGGTGAGTATGGGCATGTCAGGAAACAGTTCAATCAGGTGGTTTCTCAGATATTAACCGTATATTCCATACACGCGAGCGTTATCGTTGCGCGAATACGTAGTGATCCGCCTTCCAATGCGAACAAAGCGCTCCGAAGGCCGATACATTGATCCGTTGGCGTAATGTCATACGAACCTTTGTGTCCTAATTGACCTGTCCAGATTCTTGTGTCCAGATTCAAATGTCCGGCCCTTATTCATTGATACGTCTGTTCAATCCTCAAACGCCACCCTCGGCAGGAGCCTCGCAGGATGTGTGGGATAGTCGCCTACATCGGAAATAAACCTTGCCAGCAACTCTTGGTCGAAGGGCTTAAGCGCCTGGAATATCGCGGGTATGACTCGGCGGGGATCGCCGTCATGCAAGATGGCAAGCTCAAAATCTGCAAGTCAATAGGCAGAGTTGCCAACCTCGAAGATCGCATTGAACAAATCGGTGACTTTCGTGGCACCATCGGCCTTGGCCACACACGCTGGGCCACCCACGGCGGTGTCACCGATGCCAACGCTCACCCGCACACCGACGACAAGGTCGGCATTTGCATCGTGCACAACGGGATTATCGAAAATTATGCTTCGCTACGCACGTACCTCGAAGAAAAAGGTCACAAGTTCAAGTCGCAGACCGACACTGAAGTGCTCGCGATGCTCATCGGCGAGCTGTATGCACCCAACGAGGGCGTAGATCTTGAAAAAGCCGTGCAGTCGGCACTTCGCGAAGTCACTGGCGCGTACGCCATCGTCGTGATCTGCGACAAAGAACCCGAAACGCTCATCTGCGCACGCAAGGGCAGCCCCCTCATGGTCGGCGTTGGCAACGGTGAGTTTTTCATCGCCAGCGATGGCTCCGCGATCATCGCGCACACGACGCAAGCCTTCGCCCTTGATGACTACAACGTCGTCAAGCTCACGCCCAATGGCTTTCGCACTTCAACGATCAACAACGTTTCGGTCACACCCAAGATCGAAGCACTCGAACTCGAACTGCAAGAGATCGAGCTGGGCGGCTACGACCACTTCATGCGCAAGGAAATCTTTGAGCAGCCCAAGGCTTTACGCAACTGCTTTCGTGGCCGAATCGATACTCGCGACGGCAAGGTTGTCTTGGGTGGGCTCGCTGAGCACGCGAAGGAACTGACCAAGGCTAAGCGAGCCGTGCTTGTCGCCCAAGGCACCGCGCTGCACGCGGCGATGATCGGGCAGTACCTTCTCGAAGACCTCACCAAGCTGCCTTCGCGCGCCGAATACGGCAGCGAGTTTCGCTATCGCAACCCCATTATCGAAGAAAACTCGATTGTCATCGCGGTGAGCCAGTCTGGCGAGACCGCCGACACGCTCGCGGCGTTGCAAGAAGCACGCGAACGCGGCGCGCTCGCGCTAGGCGTGATCAACGTTGTCGGCTCCACGATCTCGCGCGAGACCGACGCGGGCGTGTACCTTCGCGTAGGCCCGGAAATCGGTGTGGCTTCGACCAAGGCCTTTGTCGGCCAGGTCGCGGTCCTCACGCTCATTGGGCTTTGGATGGGGCGGCGTCGCTTCATGGGTGCCGACCACTGTGCCGACTTGCTTCGCGCGCTCGAAACCATTCCCGACAAGATGGAGCAGATCCTTGCGCAAGACCATCTCATCAAGCGCGTGACCGAGCGGTATATCGAGCGTGAAAATTGGCTCTTCCTGGGCCGCGGGTACAACTTTCCCACGGCACTCGAAGGCGCACTCAAGCTCAAGGAAATCTCATACATCCACGCCGAGGGAATGCCCGCCGCGGAAATGAAGCATGGTCCGATCGCGCTAATCAACGACGGCATGCCCGCGGTCTTCATCGCGAACAAGGGCAGGCAGTACGAGAAGGTGATGTCAAACATTCAGGAAGTCCGCGCCCGAGGTGGGCACGTCATCGCGGTGGCGACCGAGGGCGATGAAGAGATTAAGAAGTACGCCGAGGACGTGTTGTACATCCCAGACATCCCCGAGCCCTTGTCACCGATGCTGGCGGTGGTGCCTTTGCAGTTGATGGCGTACCACGCGGCGGTCTTGCGTGGGCACGATGTTGATAAGCCTCGCAACCTGGCAAAGAGCGTGACGGTAGAATAGAGGCTGCAGTCTTGATCTCATCGGCAAGGCTGATCACCAGCGGGCCGATCTGAACGCAGTCTCATCGGACATCTATACTTACACCCCACGATGTGGATTCTTTATAACGTGATCAATCTCAATCTCGACAGTTCAAATTGCCAGTTCAAATCGCCCTCTCAAATCGCTAGCGCATCCGTGCTGCCAGTTCTCGCTTTGCGCCAGTCACTGTTCACGCCGGGCCGCTGCCCGTGCGCATGTACACCGAAGAGGCCGTGCGGCTAAGTACGCACTCGCCTCGCGCCGCTTCGACAAGCAACTGTGCGATCGTGAGTGGTTCATCGTCCTTGACGATGTAGCCCGCCGCGCCTTGCAGGAGTGCTCGATCAATAAGTTCGGCGTGGGCGTGCCCGCTGAACATGACGACGCGGGTGGATGGGCATTTGGCCGTCAACTTGCGCAAGGCAGCGAAACAGTCGGCACCAGGGATTTCTACGTCGAGCAGAACCACATCTGGTTGTAGCTTGACGATCATAGGGATCGCCGCAACAGGGTCGGGTGACCATCCAAGCCAGTTCAAAAGGCCCGTGATCGGGAAATAACATTCCATCGCCTCGGCGGCGAGAGCGTTGTCGTCCACCATAAAGATGCTTGGGATGATCGGTTTCTTTTTCATTGGTTACACCACAGCCGCAATCGGCAGGATCGCCATGTTAGCGCGAGTGATTGCGTCTCGAAGATCACCAGGGCTTGGTTCTGTGCTCAGCATAATAATTCTATCGCGGTGACTATTGTGGTCCGCCGAGTTTGTAGCGCCCAACGTGCGTCCATCTAGTGCAGAGGTAATTATCTCGCCATCGATGACGACCATTAGCCCTCTGGGATTTTGGTCGAAGTATGTTTGCACCAATAACGAAGTGGGCCTTTCGACGACCCACAGTAAAGCACCCGGAGCCGTCGAGTCTAGGTGTCGGTGTGTCTTGAACAACAACTGATTGAGAAACATCACGGCCAGAGATGACTCGCGCTGTCCTTTGATCGTGACAGCGGCCGTGCGCATTAGGCCCGCGTCCGCCAATTGACTCGACACGGCGGCAGGGAGCGTAAGCGTGAATGTAGTGCCCTCCCCCAGCGCTGACGATACCGCCACGGTACCACCGACAGACTCGACGATGCCCCTGACCATGCCCAGCCCCATGCCCGTGGCAATCGCCCGGCCTTTAGTCGAGAAGTACGGCTCGAAGCAGCGAGCTACCACCTCGGCGGGCATCCCAGGACCATCGTCGAAGACTAGCACCTTCACCACAGGCAAACCCGCGGCACTTATCGCGGCTTCGGCGGTGACGCGAACATTCCCACTTGGCTGATGAGCCATTGCCTCTCCGGCGTTTTGTACCAGATTAAAGACCGCTTGCGCCAATCGATGCCGCCCGATGTTAACGCCCAGGCCATGCGGCACTTGGCACTCGAGCCGGATGTGGCGCGGCAGCGCGGCTTGAAAGATCTGCGAGGTTTCAGCACACCATGCCTCTAGGTCGGCTGCGGGACTCGATACCTCAATACGATCCGGGTCCATCGACATGAGCCGCATCCCGGCAGAAAGATTGCTTAGGTGGTCTAGCGCATTACCGATGGCATCAATATCCTTGCTGGCTGCGTCGGTTGTAGACGCGGCTTTGAGCGACTGCAATCGGGCGCGGATCGGCATCGTCAGGTTCGCGATGTCGTGGCCCAGGCCCGCGGCCAGATTGCCTAGGGCCGCTAATCGCTCGGCGGTGTGAAGAGCGACGGTCGAGACGGCTAGCTGCGCGGTTCGCTCCTCAACGGCCCGCTGAAGGCCCTCGCGGTGGTGGGAGAGTTCCATCTCGGCGGCCTTGCGCTCGGTGATGTCGGGGCTGCTGCCCACCATGCCCAGAAATTCGCCGGAAGCCGAGAAACGCGGGCGAGCGATGGACTCGAGCAGTCGCCACTCACCATCAGATCGGTGTACACGCACCTCGGATTGGAAAATGCGACGATCGCGCACGCAAGCGTCGAACTCGCTCGCGTACGCCGCCAAATCCTCGGGGTGCACCAGCGGGCGCCAGTTCTCGCCAGCGATCTGCTCAGGGGTCACGTCGAAGAACTCACAATACGCTTGGTTGACGAACTGCAACTCCCCCTTGGCATTGTGAACCCAGATCAGCAAAGGCAGGCCGTCAGCCATGACGCGGAAGCGCTCTTCGCTCTCGCGCAGCGCTTCTTCGGCAGCGTGCCGCCCGCCGAACTCCAGCCCCGATGGGATGATCTGCGTGCCGCGCCCTTTGGTATCGCGCAGCGGTGCGCCCTGGACGTCGATCCACACTCGCGTGTCGCCTGCCATACGCACAGGCACGTCGTAGCGAACGACCTCGCCGTTGGCGGCACGCGCGCACGCGGCCCGCAGTTGCGCCTGGATCTCGGGTGAATAGCTCCACCAGTAGCAGTCCCAGAACTTCTTCCCGAGTACTTCGCTGGCCGGGATGCCCGCCGCCGTTAACGACGAGAGATTGGCATCGGTCAAAGTCCCGTCTACCGTCATTATGCCGACGAAGGCAAAGAGATTATACAGAACACTATGGATGAAATGCTGGCTTTCGCGCAGCGCCTCCTCGGCCACCACGCGCGCAGCGATGTCCGTCCGAAGTTGTATGCCCAGATGTTCGGCTCTTTCCGTGAGTTCATGCTGGCGTATGGAAGCGACGAGCAAATGCTCGTTCATCGTGACCATCTGCGCTTCGGCCTGCTTCCGATCAGTGATGTCGCGCACAACCCCGGTGAAGCAGCGGCGTCCTCCTCGCAGGAACTCGCTTACGCCCAAGTCCATCAGGAATGTGCTACCGTCTTTACGGCGTCCTTCCACTTCCCGGCCAATGCCGATGATCTTGGCTTGGCCGGTTCGTTTGTAATTGGCGAGGTAGCTGTCGTGATCGCGTGTATGAGGATCGCCCATCAACATAGTGACATTTTGACCGACAACTTCCTCGGCTTTATAGCCAAAGAGCTTTTCGGCGGCGGAGTTGAACGTTTCCACCACGCCCCGCTCGTCAATCGTGATGATGCCGTAGATGACGTTGTTCACAACCGACCGGATGCGTGCGTCAGCCTCAGCCAGTTGCTCGTTTTTCTGCGACAAATCTATTTCTGCATGCTTGCGTTCGGTAATGTCTACCGCCGCTATCAAGCCCGACACCGGGCCGCGGATGCCGCTTACAACTCCGAACATGACCTGCTTCTTCACGGACAACCAACGGATTGAGCCATCGCGATGAACGACCCGGTGTTCCATGACGAACATGCCGTCGCCAGTTGGGTCAAGCGAGCGGTTTATGAGCCGAAAGATCTCGTCGGCATCATCTGGGTGGAAGGTGGCATGGATGGTCGAGCGCGTCAACGCCTCATCAGCCTTCAATCCAAATAGTTCAGCAGCAATCGTGTCAAGAACTATAGTGTCTGTGCGGTAGTCGATGCGGTTCACACCAAGACCCGCGAGGTCGACCGCTAACTGCAGTTGCTGCTGACTGGCTTGCAAAGCTGCTGTTCGGGTCTGAAGCTCCCGAGCCATGGCCCACCGCTCTGCGGCGTTTTCAACTGCCCGGGTAAGGCTCTGGGCGGTAATCCAGGCTTTGCCGATAAAGTCTTGTGCCCCCGCCCGCAGAACCGTCTGGCCCAGCCGCATGTCGGCGGACCCAGTCAGAACTACCACTGGGCACACGGTCAACCCGTTCGGGCCCATGACAGCCGACAACACATCCTTGCCATTAATATCTGGAAGGAAATAGTCGAGCACAACGCAATCAGGAAGCCCGCCCGAAGCATCGAGTATGGCACGCACCCCGGCGGCACCGGTCTCAGCCTCAACAAACTTGTATCGACGGTCCGAACCCCTGAGTAGCAGGCGGCGGATCTCTTCCCGGTCTTCCAGGCAGTCCTCAATGATGATCATTCGCCACGGAGTAGTAGATGAAACAGAGATCCCGGTCATCATGAGTTTGCCCCTCCGCCAGCGGAAAGCGCGACCCCACCGAACCAGTAACTGATAAGGTCGGTGACCATATGCAAATGGTCTGGATACCGAACAGGCTTGACGTGGTACGCGTTGGCCCCGGCGGCGTAACAATAACCGACGTCCTTCGGGTTGGCCGAGGTGCTGAACACAATCACCGGGATCAACTTTAAGGTTGGGTCTGCTTTGAGCGTCGTGAGCGCATCGCGCCCGTCGGTACCGGGCGTATTCAAATCCATGAGCACGAGCACTGGGCGATCAGTAACAAGTTCACGAAGTACTTCCAGCCCGCCCTCACCTGTGGTCGCTCGGTGCACCTCGACTGTCATCCCGGACCGCTCGACAGCCTCTACGACGGTGTCAAAATCCTCGTCCGAGTCCTCGACGACGACGAGTATTGCCGAGCGCTCTTTGATCAAAGTCATTTCAGGTTCCGTCCCGGCCCGAGAGGGTGAAGTAAAAGGTCGTCCCCTCGCCCGGGACCGAGTCGATCCAAACCCGACCATGGTGGCGTTCGACCAGTTTCTGAACGATGGTCAGCCCGGCCCCGGCCCCGCCCCCGTATTCGTCACGCCCGTGCAGCCGCTTGAACATCTTAAACACATGTCCGAAGTACCGCGCCGAGATGCCGATGCCGTTGTCTCGAACGTAATAGATCATAAGCTCGGCGGACCCGCTGGGGCAGCCGGGCCGAGGGTGAACCTCGTGCGGCGCGACAAAGCCTACCTCGACCTTCTTCTGCGCCTTGTCGTTGTATTTCAGAGCGTTCGACAGAAGGTTCACGAAGATCTCCCGGCATCGCACCCGGTCGCATCGAACATGTGGCATGGCTCGAGGGACGATGATCTCCATTTGCCCCTCGGCTCGCCGAGCATCCACCATCTCGAGCGACTCATTCACTACTTCGTTGAGGTCCGCATCTTCAGTCTGAAGCACGGCCCGGCCCACGCGAGAAAAGTGCAGCAGAGAGTCAAGCAGGCTGTCCATCCGCAGCGTCAGCCGCAACAGCCCGTCGAGCTTGCGCCGGTGTTCGTTGTCTACGACGGTCGCGCTATCAAGCAGTTGGTGCGCGTATTTGTAGATGCCTCGCAGCGGTTCCTTGAGGTCGTGCGACGCCACGTA
>JBBRGG010000097.1:0-12300 GCA_038240875.1 Phycisphaerales bacterium | reverse complement strand
GTGCCTGTCGGAATCAGCCGGATTGCTGGCGGCGAGCTAGCGGCGATTGATTTGCCCACGAATTTGATGACGTTTAACGGAGCGACGATCACGGCGATTGTTCCGGCGAGCTTGCTACCGAGCAATGGGTTTACCAGTCGCAACTACACAGTGAATGTGATTGCCGACTTTGCACCCAGCACGAACAATGTAGCGGTGACGGTTATTCCAGCACCGGGGGTGCTTGGGATGATCGGCGGGATCGCGGTGTTCGGGCTTCGCCGTCGTCGTTGAATGAGTGTGCGGCGCAGATTGATTCGTTGAAGTTTTGAAATCTTCCTGATGCGCAGGCCCACGGTTACAGCCTCGTGGGCTTCTTGCATTCGCGGCGAGCGTTGTGTGCATAGCGATCACTCAAGTTAATTTCACGCACACAAAAAAAACTCTACCGATTCAGCCACCACATGGCTGCGTTGAGCGCGGTGGCGAAGGTAACCCATGCGGCGTAAGGAAGCATGAGGATGAAGGCGGTGCGTGACCAGGCTCGCATCGCAAACGCGCACGCGAAGATGGAAATGAGCAAGAGGACGATGTCGATGAGGGCTATAGCCGGGCGATGCAAGCCAAAGAAGAGCCAGGACCAGAGCGCGTTGAGAACGAGTTGGATGAAGAAGAGGGGCATGACGTTTCGAGAGAGGATTGATCGCGAGACGAGCGGTTTGGGATTGGTACGTTGGCGCGAGGCTCGCCACGCGAGAAAGCCCGCGACCGCGATCATGGTGTAGAGGATGGACCAGACTGGGCCAAAGAGCCAGCCTGGTGGTGTCCAACTTGGTTTATTGATTGTGGTGTACCAGGTGCGAACGCCATCCATTGAGGTAGCGGCGCCGATATATGCAGCGGCGTAGGTCACGATGAAGAAGAGTGGAAGAGCGAGCCAAAGGCGGCGCGTGGGTTGAGTGTTGGTCGCGAGTGATGTGTGCACGTACAGAGCGTACACATGTGCGACGGAGCAAGTTGGAGCGCGGTCTAGCGTGCTGGAACAGGATGAGAACGGCGCGATTGGCTGATTGTTACATCGAGATAGTTATGCGGTAGTTGGCGCGATGGTTGGCGCGATGGTTGGCGCGATGGTTGGCGCGATGGTTGGCGCGGCGAGTTCGCAGTAATCGGGGCGGTCGGCGGCGTCGGCGTGGCGAAAGGCACGCTGGATGATGCCATTGTGGATAAGGAATGCGCCGGGCATTTGAAGGCCGTCGCCTTGGAGCGTGCCGACAAAATGGCGATCGATGATGCCGGCGCGAAGGCCGCGAAGGAGGACACGTGGTCCAAAGAGTTGGGAGAGAGAGCCACGGGAGAGGTCGAAGGCGCGGTAGAGGGTTCGATCAGGGTCGCTGATGCGTGGGAGGTCGGCGACGCCAAAGTGTGTGAAGGTGGATTGACCTTGGGCGTCGGTGCCCATGTGGACGAGGAGAATGCGGACGCCTTGGGATTCGATGGGCGCGCGTTTGGCTGCGATATCGGCGAGAGCTTCGCGGCAGAATGTGCAGCCGGAATGGCGAAGGAAGACGACCAGGAGCGGAGATTCGCGAGAGAGGTCGAAGAGGGAAGTGCCGAAGTTTGTGGTGGCGTGCTTGAGCGCGGAGGTTAAAGCGGGTGATGGTTGGGTGGAATTGGCGTCGCGCGTGAGCGTGTTTCGGCGGATGAATTCGTGGTGTTGATACGCGCGAAAAAGGATGATGAAAAAGGGGACCCACCAGACGAAATCGTTGGTAAGGAGGGTGATGCCAAATCGAAGAGGGACGAGATCGCGGAGGAAGTGTGCGTCGAAGAAGCCAATTGGGCCGAGGATTTTGCCTAGGAGCCCGACGAGAACGATGGGCCAATGGCGGTAGGGGTTATTGCCGGCGATCCAGTAGCCGACGCCATAGACACCGACGATCATGCCGATGCATTGCCAGAGGAAGGGGTAGTTTGGCAGGTCCATTTCGAGAAGAGACCAGAAGTGGTTGGGTGCAAGGATGGCCCAAGCACCCCAGGCAATGTTGTAGATTGCGGCGAAACGCAGACAAAGACGCATCCAGCTTGGGGCTGGGTTTGTGTCAGGTAGATTGGAGTTGTTGAGATGAAGCGGGGTTGGCATGTGGGTGAGTTTGGAAGCGTTGGAAAATTATACTTTGATGCGGGTGCGAACGGTGGCGAGGCCGCCATCGACGCCGAAGGTTTGCCCGGTGACGAATGAAGATTCGGGAGAGAGGAGCCAGGCGGCGAGAGGGGCGATATCGGCGGGTTCACCGATGCGACCGGCGGGGTGCATGGCGATGGAGGCTTTGAGGGCCATTTCGTTGCCGACGATTGGTTGAGACATGCCAGCACGGACAAGGCCGGGCGCGATGGTGTTGATGCGTATGTTGGGTGCGTAGGTGGCGGCGGCGGATTGGGCAAGGGCCATCACGCCACCTTTGGCAGCAGCGATTGCTTCGTGATTGGGGAGGCCGGTGCGGGCGGCGGCGGTGGAAAAGAGGAGGATTGAGCCGCCATGTTCGCGGAGGACTTTGGCTCCCGCGCGGACGGCGGCGAATGCGGACCAGAGGTTGAGGCGAAGGGTGCGTTCGAATTCTTCGTCGGTGGTAGTGTGAGCGGGTTTCAAGATGATGGAGCCGACGAAGTTGGCGATGGCGCTGACCTGGCCGAAGCGTTCGACGCCGAGGGCGACGGCGGAATCGGCAAATGAGGTTTGCATTGCGTCGCCGACGAAGGTCGCGATGCTCTCGGGAGTTTGCGGGGAGAGCGATTCAATGAGGGCGCCGAGCTTGTCTTGAGAGCGAGCGGCGAGGACAAGGCTGGTGCGCGGTGCAAGGATGCGCGCGACGGCGGAGGCGACCGAGCCAGTGGCACCGAGGAGGACGACGCAGCCTGGGATTGGGTTGTTGGAAGAAAGCATGCCGGGTTGTATGCTCGTGGAATCGGAGGTTGGGGAAAGCAGGATTGGTGTGCGCATAATGGGATCGTTTCGCTGCGGGAGAAGCCTGGGATTCAAGCGGGATTCACGCGGGGTGGGCGAGATCGGATTGGGTCGGCGTACTCGGAGTGGGGTTAACGTTCTCGGAGGGGTTTGCCTAATTCCCATCGCAGGGCGGCTTCGATGCGAGGGAATTGAAAGCTCATTGTTGAGGCGCGAAGGCGGTCTGGGACGGCGCGAGTGCTGGTGAGGACGGCTTCGGACATATCGCCCAGAAGCGTGCGAAGAGCCCATGCGGGAACCTTGGCAAAGAGAGGGCGTTCGAGGATGCGGGCGAGGGTTTGCGCGAATTCGCCCATGGTTGCAGGGACGGGCGCGGTGGTGTTGATTGGGCCTTGAATGTCGGGAGTGGCGATGGCGAGAGTGATGACGCTAAGAACGTCGTCAAGTGTGATCCAGGACCAGTATTGCGAGCCGCTGGCAAAGACGGGGCCGAGGCCAAGCCGGAAGGGGCGTTCGAAGATGGGCAGTGCACCGCCGCGCATGGAAAGAACCTGGCCTATGCGAAGAGCCGCTACGCGGATGTTGGCGGCGCGAGCGGGGTCGGCGGCGGCTTCCCACTCGCGCGAAACTTCAGCGAGAAAGCCGGAGCCAAGGCTGGAAGCTTCGGTGAGTTCTTCGGAGCCGCGGTCGCCATAGTAATGAATGCCCGAAGCCATAACCATGCAGGAGGGGCGCACATCGAGCGCGGCGAGGGCGCGGGCGATGAGGCGGGTGCCTTCGACGCGGCTGGCGCGAATGCGTTCGCGTTTGCGACGGGTCCAGCGGCCGGAGGCGATTGATTCGCCGGCGAGGTGGACGAGGGCGTCGAGGCCTTCAAGTTTTTTGGAGTCAATTGAGCCAGCAGAGTCGGCGATGGGAAGCTGCCAGAATGCTTCGTCGGGCGCGACGGTGTGGGTGCGGACAAGGCGAATGACATCATGGCCGCCGACAGCGAGTAGCTCAAATAGGGCGCGGCCGATAAGCCCTGATGCGCCCGAGATGGCAATGCGAAGTGGGCGATTGGTTCGTAGCGCGAGTGCGGCGAGGGGTGCTAAGCGTGTGAGGTCGCCTATCAGGCGCTGATGTTGAAAGTCGATGAGGTTGGCGAGTGATTCGCTGGCGACGTCGGCGAGTGAGCCGCCGAGGCGTTTGACGCGGGCTTCGGGGCTGATGTCGAAGCGGATGCGGGTAGTGAGGGTGCAGGAAGATTGATTCGGTACTGGCGTTGCAGATGACGTTGGAGTTGAAGTGTTGGTGTAGATGTCGCACTCGACACTAGCGTTATTGATCCAGCCAGAGAACTGCATGGCGGTAAGAATATTGGTAGCGGGTGTGATGGGTGAGGCGGTATTGGGGGGAGTTTGCCAGCTGAGGATGATGCCGCCGAGGTCGTAGCCGTCGGGATGAACGCGGGCCCAATCGGGCGTGAGGCGGCGTGCAAAGGCAGCGCGTGCGAGCGCCTGCGCGACCACATCGTGCGCGAAGGGAATAAAGGTTGAGCGTTCGACTACGAGCATGAGATCCATTGTTGTAGACTCGCAAAGGCTGGCGAGCGGGCGGAATGCGAACAATCTATAAAGCACGCCAAGCAAGAGCCCCTAAAGTCGGTTATGCCTACATCGTTTAGTCAGATGCGTGTTGAAGAATTTTTGGAGCAGACCGCGAGCAAGCAGCCAACGCCTGGCGGTGGAGCGGTCGCTGCGGTGACCGGTGCGCTGGGCGCGGCACTAGGGCAGATGGTGCTTGCGTATTCGCTTGGGAAAAAGAGCTTAGTGGCGCACCAGCCGATGATGGAGCAAACGATGCTGGTGCTGGGGCGGGCGCGAGGAAAGTTTATTGAATTGGCTGAAGAAGACGCGCGAGCATACAGCGTGGTGAATGAGTTGATGCGGTTGCCCGAGACAGATCCGCGAAGGGTTGCCGAGTGGGCGGATGCGGTGGCGGCGAGCGTGAGGCCGCCGATGGCGGCGCTGGGATTGGCGTGCGAGTGTGCGCGGGTGCTGCGCGAGTTGTGCGGGAGGACCAATACGTTTTTGAAGAGTGATTTGGCAATTGCGGGTGTGTTGGCGGAGGCGTGTGCCGCGGCGGCGAAGTGGAATGTGGTGGTTAATGTGCCTCAGTTGCCCGAGGCGGAACGAGCGAAGATGTTGGCAGAAGCGGAACGTTTACACGCGGTTTGCGTGGGGCTGCGCAGTGAGATCGAGAAGGCGTGCGGGTAAAGGTGTGCGAGCAAAGCGATTTCGCGCATGCGGCGCACGAGGAACATTGATGAGATTGTTTGATAAACCAATCGATGCGGAAGATCAAGCCTTGGCGCGGGCGTGGCTTGCGGTGGCGCGCGAGCCCAGGGTTGTTGTGGCAATCGACACTGTGCATGCGGAGATCGCGAGAAGGATTGAGGCGCGTGCACCAGCGTGCTGGGCTTCGGGACGATGCTGTAATTTTAAAAATGCGGGGCACTTGTTGTTTGTGACCGGGTTGGAAGCCGCGAGCGTGGTGGTGAGGATTGACGAGCGGGCGATTGATTCGCGGGGACGAGCCGTAAGGGTGGAAGCGCGAAGTGATTCGGATGCGCGGGTGGTGCCGCTGGTGCAGGCTGGTGTACGTGAGAGAAGCGAGAATGAGATTGGCGAACATGAACTCAACGCGGCGAACCAACGCGGTGATTGCCCATATTTGGAAGGCAACGCGTGCGGCGTCCACTGGGCCAGGCCCATGGGGTGCCGGGTTTATTTCTGTGATCGCACGGCGAAAGATTGGCACGAAGAACTCGCCCAGTGGGCTCATGCAGAGATACGCGCGATTCACGACCGCGAAGGAATCACGTATCGGTACGCGGAATGGCGATGGATGCTGGGGTTGGTGATTGGACAGAAGTCGACAACAAGAAATAGTACTTGAAGTGTCGACGCGCTAGGAGGGCGACGTGTGTGTGCAATCAACCGCGGCGAAGTTGTTTGCGGAGCAATGCGCGGTACGCCAAACCATCGGGCTTGACGGCGATTGGGAGCTTTGGTGCTGGCGATAAGATTCCCGCGAATACGCCTGTAAAGACGCGAGCTACACGCGAGATTGAAACGCCCGCGAGCCAAAGTGCCCACAGCGCGCCAAGCAATGGACCAAGGACGCGGTCGAAGCCGCGTGCGTGGCGACGAGCCATCCAGATCCAGTTGCGGGTTGCCAACTCGAGCCAGCGTTCGCTCTTGCGCGTGGCAGCGGGCGAATCGTGCGAGGCGTGCCAAGCGGGATTGAAGTAGACATCGTGGCGCGAGCCATCGAGAGTTTGGAGCGCGAGAAAACAAAGCGCGAGATCGGTGTCGTTGCGATAGAGGAAGAAGGCTTCGCAATAGCCGCCTGTGGCGACCCAGGCGCTGCGGCGAACCAGATTCGCGCACCCCATCATCGGAAACCTGTGCGTCGCAATCTGCTCACGCCATTCTGGTCGATTGGTTTTGGGATGGATGGGGAGAAGCGGGACCGCGGCGAGCGTTGGTTGGTGTTGCATCGCCTGGTGCGCGTGCGCGAGCGAAGCGGGGTCGGGGCGTGCGTCGTCATCGAGGATAAGGATAAATTCGGAATCGCAGGCTCTGACGCCTTGGTTGAAGGCGGTTACGCCCGAGTTTGTTGGTTGGATGATGAGTTGTACGTTCGGGAATGTGGCTCGAACGCGCGATGCGGAATCATCGGTTGATGCGTTATCGACAACAACGATGCGACTTGGCAATGGGGAAAGCGAGGTAATTATTGCTAACGTTTCGATGAGCGCGTCGACACGGTTGTAGGAAACTACTACTACGCTAATCTGACAATCATTCACCACACTAATCCCAACATCAGGTAGAGAAGTTTGGGGCGTGGGCGTGGTCACGATTAAAGTGTGCACGAGGGTGTCTTAGGCCTTGAGGCTTGGTTGCGCGTTGGGGAATGGGTCTTGCATTGCGGTTGCAAGTCGGGCGGGCGCGGGTATTAGAGGCCGAGGGCCCGGGGCATTAAGAGCCATGGAAATAGCGAACTTAACACCTTGCAGTAGAACACTGGTAGCGCGTTTGACTTCGCGCGTGCGATGAATCTCACGAACGAGGAAGCCTTCGCTAGTGATTTGGATGATGGTGCGAGCGCGGAACCAGCAACTGGGCCAGCCTGTAGGGACGATGGCGACGTCGGCGGTCGGGCCAAAGAAGAGTCGAGTAAGTGCGCCCACGCCATCTTTGGCGAGATGGCCGCCTAGGGCGCGGGTCGTCCATTCGTGGTGGGTTGTCGGCCACTTGATCGACATGGTTTTGATTGCTTTGGTGAAGTCTTCGAGGCCTGCAATTCGGCTGCGCAGGAGCGGATGTGCCCAGAAGGTCGCGGGGCGGCCTTTGGATTCGCTGTGAGCTTTGAGCGAGGCTTCGATTGTGGCGGGAAGGTCTTTGAATGGCTTAAAGCCGAGTGGCTTGAGCAAGTTTTTTGGTTCGACTTGCGTGAAGTTGTTGGCGCGAGCGTCGGCCAAGCCACGCAGGTGGAGTTCGGAAAGTTCGGGAAGGCCCATGATCGACTGGGCAAAGGCGCGGTTGATCTCCATGAAGACACGCTTGGCACGAGCAATTGGCCCCAAGCCCAAGAGGTGCATCATCGAGAATCCATTGCGGCTGATGTAATACCTCGACCACGTGGCAAAGCGGCGGTCCGCTGGCGGGTGGTACGCACGCGAGCGGATCGTGGCCCGGCATTTAAGCCCGGTAGCGATGCGCATGTTCACGCACCAATCCACGTCGTCGTAGTAGATAAAATTGTCGGGGAAGAGGCCGGTTCGTTCGACGGCGTCTCGGCGAACAAGTGCGGAGCAGGCGGCGACGTAGCTGGCGCGGGTTAAGAGGCGGCGGTCAACTGCGCCGATGTCGGCTGGGCCGATGGCGCCGTTTCGCTTCCAGATTCTGCCACCGATTTCCCAGATTCGGCCTGTGGAAATATCGCGCATGCCTGAGCCCAGTGCGCCGATATCGGGCCGCTGAGCCAAAACGCGAACGAGTTCGCGAAGTGCGGTGGAAGCGACGCGGGCATCGCTATCGAGCCACCAGATGAAATCTGGCGGGGGATAGTTTCCGGAAAGGCCTTCGCCCTTGAGGACGCGAGCCATGCCAGCGTTGAAGCCGCCGGAGCCGCCGGTGTTGCTGGGCATGCGGGCGAATTCGACGCTCATGCCAGCGGGGACGGGGATTGTGGAGAGCGGGTCGGTCGAGGCGTTGTCAACAACTACGCACCAGAGCTGGATGCCACGGAGGTCTTGCTTGGCGATGTCGTTCAGAAGCAGAGCGAGATCTGCTTTGCGGTTAAAGCACGGAGAGACAATGCAGACGCGCCAAGGGCGTAGAGGTGGTTGGGCGTGCGCGGCGGAGCCTGGGATTTCGGGCCTGGGCGTGAGTGCTTCGAGTCCTAACACAGCAGGCTTTGCGAGCGAAGGTTGCTGGGTAAGCGTCGGAGCCGTGATGGTTGGAGTAGATGGTGGGGTCATGCAATTAAGGCGACAAAATAGTGCGAGGAAATTGGTAAGCCGTGGCCAAGGATCGCGGATTAGAACGCGTGAGAGAAACGATCGGGTTCCAAGCTTGACTGAAAGCTGGAGACTTTGTTGTATCGGTTCAACGCTTGAACTTAGCCGCAGTGGCACGAAGGGCGGACTCGACTTGGGCGATGTGCGCGTCGGTGAGGTCGTGGTGCATGGGAAGGCTGAAGACTATCGACGACATGCGATCGGCGATGGGCGTGTCGTTTTTGACAAAGCGAGAAAGCGCGGGCTGCTGGGTGAGGCCGCGTGGGTAGTGAACGGCGGTAGGAACGCCAAGGGCCATTAGAGCCTTGCAAAATTCGTCGCGGGAGCAGGTGAAGTGGGGGAGGTCGAGTTTGATGGTGTAGAGGTGCCAGGCGGAAGTCGCGCCGGGGGTGATGGTGGGGGGCGTAAGGCCTGGGATCGTGGAGACGATCGCGTCGTAACGGGTGGCGACTGATTGGCGGATGGCGGTCTGCGATGGGAGGCGATCAAGGCGCGAACAGCCGATGGCGCCAGCCATGTCGTTCATGCGATAGTTGTAACCGACTTGTTCGTGAAGATATTTGTCGGTCTCTCCATGAGAACGGAGGAGCTTGATCTGCCGGGCGAGAGCGTCATCGTTGCAAGTGACCAGGCCGCCTTCGCCGGTGGCGAGGTTTTTGGTGGCGTACATGGAGTAGGTGACGGCGTCGCCGAAGTTACCGATGGGCTTACCTTTGTACGTGGCGAGGTGAGATTGGGCGGCGTCGTAAATGACCTTCAAGTTGGATGCCTTGGCGAGGGCTTGGATGGCGTCGATATCGGCGGGGCAGCCATAGAGGTGCGTGGCGGCGATTGCGCGAGTTTTGGACGTGACCTTGCGAGCAGCGTCGGAGGGGTCGATTTGGAAGGTGTCTTCGAGGGCTTCGACAAAGACGGGGATGCCGCCGCGGGCGACGACCATGGACACGGTGGCAATGTAAGACCATGCGGGCACGAGAACTTCGTCGCCACATTGGAAGAGGGGCTCGTACGCGAGTTGGAGGGCGCAGGTGCCGTTGGCACAGGTCATCGCGTGCTTAGCCTCGGTCATGGCGGCCCAACGTTGTTCAAGTTCGTCGCAGCGTTTGGCGGCCCGAAGCATGCCAGACTTAAGAACGCTATTTACGGCGTCGATGTCGGCCTGAGTAAGGGCTGTAGACATGAAAGGAACGGTTGGAACGGGTGCGGGAATGGGTGCAGGGACGGCTGCGGGGACGGGTGTTGGGGTGGACGCTGGTGCAACGGCGGTAATCACTGCGGATGCTCCTATAGGAGGATGACGGCGGATTCTGTGGTGCCTATCGAAGTAGGTGGGTTCGCTTGAGAGCGCCAAGTAGGTGCGTGAACTTATCTCGATCCACGGCTAGGCATGGAAATGGTCTTTTCCCCCAAAGAGCGTGTGCGAGTTGGAACGCCATTTGAAGTTCTGCCAAATTTCTGGCCGATCCTCTTTATGCGAAGCCTATTTCGGAAGCTGGCTCAAGCCAAGACTTGTGTGTCCGCGATCGATTCTTAAGGGTAGCGCGAAGAAGATGACCCGGGATAGCTGAACTCGCGAGCGAACTAACAAAATCCTATCGTGTAATCGTAGTTTCGTTGTGGTTGTGTTCGAAACGAGTTGAGTATGGCCCAATCTTCTCTGGAACGAAAGGAGTCTCTCGTATCAATTGGGTAGATGGAACAGGCGGGGGTGGGCGGGGTGTATAGTGAGGTATGAGTAGAGCACGCCCGACAGCCGCGGGCGTGGTGCTAGCCTTAGGGTTTGCCGCCGCGATAGCGGCAGCCCAATCAGCAAGCCCAACCCTAACGTCTTCAGGACGCCAGGAAATCACCCGCGGCAACGAGTCCGAAACGAATCACGCACTCCAGCAAAAAGCAAGCCAAACTCGATCTGATCAAACTCGATCAGAGCAAGTCGGCATTGCTGACGGGAGCGTTGGTGCCCATGCGTCGATACGTGCGCAAGCAGGAGGTTCAAACACGCGTACATCGCCGAGCACTTCGCCGAGCACGGCTGCCAAGGGCGAGCTTGATAGCCGAATCATACGTGAATTCGCGGGTACTCGCGCTGTCACGCGTCCAAGCCGTGATGCGGTGATTGGGTTCTCGTTATCAACGCGGATCAACGAGATCCTCGTTCGAGGCGGGCAAGACGTCGCGAAAGATCAGTTGATGGTGCGTGGCGACGACGTGGAAGATCAGGCGTTTCTTGATCTGCAAGAGATGCGTGCTAACAGCGAGGTGCCGGTGCTCGCCGCGAAAGCCGCGATGGATCTTTCGGTGCTCGAACTTGAACGCATTACCAAAGTCTTTCAAAACGGTGGCAGCAATCAGCAAGAGTTTGATCGTGCAAAGCTTACTTCGGACCGCGCCCGCTTGGATTTTGAAGCCGCGAAAGAATCGCAGGCGCAAGAGCGCGTCGGGCTCAAGGCGCGTAAAGCCCGCGTTGAAAAGTTGCTGCTTCGTGCGCCCTTTGATGGCCAGATCGACTCGATCCAAGGCGACGTGGGCCAATCTGTCTCTGAACAAGACAAGGTCGTTCGCGTTGTGAACGTAGATTCGCTCTGGATCGACACGCCGGCACCAATGAGCGAAGTTGAAACGCTCTCGCTCAAGGTTGGCGATCCGGCGTGGGTGCTCATGGGAGCGGCGGGCGTGCCCCGCATTGTCCAAGGCAAGGTGATTGAAGTTGCGCCGACGACCGACCTGTCGAGCAGAAGTCGTCGTATTCGTGTTGAACTTGCCAACCCCAAAGGCGAAGGCAGGCTGATCGCGGGCGACGAATCGTGGACTCGGTTCAAAGTTCCCACAGAGCTTGTGATTGCGCAAGTGAAAGCCGCTGGAGGCACGATCACGACTTCTGTAACTGCGACGCCAGACAGTGGCATACGCCCAGAGTAATGAGATAATTCGATTATTTTTCAGGCACGGCGAAAGTTTGTGCACACTTGGGAGGCGTTCTTGATCGATCTGTCGAACATTCGAGCGCCCGGTTGGCAACGCGTTGTCGCGGAGCTTGTCGCGCCCGCAGGCGACGATGGCACGTTCCTTGTGCGATTGCTTGGTGTGCTCGGCCAAGTCGCCGGTGCAAGGCAGGCGATCCTTTGGGGGCTCCAGTCCGGGCGCGATCAAAGCCTCGATGGGCCCGAGCCTGTCGCCACCATGATGTGGCCTTTCGCGCAGAGTGGTGATGGCGGTAGTCTAAATAGTGGAATGAACGCACGCGTCGACGAAAAAGCAATCGACCAAGCCCAAGACGTCAAGTCGGCGGCTCGTTCTGCGGCGACTAGTGGCCAATCTCGCGCGTTTGGTTTCGAGAATCGCGATCAGCTCTACGACGCTTCACAGAGCGCGGGATATGTGCTCGCGGTCCCGATCTTTGTCACTGGTACTAGCGAAACTACGCCGATCACGCAACCCATGGCGATCGTGACGATGGTGCTCGATGGGCGTTCCAAGCAAGCATTGCAAACAACGATGGCGCTGGTCGAAGTTCTTGCGGGATATGCCCATGCGCACGCGACCGGGCAGCAGCTTCGGCGTGCAATGACCTCCGCTGCTTCGCTCGAGCTTGCAACTAGACTCATTGCTTCGGTCAACATGACCGGTGGCCCTGCAGGCGGGCTTGTGCGCGATGGTTCGGCGGCGCGAGGCGAATCGCAGGGCGGCTGGAACAGCGGCTTCAAGGCCTGCGTACTCCAGTTCACCAACGACCTGTGCCGACTGCTCGCGGTTGATCGCGTTGCCCTTGGCTGGGTTCGTGGCC
>JBBRGG010000096.1:0-12317 GCA_038240875.1 Phycisphaerales bacterium | reverse complement strand
GGAACCAGGCCGGTGACTTCGATAGGTACGGCTTCGGTGATCCACCAGATGCCCATGAGGACGGCGACGCTGGCGACGCGGGCGGCGATTTCGGAAATGGCTTTGGACTCAACCGCGCCTTGAAGCAGCCACCAAGTGACTACGCCTGCGATGAGGCCAGCGACAACGCAGGCGAGAGTTGACCAGAGTGAGCGCGGCGGAAGCGATGGATGCTCGGGTAGGTGAGGGTTTGGATGGAGAAGTTTGTTGGCGGTTGTGCTCACGCGGTGAGGATAGCGAAAGACTGGAACCGTCGTTGTAGGTCGCGTTGTGTTCCGCGTGAAACAAATCGCGCCAAGCGTCAACCCCCGGCGGGCTTCGCCGGGTACCCAAGTTTTTTGAAATGTTCGACGAGAGTGTCGCGGTGGTCGCCTTGGAATTCGATTGTGATGTCGAGCTTGCCAGAACTCGAACTAGAACTCGAACTAGAACTTGAACCGGGCGAATGGTTTGCTTTAGAGTTAGAGGAAAGGCAGCCACCGGCTGCGAGCTTCGACTTGAGGTTCTTGAAGAGTGCGGGCAAGTCGTCGGTGCGATCCGAGCGTGGCGCGAACCCAGTGATGACGGTGACGAACTTTCCTCGACGTTGTTCGCGGCGGATCCGCAGAGCTTGGTCCTTGGGATCAAGGATTTTGCCGTTGTGGCGATCGCGTGGGCAGGTGCACACCCCTAGTGGTTTGGTGCAGCGTTCGCAGGTGACGGGTTGCTCAAGCGGGGTGCCAGTGAAAAAGCCAGACATGCAGAGATGGTAGAAGGATTGAATGGAAAGGGTAGATGGGGGTTGGATGCGGGCGGTTTCTCGCCGACGAGTACCGAACGCTTCGGGAGTAATGAGAATTGCTGCCGAAGACTACTGCTCAAACCAGATTGGCTAAGTAGGCTTGGCTACCGGCGGACCGTCCACGATTGTGCGCGCAAATTAGGCCTGATCTGTGGTTTTGCCGAACCTGTCGGCGTTGTTGTCGGTACACTTAAGGGCTTTCCAAGATAGGTCAGCCAGGGGGCACCAGCCAATTGGCTTCAACCCATGGGTGCCTGTTCAAAGCCTCAAATCGCCTGACCCAAACTGGCATGTCTAACAAAAAGGGATTTGTTTGGTCAGTTGACGAGCGAGCCAAGGCGTGAGAGACTGGCTATTCTCCGCTCTTGCCTTGGGAGTTGTGTCGATACTGTTTAAAGGTTTGGTTGAAGGCTAGCTTGAAGGTTTAGTTGAAGGTTTGGTTGGTCGCAACGCGTTCCAGCCGTTCCTGTTAGTTTATCTTCGATGTGAGCCCATGGGCAAGACGCAGGTAAGACGTAGGTAAGATGCAGGCAAGACGCAGGCAAGAAATAGCAGAAGGCGTTCCAGGCGGAACGTCAACGGTCGAACAGTTTGGTACACAGGTCGTTTGAGCGGGCGTTGAGCACCAAGCTTGGCGTCATCTGGGAGTGCATCGGCATGGCGGGTCGCACGAGTACGGGCTTTGGCATCGGCGCAACCATCACGGTCCTCGCGTTGCTCACGCTCACGTTGTTTGTTCTTACCACCGTCTTCTTCGGTCGCTACCGCGATCAGCTTGCACAGGTCCAGCAGCTACGGCAGGACCAGTCCGACGTTGTCACCGCAGAAGAGCGCAACCGCGACGACGTTCGCAATCTCATCGCTAAGTCCAAGGAAAAACGCCAATCGTTGGTGGGCTTCCTCGTAGAGACTCAGGGTGGCGTGATGCAGAAGGTTACCGGCGCACGCCGCGACACGCTCACGGATCTCGAAACCAAGCTCAGTGGCGTCAGCGGTGCCGACACCAGCACCTTGCTGGCTCTGGTTCAGTCGCGTGATGCCGAGATCAAGAATCTTCGCGATCAACTCACGCAGTCGGAAGCCGCCCGTCAAGCCGCGCTCGCAGATCAACAGAACGAAGTTGCACGCATCGCCTCGCTGATGGCCAGCCACCAGTCTACGGTCGATTCGCTCAACACATCGGTTGGAGGCCTGCGGACAGAAGTTGAGGATTACCGCAAAGGTGCCGACGATTACAAAGCTCGCCTTGATGCCAATCTTGATGCGGCTCGCAACGCCGCTGCGGAAGAAAAGCAGCGTTTGGAAGGCGTCGTCGCGCAGCTTCGCGATGAAAGCCTCGTGCTCGGCAACCAGCTTGCCGTCTTGCGTGGGCAGCGCAGCAGCGAGATCTTGCGTGGTGGCGATGAAGCCTCGCTCATTGATGGTTCGATAGTCGCGGTCGACAATACCCAGCAGAATGTGTACCTCTCACTGGGCAAAAAGCAGCACGTGGTTCTTGGCATGACCTTCTCGGTCTACGCCGACGGCTTCGCAATCAAGCCCGACGCCGATGGCAAGTATCCCGCAGGCAAGGCTACCGTTGAAGTCATCAACGTCGGCGAGTCCACCTCGACCGCTCGCATCCTAAGCGAAGTTCGTGGCAATCCAATTGTCCGTGGCGACGCCATTGCCAACGCCCTCTTTGATCCCAACAAGGTCTACAAGTTCCGCATCTTTGGTAACTTTGACACCAACCGCGACGGCATCGCGACCCCAGCCGAGCGTTCGGACCTCGAAGCGTTGATCGTTGCCTGGGGTGGCAAGGTCGTCACCGACCTTGCGGGCGATGTTGACTTCCTCGTGCTTGGTGAGCGTCCCTTGGTGCCGCCGCGTCCGAGCAGCGACGCTCCCTTCGCGGTTGTGTCCGAGTTCTCTCGTCTTTCGCGTGAAGCTTCGCAGTATGACGAGCTCATGCGTCAGGCTGGCTCAACGAGCATCCCCGTGCTCAATGAGAACCGCTTATATACGCTCATCGGCAAGAAGCCGGTATCGGTTCGCCAGTAAGGCGAGAGTGCAAAGGTAAGACAGGCTTTCATTCTTGAGTTCACCAGCGCCCCTGCTTTGACGCGGGGGCGTTGCGTATGGTGATCTGTCATGACAAGGCGTGTGGTGCACGTCTGCCAGAGTTCTACTGTGAACCTTGCAGCGCGCTGAAGTGTGCCGGAGGTGATCGTGGCCGTATTGACAGGCATGCCAATGATTCGCGATCCAAAGCTAGCGCTGGAATGGCTTCAATCCGCCGCGATTCGTGGCGCAATCTCGCTTCCTTTGGTCATGGGCGTTGGGCCTTCGCTTAATACGGCAAGGTCACTCGGCGAATGGTTCGCCACCAGCCGAATCAATCGCAAGCGATTCCCGCGCGCGCTGGCCAACTTGCGCGAAGCCTTTCCCGACGCTAGCGAAGATCGCTTGCGCGAGCTTGCCATCGCGGCGTATTCACACCTCTTCCAGCTCGGGCTCGAAATCTGCTACGCGCCGCGCTTGATCACAGAAGAAGGATGGCCACGCCACTTAGTAATCGAGAACGTCGAACACGGCATCACGCCAATGCTCAGCAAAGAGCCTTGCATTTTGATTACTGGACACTGTGGCAATTGGGAATTGATCGGCTACGCAATTGCGATGCTGGGGTTTCCGATGTGGGCCGTGTATCGCCCGCTGGACCTCCGCCCGCTGGACGCATGGCTCAGGCAAACTAGGCAACGCCGTGGGTTGACGCTGGTGTCAAAGTTTGGCGCGATGCGGACGCTCCCCGCCGCATTAGAACGAAAGGTGCCCATCGGCTTGGTCGCGGACCAATCTGGTGGCGATCGCGGGCTCTTTGCCCCATTCTTTGGCAGGCTGACTTCAACCTACAAGTCTATCGGTTTGCTCGCTATGCAGACGCGTTCGCGTGTGGTCTGTGGCATGGCTCTCCGTCTGCCAGTCGATGTCGATAGCAGTGCCCAATGTTCGGACGCGCGATTGCACGGTGCGGCACGAACAATCGGCCCGGTCAGCATGCGTTACCGCGTCGACCTTGGCGACGTCTTTGGCCCAGAAGACTGGGAAAGCCAGCCCGATCCACTGTTTTACATCACCGCTCGATATCGCAGAGCCATCGAAGCCATGGTCCGAAACGCGCCAGAGCAATATCTCTGGATGCATCGGATCTGGCGTGCTCGCCCCGCACACGAGCGGCAGAATAAGCCCTTCCCGCCCGCACTCAAGGATAAACTGTTGACCTTGCCTTGGATGACCCAGGCCGACGTTGACACCGTCGTGGAGCGGAGCAACCGCGACGCACGCGACCTCTTGGCTGGCAAAGCTCCGTAGGCTGTGCTTGGACTAGACAGGCGGGTTGGAACTTGTTTTCTCGAGCCAAGGTGCCGGCCTCGATTTACTCCTCGTTCTCAACTTCGGTTTTGGTCTAAAGCCCTTTCCCCAACATAGAGTCCGTGCCAAATACATATGGATCATGGATCCAATTGCCCCGAAGCGTGGTACAACTGATAGCAGAACGTGTGCTTGAACAGTTGCCCCTAATGAAATCTCGTTATTAACCGAGGGCGCGTCGCACACCTGCAATTACGGATCGAACAGAATCGCATTCTCCTTTACACATTCACGGAGCTTCCCCAATGGTTGGCAAGCCACGCACACCTGATCGAAACTTGAACTTGAACACCAATTCAAACGATGGCGATTCCGCCGAGGACAACGCACGCTCAACCCCAGGCAGGCTTGAAGATCTGAAGGTTTTAATTGTCGATGATGATCAAGATGTGGCAGACGTATTTGAAGCCGCGTTGCAGTCGGAGGGCGCGTTGACGCAAGTGTGCATGAATGGCAACGAAGCCGTGCGGCTCTGCCATGAAGAGCCGCCAGACCTTGTGCTGCTTGACATGATGCTCCCCGGGCGGTCGGGGTTCTTGGTTCTAGAGCGGATCAAGGGCTTTGAAGACAGCCCCGCCGTGATCATGGTGACAGCGAACGAAGGCCGCAGGCATCAGGCCTACGCCGAATCACTCGGCGTTGACGGCTACATGCTTAAGCCTGTGCCGCTGGCCAAGCTAGTCGAAACGATCGAAGCGGTTATGAAGCGGATAGACGCCGAAGATTGAGCAGAACGCACGAAGGCCCAACGAAGGCTCAACGAAGGCTCAACGAAGGCTCAAGGGATTAATCCGCTGGATCAGTTGGCCAGATTACTTGGTCGGATCACTTCGTCGCATTATACCAAGCCCACTGCCGAGCCACGCCTTCTACAAAGCTGATCTTGGGCGCGTACCCAATCTCGGCACGGCTGCGGCTAAGGTCAGCCCAGGTTTGCCGAACATCACCAGGTTGATCGGGAAGGCGATTGATCTTCGCTTGCTTGCCCACCGCGGCCTCGATCGTGCGCACCATCTCATCCAGCCGCACCGGGTGATCGTGCCCAAGATTCCAAATGCGATATCCAAAGCGTGGCGTGGCTTCGCACGCGGCGAGAACGCCATCGACGGTGTCGCCCACATATGTGAAATCGCGCGTCATCGAGCCATCACCGAATACATTGATCGGTTCGCCGATGGCGATGCGATGCATGAAAGCGGCGATAGCTAGATCAGGGCGCTGGCGCTCGCCAAAGACGGTGAAAAAGCGAAGCATCGACACGGGTTGCCCGGTGAGCTTCCAATGCGTATGGCCAAGAAGCTCGCACGCTCGCTTGGTCGCGGCATATGGGCTAATCGGTTCAGACACGTCTTGCGTTTCGGTAAAGGGGGCGACGGTCGAGTTGCCATATACGCTGCTGGACGATGCGACGACAATGGGGAAGGCGAGTTTGGTGCGCTTCATCGCTTTGCGTGAGGCTTCCAAAATGCTGGATGTACCCACGACGTTAGCGATCGTGTAGCCGACCGGGTCGGCGATGCTCGGGCGGACGCCCGCTTTGGCCGCAAGATGGATCACGCACGCAGGGTCGCACGAATTAAAGATTGTGTTCATCGCGGCACCGTCGGCGATGTCTGCTTCGTGGAGGGTAAAGGAGCCTTTGGTTAAAGAACTGGTCACAGAAACCGAGCTGGTCGCGGTGGCCGCGCTGGTCGCGTCGTGTAGATTTCGGCGTTTGTCGCCGAGGCTATAGAAGAGATCAAAGTTGTCGATGCCAACAACGTTGATGCCCATGGCGAGCAACCTCTGAGCGACGTGCGAGCCGATGAAACCCGCACACCCTGTCACCACCACGCTCTGGCCTTGCTTCATCTCTTGCTTCTTTCCTTGCTCAATCCAGACTCTTGCAGTACGAGCACGCGGACCGTGAGTAGAGATGAAAATAGGCACGGTGAGAAGAGCTCGCGCGTACCGAATTGTGGCTAGCTGTGTGGCGCACGCCAAACCCCGCCATGGCTTCGCGCCGCACAATTACAGGCAAAAAACAAGCAGGGCACTATCGATAAACAGTGCCCCGCTGGAGGAGAGAGAGATCAAATTTGGCCGACTGATGCAAGACTTGGCAGATATGGAATTGAAACGAATCAAGAGCATGGATCAAGTCAAGAGTACTTTTCAAACTTCACCACAAGTTACCCAGATCCACATTTACTTCGGCGTGAGCGACAAGTTGTACTCACTCTTTATACAAAAATAAATTACTTGTACGCAAAGTATACAAACATGTTGCGAACGTCGCGCAACCTTGGCGCGACTTAATACGCATCATCCACGATATATGCACAAAGTTGACGAGTTTAAAAGCACCCAAAATCGGGCGGGAATCTGAATATTCTGCACAATGCCATGCCATACCGCGCACAAGCACAGGTACGAGACAACACGAGATTTCACATGATTTCACATGATTTGACATGATTTGACATGACTTGACATGACTTCACGAGGCGAAACATGACGAGACGTGACTTGACACGACCGATCACGACGCGGCATCACACAATCAATTCAATTTCAACACAACTTTCCAGACCCAAACTCCCATTACGCGCGCTTCACCCCCAACACTCCACTCATGCTCGATCGCGCCAACGAAATTATCGCAGCCTTTGGTCCCGTGTTGGACTCATCGGGCGCGTTCGCGCACCCGGTCACGCGATATTGCCTCTTGGCAATTGCTAGCGCACTCGTGCTCGCGCCAATCGTGCTCGTGTCCTTGCACGCACTAGGCAAACTCTCTGAATCTACACGCGCCGACGCGTGGACCCGCTACTGGACTTGGCTTGTCATCATTCCCGTCGTCGTCGCGCCCGTGCTCTGGTGTAAGCTCGCTGCCATCCTGCTCATCACGCTCGTCGCGCTACTCGCATATCGCGAGTTTGCTCGTGCGACTGGTTTCTTTCGTGATCGCTTACTCAGCGCGATCGTGGCTCTTGGCATCATCACGATGGCAATTGCAGCACTCGACCATTGGTATGGCTTGTTTGTTGCGGTGCCGCCGCTGGGCGTGGCGGTCCTTGCGGGAGTTGCCGTGATCAAAGATCAACCCCTGGGATACCTTCAACGCATCTCGCTCGGCACCGTTTCGCTGCTCCTCTTTGGTTCAGGGCTCATGCATCTTGCGTACCTGACCAATTCGCCAGACTATCGCCCCATCCTGCTCATGCTCCTGGTCGCCACGCAAACCAGCGACGTCGCGGCGTACTGCTTCGGCAAAGCCTTCGGCGATCGCCGCCTCTTCCCCAATACCAGCCCACGCAAAACCCTCGCGGGACACATCGGTGCGTTCGTTATCGCCGTCGCGCTAATCATGGTCCTCGCGCACGCAATCTTTCGTGGCACGACCATCGCAGATTGGCCAAAGCTTGTAATGCTTGGCGTCTTCGTCGCAATTGCTGCACAACTGGGCGACTTGGTCTTGGGCTCGATCAAACGCGACCTCGGCCTCAAAGATCTCGCCCGGTTCCTGCCCGGCCATGGCGGCGTCACCGATCGCGTCAACTCGCTCCTGCTCGTCGCGCCCATCGCCTTTCATTATGTTGGCTATCTTGTCGGCGTCGGACTCGAACAGCCCACGCGGATCTTTACCGGGCATTGAACGTGCAACTAATATAAGCATCTGGCACACGCATGGAACTCACACCGCTTCGATACTTTGTCGAGATCGCAACGCAAGGGCACGTGACCCGAGCCGCACGCGCGTTGGGCGTCACCCAGCCAGCTCTCTCGGCGATGCTTCGCAAACTCGAAGCCGAGCTTGGAGTGGCGTTGCTTCATCGAACAGGAAAGGGCGTCGCGCTCACCGAGGCCGGGCACGTGTTTCTTCGACACGCCCAAGCAGCAGTACGCGAGGCCGACGATGCCCAGCGCGCTGTACGCGAACTCATGGGTCTTGAACGAGGCACCGTTCGCATCGGTGGCGGCGCAACCGCGACGACCTATCTCATTCCTTCGGTTGTCGGTGCGATGCGCAAAGCGCACCCAGGGTTGACCTTCGCCGTCCGCGAGGCTGGTTCGTCGGCGGTCGCCCAAGCCGTGGCCTCAGGCGAGCTCGATCTTGGAATCGTCACCCTGCCCATCACGGTCCCCGATAGCCAAGTGCTGATCAAGACGCCTTTGGTGACCGATGAGTTGCGGCTTATCGCGCCGCCGAATAGTCGATTGTTGCCACCGGTGTTGCGTGATGAACACGAGAGCGTGGAGCCGACCTTTCGGTTTAAAGATCTTGCAGGCGTGCCGATTATTGGGTTTGAGGCGGGGTCCGCTGTGCGTTTGCTCATCGATGATGCGGCGGCAAAAGCAGGGATTGCGCTCAAATACGTGATGGAGTTGCGTTCAATCGAAGGCATCAAAGAAATGGTGGCAGCGGAAATCGGTGTGGCATTCGTGAGCCGATTCGCGCTGCGCGGCTTGCGTGACAAGGCGAGCGACAAGGCGAGTGACAAGGCGAGTGACAAGGCAAAGGCACTCGGCACCGACACGCGCTTCCAAGGCTTCGCGCCCAAAGGCAGCGTGCTCACCCGAACCCTCGCGATGGTCACCAGGCACGACCGCCACAGCAGCCCCGCAGCGAGCGCCTTCGCCGACGAATTAACCCGGCAGCTTAGTACGCTCCCAAGCAAGGGCCCGCGCAGGTGAATGATGTATTGGGAAAGCGTGCTTTGAACTCACTTTGTTCTACCAATCACACCGCTCGGCTCCTGATGTGCATATATAAATTACGATCTGTCTGGATACGCCCTCTCTCTGAGAACAGTTTTTGCTGGATATGCCTGTTCGCATTACCGATTGCCCTTTGTCTTTGCCTTCTTCTGCCTCGGGTGGTCCGGCCGTCCCGGCCGATTGCCTTTATCTTCGTGCCTTTGTCTTCGTGCCTTTGTCTTCGTGCCACCATGATCGTTTCGATCATGGTGCTGCCTTCACACTAGCCACTGGCCCTTCCCTTGTGTCTTCTCCGCTGCTTCGCAGCGCAGACGAAGACATCAAACGTCTTCTCGATTCGCCACTCGCGATCAGCCCTGCCTTTACATCTTTCATCGCAGCACTCAACTTCACCCCTGATTGGAGAGACCTGCAAAAAAACGAGGGCACCCGGTGTTCCAGGCGCCCTCGTGAGTTAAGCAAGATTTAGAACGTGAAGGTTAGGTAGTCCGACTGATTCCCGCGTTGTGCGAGAGTGAGCACTTGCTCGCTTACAAACGTACTCGCCGATAAACTTACTCGCCAACAAAGTTGGTGAGTTCGTCGTCACGGACAGGAGTACGGATTTCGGTGCAGGTGGTCTCGCCGATGACGAGAAGTTCGCCACTCTTGCTCGCCTTAACGACGAATGCGGAAGCAACCTTCTGGCCTGGGGTCAAGGTGCCGAAGGCAAACTCAACCTTGTTGCCAACGAGACGGCCGTTGGCCGAGGAGACGAAGGTCATGCCTTCGGGGAGAGCAACGACCATCTTGACGTTGGTGAGGTTGATCTGGCCCTGGTTCTCAACTTCAACGCGGTAGGTGTGGTTCGCGCCAACAGCAACGACGCCTTCGTCGTCGGTGACCAGAGTGCCGATGTCAGGCAGACCAAAGACGTTGGTCGAGCACTGAGTAGTGACGGGGACAGCGCACTTGCAAGCCGCAGTCGCCGAGACGCTGATGTTCGAGCCAGCACCACCCGTGGGAATGAAGTTAACCGTGAGAACCTTGCTCGCGCCAGCGGCCAGAGCTCCGACATTCCAGTTCACGCTATTAGCCGAGGCAACGCCAGCGTCCGAAGCGCGAGCGTTGGTCGCCCCAGCGGGAAGCGAAGCGACAACGGTCGTCGCTTCACAAGCCGAATCGCCCGTGTTGGTGACAGTGAACTGATAGGCGACTTCACGGCCCAAGAAGACGCGCTCAGGCGACTTGCAGGAGATCGTGAGTACAGGCTGGGTGATCTTGGTGGTAACAGACTGCGATTCAGCGGTGAGGCCGCCGTCGGCGACAACGCTGGCAACGTTCTGGAACGTACCAGTCTTGGTGGCCTTGAGGGTGACGGGGAATGCTTTGGATTCGCCCGAGGCAAGGGTACCGACGTTGATGGTGAAGGTCTTTTCGCCACTGGTGGTGGTCAAGCCATCGGGTAGGTTGTCGGTAATCTTGACGTTGTCAGCAGAGCCCGTACCGGTGTTCTTGACTTCGATGGAGGTCGTGATAGGGTCACAATTGAGGGTTGCCATCGGGGTGATGGTCTTAGTGATCGCCAATGCGGGCTGAACGACATTGACTGCAGCGCAGAGGCTGTTGTTGTAGGAGACGCTCAAGCAGGTGCTGGCCACGCCGACAGCTGGAGCCATGCCCTGAAGGCGGATGACCTTGGTCTCGCCAGCAGCGAGTGTGCCCAAAGGCCACTGGAGGGTACCGTCCGCACCGCGCGAGGCGGCGGGAGACGAAGCCGAAACGTTAAAGTTCGAGATCGACTCATTAGTTACAACGACGTTCGAGAGCGAGCCCTGGGTCAAGTTGCAGACATAGACCATCGTCTCATAAGGAGCGTTGGCGCGGACGGCGTTGGGAGAAACTTCGGTCAGCATAAGAGCGCTGCTGCCGATATCACCGGTGGGGAATGCCATCGCAGTGGCCTTCATGCCAGCGGGTACATCGACCGCACAGTTGCCTACGCCAGCGGTTGTTGCGCGAGGAGTAGCGGCAGCGGGCCTTTCAGCCACAGGAGCAGCAATGCGAGGAGCCACATTGCCACGTGCATATCCGCGAGGAACTTCGAGAACGTTAGCGTTCAAGCGCGAGTAATCGCGGCTTTGCGAAGACTCACAACCAACCAAAGTTAACGCTCCCGCGAGGGTCGCGAGAGCCAACGTTGTACGGATAATGCCAAATCTGTTCATAAACCTCTCCAAAGTGGTAGCGAATCCTGCCAACTCGACTGGGCTCGCACGTCCACAAATTTCGACTTCAAGGCGTAGAGTAGAAGTTAGCTTGCACAGACTCAACTCGGCTGATAACTTTTAAGCATAAACACTTGCTCTATTAGTACTTATTATGGCAGGTTGGATCTGTTCCAAGATCAATAGAGGTAAGTATTTGCGCTGGAGTTTGACATTTGTTTGCCATATAATTTTCTTACTTTGCTTCGAATTAAAGTAGGTAGAGTTCCTTTACACTTGACCAAAAATGCACTTCACTTTGTGCTTCAAGGATCGCTCACTTCTAGACTTAGACCTAATGACCGCCACGTCCAAACCACTCAATACGCAAATCAAGCAAGGCTTACAAGGCAATCAGCGAAGTAGAGCACTATCGCTGCAAGCACCAATAGCAACTGAATCTGAGGCTGAATCAGATAATCCTATGCAAATTATCCTGCCCAGCCCGCTAAGTTTGCCAAGCGAAGACTGGGTGAAGGCGGTTCTGGGCATAATTCGCGGCACCGCCGACGACGGCCGCCCGCTTGGTGGACGACTGGGTGCGCTCAAAGCTTACCGAACTTTTTTCCGCGAAGCGAACCAAGACGCGTTGTTCGTGGATCGCGCTAACCCAAACGCACCCGCACAGAAGATTCGCTTTGAGGTGCCACCGGTTGTTCACACCATGCGCGAGGACAGCCTCGAAGGCGAAGTCGTCAAGTTCATCACCCGCGTTGGCACAGGTATTCGCGATTCCAGTGGCAAGCTTCGTATGCCTGGCCGTATACCTGAAAAGTTGAATCAAAGGTGGCTCGCCGAGTCGGCTGAGAACACGTCGCCAACGCTCGACGCCAATCTGCAACTGGTCCAGACGACTCAAACAGGAACAACCGAGGTTCCTCTGGAAATCGAGAGCGTTCTCATACCCATGGTTGGATCAAGCGGGCAAACAACCTACACCCTCTGCGTAAGCAGCCAGGTTGGTTGTGCCATGGGGTGCACGTTTTGTGAAACTGCACAGATGGGTCTGATACGGTCGCTGACCGCCGCGGAGATCGCGTCGCAATGGTGGAACGCGACGCACGTCATCGGCATTCGCCCCAAGAACATCGTGTTTATGGGTATGGGCGAGCCGATGGACAACCTTGACGCGGTCC
>JBBRGG010000095.1:0-12363 GCA_038240875.1 Phycisphaerales bacterium | reverse complement strand
GCGCCCCCTTGACATAATTCACATACGCGTGCCCTTGGCCGAGCTTTCGCGCCAGCTCTGCGTTATCGCCAAAGACTGCGCGCGCCATTTCCTCAGGCATGATGTACGCGGGCGGTTCGGGATAGCCCGTTCGGTCGCCGCAGTTCAGGTGCAGTAGCTCGCCATCGATGTGGGTCTGGCCCATTGACTTCAGCCGAACTTCGCCCGCGGATTCAACCGCTAGCAAACCGGTTTCCATATGGATGGATTCCGTCGCCCGAACGTCGAAACGTTTGCACGAAACGCTCACCGCGTCGGCCGCCTCGATCGAGAGCGCCCCGCCCTTGACGTGCAGCATCGGCCCCTCGCGCGTCATGGTGATTCGCAGCTCGAGCGCGCCATCTTTGGATCGCAACTCGATAGACTCACCCGTACCGCCTTGGGCATCTGGCGCAGCCTTGGGCGATTGACGAATCGCCAGCGTGTGCCCAGATCCGAGCCGGATCTCATTCACGCGATCGGCGTCGATTTGGCTACGAGCAATAGCAGGCGTGTTATCCGAAGTTTCGTTTGCCACGAAGTCATGGTAGACGTGGGTTGCCTGTAACCATTGGGCTAACTCGTAGCGGGGGCATCGTCCGTTCGCTTCTTCCAGCCGATCAAAATGTGCCAGATCAAAACCCCGATACCCACCAACAAAAGCTTATCTGCAACGTTTGAAACCCAAGGCCAGATTTCCCTTCCGCTCCAAGGCGTAGACCAACCAAACGGATAGATCACGCCCGGCAGCGGATGTAAAAAGTCACGCACGCACGCGTACACCGTTCGGTCATACAGGTTCCCGACTCCCCCCGCCATGATTAGCCCGATTGCCACATGTCCCCACCATTGACGCGGCCTAGTCCACGTCGCAAATAGCCAAAGACCCATCCCCATCGCCCCAAAGGTGAGCACGATAAATAACCACCGCTTTCCCGCGCCGAGGCCAAAGACCGCGCCAGGATTAAGCACAAGCGTGAGGTCGAGCACATGTGCAATGACCACAATTGGCTGATGCCGCGGAATGAGCATGCTGGGTTGTCTGGTCGCGGCGATCTCAACACGGTTTAAAACAACGGGCGCGCCTGCGATCGTATTAAAGGCCCAATACTTGGTCCCGACGTCAATACTGAGCCCGATGATGAGCGTGACGAGCAGCGTGATCCATGCGCGCGAAGAGCGCAAGGTCGAACGTGCCGCCGCGTGAAAGTCGCTTCTCATGCCTGCTCCGCTTACTGTGCCATGAAGTTCGAACATTGAAGTGGTTCAATTACGGATTTTGTTACGCATCAAGTGTACGGAACATCCTTTGTGCACAACGCGAACGATTCAATTTGGTGTGCCAATCATAAAGGTGCGATGAATCCAAATCTGTGAATGCGATTGATCGCGTACGGTTCTTACTCATGCCAACTGTCACGCCAATTCTCATCATCGAAGCCTTCAACCCTGGTCCATTCGCGACCAATTGCTACCTCGTCTACACCGAAGTTGACGGACAAACCGCCAAGCCTTGCTGGTTCGTTGACGCGGGCGTGCGACCAGAAGCAATGATTTCTCGCGCGAAACTCCTCGAGCTTGAGCCAAACGCGCTCGTTCTTACGCACACCCACTTTGACCACATCTTGGGCGTCCCCGACGTTCGCAACTCGTTCACGAATTTCCCCGTGCTTCTTCATCAAGCCGAAGAAGGCTGGCTCGCCAACCCCGAGCGAAACCTTTCAACATTTATCAATCAGCCGATCTCGCTGCCCGAAGCCGATCGATTCATCGCCGACGAAGAAACCCTCACGCTCGGCACAACAACATGGGAAGTTCGCCACGTCCCCGGCCACTCGCCGGGCAGCATCGCCCTTTACCACGATGGGCCGGTGCGATTCATCCCGCCTTCGACTGGTTCTCATGCTGCAACGACCATCACCGCGCCCCGCGTGGTCATCGATGGCGACGCCCTCTTTCACGGCTCGATCGGTCGAACTGACTTTCCCGGTTCCAGTCAGCAGCAACTCGCCCAGAGCATTCGCGCAAAGCTTTACACGCTGCCACGCGACACGCTCGTGCTTCCCGGGCATGGCGACTCGACGACCATTGGCCGTGAATTCGACTCAAACCCATTTGTGCCTGGAAAGCTGCGGTAATTCTGTCACGATGCGTCGAGGTTTCAGCTTGCCACGCTTCAGGCTCGTCACGCTTCTTTCTCACCTTGCTTCTGGGTTACTCAACTTCTGACAACGCCGATACATCGCTCTTGCATTTCATCCAGCACCCTAGTTACGCCGGCCTAAAACCGAGCAGCTCACACACGTCGTGCGCGTCCTTGGTCGCAAGCCTCTATCACCCAAGCGTTCGCAATTCCGAGTGTGCAATAAGGATCTGGACCATCCGAGTACCGATGCCTTTGCCGCGGCTGCCTTCATCAACGCTCACATCACACAACCACGCAAACGGCGCGCGATCCGTCACCGCGAGCAAAGCCAACCTGCTTGCCAGTCGTGCCTTCGTACGCGCCGATCACGACGCTATTTGCAATTGCCTTCGCAACCACTTCGCGACGAATGTTGGGCGACTAACACGTACTACGCAACATTCGCCACACGGCTTCAATGTCGATGCGCGAAGCATCAAGTGAATAGAGATGTCCATGCCCAGATCCTAGAGCGATTTTGCCTCGGTGTTCGTGCACTAAACCAAGCAGACTTCCGTCCACGAAACTCGCGCGGCTAGTAGCCTTGCAAAGTCTTTCAACCCTTGAGCGGATCGGGCTTGTACAGCTTGGTGTTCAGCGCCCAGGACTTCTCGGTGAAGTTTCCTTTCGCGTCAAACTCTGCGGCACGATCCGGACGCGTCGCGGCTACAGATGCCGCCGCCTTCGCATCAAGGTTGTCAAGCTGCGCCACCAAAATCGCCTCAGGAGTCGAAGGCAACTTGGCCGCACCAAACTCCGGCTCGCCATGGTGCGAGATGATGATGTGCTGCAAAACCATTAACGCAGCACTAGGCACGCGAACCCCATGCTCGCGCATCAGTTGCTGCGCCTTGTCATGCAGCATGATCGCACCTTCGACGATGTGCCCGATCAATTCGCCGCGATCGGTGTACCCAAAGGCGCGGTCATACACCAACTCGCGCGTCTTGCCAAGATCGTGCAGGAACAACCCCATCACCACAAGGTCGCGATTGATCTTGGGATAAAAAGGGCAGATCGCGTTGGCGACGTTAAGCAAGTTGAGCGTGTGCTCCAGCAAACCGCCCAGGTACGCATGGTGCATGCTCTTGGCAGCAGGGGCCTGCTTGAAAGCGTCCATCAGCGTCGTGTCCGCTAGGTACAACTTCGCCAGAGCCTTCATGGATGGGTGCTGCAACGTTTCGAGAAGTTGCATCAACTCCGCATACATCTCTTCAGCAGGTCGCGTGCTGCAAGGCAACAGTTCACGCATCTCCGCCGCCGAGGGCTCGACAGGTTCGATCTCGTGAATGATTAGCTGCAGCTCGCCCTGATATGGCTGGGTTTCCCCTTCAAGAAACACAAACCCGTCCGTCGGCAACTTGTTGTACACATGCTCTTCAATCGTCCACATGCGCGCCGGTAAATCGCCCGTGCGATCTCCAACCAGGCATCGCAAGTAAGGCTTGTCATTTCGCGTACGGCCAAGCTGTGTATTCGCCACCGAAAATACGCCACGCACACGCTGCGATGGGCCAAGGTCGCTGATGAACATGCGAGCGGCTGGTGTATTGGTCGAGGTTTCAGGCGTGATCGGCGTTGGCATGTGTGGCTTCTCGTTGCGGTTAAAGTCTTCAGTTTCAGATTTCATTACTACGAATCGTCACTGAAACTCAGGCGTGTCTTGGTACCCCTTCTTTCTGAGAGGGGCTTCGCTTTCTACATCTTCAACACTTATTTACCTAAGTAGTATCGTGGCTTCAGTACGCGGGTCGAATGAACAAATAGCTTGTGCGTGCACGCTATCAAGGCATTGCCTAGCGCAGCCAGTGAGGTGGAACTACGCCGCTGCTTGCGCGGATCACGCTTCGGATACCGCCCCGTCCGCGCCAATCCGTCGTAACCATCAGCCACGTCGGACCCATCAGCGCTACAAGATCATCGCGAATCCGGTTCGTGACTGCCTCGTAGTAAATTCCCTTGTCGCGGAACGACTGAAGATACATCTTCAGGCTCTTGAGCTCAACACACACGCCACCCTTGGCACCCGCGCGCGGCTCAAAGCGAACCGTCACTACGCCAAAGTCCGGTTGGCCCGTCTTTGGACACACGCTCGTAAACTCCTCGGCGATGTGCTCGATCACAAAGGGCACTTCGCTCGGCGTAGGAAATGCTTCAAGCAAACTGGCATCTGGTACGTGCGATCCTTCACTCATAGTGCGAGGGTAGTCGCCCAAACTCGCCCCAGAACACATCTGCAATCAAGTCTGACACAACCTTGTCAGAGCAATCCCGCCTTATGAAATCGCCCAGTGAAGTCCGCCCATTTCAGTCAACACCAGTTCATCCAGTCGTTGGATCAAGCCCGCGTGGATTCTCTACAGTTGGCGTAGCCCGCGTGATCAACGACACGCCCTCAGGCAAGTCCTCAGCGACCCGCAACAACACGTTCCCTTCAATCCTTTTGCTAAACAAGCTCCGTCTCGAACGGCCCATGATCAAAGTATCGCACCCATACGTCACCGTGTAATCCAAAATCTCCTCAGCAACATTCGGGCTCGTCACATAAATCGGGACAATCGGCACGCTCGCCCGCTGTGCAATCAACGCCACCGTTCCCAGTGCCTCTTGCCCGTCTGGATCATCCTCAATCCGTGGAATTTGTCCCGGTTGAACGTCGAGCATCCGCAGCGTGCGCACATATATCACGAACAACGCCGCTCCTCTCTTCTTAGCTAATTCCACCGCGAATTCCGCGTGGTCCCGGCCACGTGCCGCGAGCATGATCCGAGATTCCGTATCCACAATATTCTGTGAGGTCTGTCGCAACAATGCAAGCCAACCATCGCTGGGCGTGGGCAATGGTTCAATAAGTGCCGCCCTGCGTGCCTTGGCTCGAACAAGCCAACGAGCGATGAGCACTACACCGATGATGCTCCCGGCAAACGCAGTCGCATTCGGCTTTGCATAGACAATCGTTAACCCAATCACGGACATGAGCCCGCCCATAAACCACAACCCACGCCGCTCCCACACGGTTATGGGTAACTCTCGATTCCACGCGGAGCACACAAAGTTAATGGCAATCGCCCCGACTACCCCGATGGCGTACAACTCGCCCAACGCTTTGTCATCGTTAACAAATAATAGCACAACCGCTGGCGCGCCCGCCGCAAGCAGCAACCCGACCCAAGGTACACCTGAATAGTTGAGCTTTGTCAGGACTTTAGGCAACTCCCCATCTCGGGCGAGCGCGTAGTACACCGAGACCATCGCCAATATTGCCGTATTCACAGCTGACAAAAGCAGCAATCCAAAGATAATCCCCGCCGCAATGCCCACGGCGTTACCCACCGTCTCCCCAAACAGCCGCGTAGCGCTGTAATCCGCCAAAACCTTGACCGCCGTAGTTCGGTATTTCTTGATTTCAAGCGTTTCGGCTTTAACTGCTTCGTAAGCCGCTATCTCATCTGGAGTTGCGTTTGCCTTTGGGGTCAAATCGCTATTGAGATTCATTTCCTGCTCATACGTAACATAGTCTGGCGTAGAGGTTTGCAGCCGTCCAGGCAGCGCATTAAGCGCGATGCAGAAGATAAGATTGAGGATCACAACTTCGATAAGTACTGGCCAGAGCGTGCGTTTGGCCGTTCGCGCAACAGGCTTCTTCATAAGCCCGGTCATACTCGCGACCGCTTCGACACCTGAAAGGGCAAGAACGATTCGGACTAGGCTCTCCCACATTTTCCAGGGGTCGTCAACGCCTGTGACAATCGGCTTGGCGGCACTAAGTCCAATCGGAAGCAGCGGCAGGCACATTGCGCCGATGATCGCCGACGCCGCGATTGCTATTACAGCAATAAAAAGCGCGAACCGGCCAGCGGCGCGCGCACCAAACCAGTTTAAGAGTCCAAGCACCGTAATCGTGCCGATACTGGCGGCAATAATCGCTCCCTTACCGTGTACCCCAAAATAGTGATAGGCTTCAATAGCGGATAAGGACGCCGTGATGATGAAATCGCAAAGCAGCAGCGTCGCGGCGACGACACTCAATAAGGGGCTGATGCTACGAGCCGCTGAATACACACCGCCGCCATCGGGAAAGCACCGGCAAATGATCGTATAACCCCATGCCACGCCCGCCATGATGAGCGACATCACCGCGAGATAGTAAATTGATGCGTGAGCCGTGTAGTAAAACGCGAGCCCAAGGACATAGAGACGGCTGGTTCCCCAATCGCCAAAGAGCAACGGCCCGGAATGCAGCCAACTCAGGTTTCGTGGGCGACTCTCAGCGACAAGCATGCGGCCTAGCACTCCATAGTAAATAAGGGCGTCGCACTATACACGCGCTCAACACGAGGTTTGTGAAGGAGATATCTAGCTGTTGCAACAGAAATCGAGCATGCGGAAATCTATTTTTTATAAGTATCGCACGCCAGCGATTATCGGCGAACCATCGCGGTCAAGACGTCGATCATCTTGCCGATTCCTTCAAAGACCTCGTGTGGTGTCGCGTCGTACATATACGCTGGGGTCGTGATCAGCTTGTTCACCTCGTCGATGCAGGTTTCCTTGACGCTCTTGGCGATGTTCTCCGAACCCATGGTCGCGATGGCGTTGGCGGTTGCCGAATCGGTGCCGATGGTCACGCGGCATCCCGGGCCGTTCATTCGGCGACCCAGCACGCGTGCCACGATCACCGGCGCGATGCAACACATCGCGATGGGCTTCTTGCTTGCGTGAAAGTCTTTAATCACGCGCACGACTTCGGGGATGACCGTGCAGTCCGACCCTTTGGTGGCAAAGTCGCACAGGTTTTTCGCGGCGCCAAAGCCGCCTGGAAATGTGATGCCGTCAAAGTCTTTCGCGTGAAGTTCAGAGATCGGACGGATCACGCCACGGCTGATTCTCGCGGCTTCGACCATCATGTTTCGACTTAGGCCTGGCTGCGGCTTACCCGTCGCGTGATTGATGACGTCGGTCTGCGGCGCATCGGGCGCGAAGCACTCGTAGCCGAGGCTTTGACGCGAGAGATGGATGAGGATCGAGACAGATTCGTGGATTTCCGAGCCGTCAGACTTGCCACTGCCACAGAGGACGATAGCGATTTTCTTGGAGGTTACGGGTGCTTGAGTAAGGCTCGGGCTTTGGCTGGTGTTCATGGTTCGGCTCGTTAGCGGTGTTCGATTTGCGATACGCTTTCGCACGCAGGGTACCACATGGAAGCGGCACAGGGGCTGGCTTAACTTGATGCAGGCTTTACTTGATCGCGATTACTTTGATACCCGGAGGAAGAGCTTCTAAAAACATCCTGCCGTAGCGAGCGGTGGTAACCCGCGGATCGAGTACGACGACTCGGCCGTGGTCGGTCGTTGAGCGAATCAATCTACCAAAGCCTTGCTTAAAGCGAATTACGGCTCTTGGAAGCGAATCTTCCATGAATGAGTTGCCACCTCGCGATTCGATAAGCTCGCCACGAGCTTGGGTCAGTGGGCGATCAGGTGGATCAAAGGGAAGCTTGGTGATGATGACGTTGCGAAGGCCACGGCCACGAACATCAACGCCTTGCCAGAACGAAGCGGCTCCAAGCAACACGCTCGATTCATTCTCGCGGAAGCGTTGCAGAATACTGGTGCGTGAGCCATCGCGGCCTTGTGCGAGCAGGGGCATGCCTTCTGCGGACAATGGGCCTGCGAGTAGCGAGGCGACCTTGTCGAGCATTGCCAGAGATGTGAAAAGCACAAAGGCCCCGCCTTGGGTTTCGCGGACGTGGAAGAGAACTCGCCGCGCGATCGCGTCGGCTTCGCGTTCGCCTTCGAGCCTTTGGACGGCAAGATGATCGACAAAGAACTCGACCTGCTTGGCGTAGTTAAAGGGCGAACCCATCTGCAATGTGCGCGAGCCTTCGCACCCAAGCCGCGACATTGCGTGAATGAATGCGGTTTCTGAAGACTCTGTGGTTTCGCCAGCCTTTACTGTGCGCGTCGCGAGGGTCGCGCTGGTTAAGATCGTCGAATGGTCTTTGGTGAAAAGATGCTGCTTTAAGAGTGGCGACACGTCGATTGGCGCACACGCGAGCGTGACTCGGCGAAACTTTTGCCCGCGAGCCATGGCTCCTTCGTCGCCGATGTCGCCGCCGCCACTGGCTTCGACCCAATAGGCACAGCCGGGCAGAGCTTGATCGACGAGCGCCTGGGCTTCGGTCGCGATCATCTCGGCGCGAATTGCGTATGCATTGAGCTCATATTTGTCGGCTTCGTTGCTTGCAACATCCTTGATGGCTTTGAGTCGCATCGAAAGCTCGCGCATGACCGGCGAGATCACATTACCAACAGCGCCCGGCTTGCGAAGGCGAACCGTGCCCGTTTCGGCTCGTGGTCCGGCTCGGCGGGTCCAGTCGTCTTGGTCTTGATCCTGCCACGCGGTATCGAGAAGCTCATCGAAGAATCCTCGGCAGGCTTGCTGGGCATTTTCTACCAGCGCCATCGCTTTATCAACCATCGAGATGTCGCCCACGCCAAGCGAGAGCTGCGCGAGATAGCCCTTGCCGGTGCGCGATTGATACAGCGTCGAGAGCAAGTGCGCGATGCGCCCTTCGCTCAGGCTTAATCCAAAGTGTTCTGCGGCGACTTCTTCAACCGTGTGTGCTTCGTCAAGGATTACGTGGTGGTACCTGGGCAAAAAGCCCGCGTCCTGGCCACGCAGCGCAAGGTCGCTAAAGAAGAGCGCGTGATTGCACACGAGCACATTGGCGCCTTCGAGTTTCTTGCGGGCACGTTGATAGAAGCATTGTTCGTAGGTGGGGCATCGACGCCCCATGCAATTGCCGCTGTCGCTTTGGACTTTGTCCCAGATGCCGGGGCGTTCAAGCTGCGGCATGGACGAGAGTGTGCCATCTTGCGTGTTGTACGCCCAATCTTCGATCACGTGAAGGCTTCGGCGTGCGCCAGGGTCGGCAAAGAGGCGATCTTGTCTTTGCGAAGCGAGCTTAAGCCGGCGAATGCTGACATAGTTGCCGCGACCTTTTACAAGAACAGGAATGATCGGGCGGATGACGAGCCCGGGAGCAGCACTTGATCCAGCGGAGTCTTTCGACTCTCGCGTATCGTGCGTGTCGCGAAGCTGGATTGGATCTGGGAACGAGGGATTAGAAAATGGAGAAGCTTCTTCGGGCCCGTGCTCAAACTCGCGCTCGTCAAACGCGGCGAGATCGGCTTCGAGCTGTGCACGAGTTTCGTCGTCCAGAAAGGTGTTGGCATCAACGCGTTGAGCAGTCGTTGCGTCAAGGCGATCTTCATCCACAGTTCCGGTCGTGAATGTTGCCCCGGCTTCTTTCACGGCTTCTTCGAGGGCCGCGATCAAGAGCGGAATATCGCGTTCGATGAGCTGTTCTTGCAGCGAGATGGTGTGTGTTGAAACGACGACGACTTCGTTATGGAGCATCGCACGAAGCAGCGCGGGAACAAGATACGCGAAGCTCTTGCCGATGCCTGTACCCGCTTCGACCAAGAGGTGCGACTTCTCGCGGATTGCCCGTTCGACGGCGTCTGCCATGCGTAGCTGCTCGGGACGCGGCTCAAAGTGTGGCCCCAGCCGCTTGGCAATTGGGCCAGTAGTTGCGAGGATGTGCGGCGTGTCGAGTTGCAAGGCGAAGGGTACGCAGACTTTTGAGATTCGCGGCATAATGGACTGATCAAGGTCAAGCACGATGGACGCGCCCCGATTATCCCGGGCGAATCCCGCGATAGAGACCCTGGACTCGGTCAACTTCCTGCTTCAACACCGACTGCATGATGTGGCGCGGGATCCGCATTCGGCGGTCGCCGCCGCCATAGGACGAGCAATGCTCGGTCATGCAGCGATAGAGAAACTTGAAGGCGTCGCGAGGTTGGTGCATGCGATCAAGTGAATCGATGAGATCCTGTCGCGTGACGTCTTCTTCGAAGAGGTCAACCAGCGTGACGGGCACGAGACCGGGAATCGTACATGCTGTCAGCCGGGCCTCGGCGAGGTCATAGAGGGAAACGCCCGTCCAGCCTAGTCGCTCAACAAGGCATTGCTTATCCAAACGGGCTTCTTGGAAGAACGCGCTACTCTCGCGAAAGAGCGCGTGGCGAAGCTCCATGGGCAACAGCATCTTGATGCCAACGCCTTCTTGCTGAAGAAATTTGTTGTTGAGCAAAGGCCACACGACGGCTTTCATGCGGTCGGCGTCGCCACTGACAAGCGTGGGCTCGTCCATGCGATCAACGATCACAATCACGCCAGCGTACCCAAGCGAGCGAAGCACGCGGCGCAGACGACCAAAGAGGTTGTACCGGGCCTCTTCCGAATCGGTCATGGGGAGCGCGTCGGCTTCGCCAAGAATCGACCCAAGTTGCTTGAGCGAGCGCGCGTAGGAAATATCGCCTCGTGCAGACACGCGGATCTGCCTGCGAACGCGGTGGGCGGTGCGAATGAGACGAAGCTTGTCCCACAAGCTGATCTTAAGGAGCCAGAAGATGAAGACCCCGGTGAAGCCCGCGGTTGCCCACTTGACCCAGTCTTTATCAAGTCCAGCCGGTGGCGAGAACGTGTTCCAGAAAAGCTCCGTCCACGCGAGCGAAGCCAGGATAACGATCGGGCCTACGAACGCAAGCACGTTCTCAAGTGAAGGCATAATCCCGCGCGAAATACGAAGCTTTCGCCGCAAAAGCTTGGTGCGTTGTGCGGCGTGTTCCGGATGGTCGTACAACGCCTGAAGCAAGAGCAGATCGCGCTTGGCCGCATCGTCCAGGCGTTTATGTGCTTTGGTGCTGTTGGCAAGGGCATTGCCGCCTGCTGCGTCGCTAACGGGCAGTGGATCTGCGGCGACACCTCGCGGTTTGCCCAGCACGGCGTCGATCACGCGAGGAACGGTATTGAGCAGCAGCGCGTCAAGGTGATCAACCAGGCGGATTTTTTGGAGCGAATCAAGGGGCGTCTTGCCGTTGACGCGTTCGTGCAGGCGATCAAGCACGCCATTGAGATCATCGTAGGGAATGAGCAGCACACGCGCGCCCACATGCACAGCGTTGTGTGCCGCGATGCGCTGGGCAATCTGCAAGCGGATGGCGGTTTTACCGCTTCCTTTTTCGCCAAAAACCACAGCGGAATTTGGCCGATTGAGGTCGCCGAGGATCTTCTCGAACTCTCCATGGTGGACAGGACGAAGGCGCGATGAGTTTGTCAGAGTTGGCTGCGAAGAAGTAGGAACGAGCGAGGTGCTATCGCTCGTAGATGCGGCTTCCGAATTGGACTGTGGCTTGGGGCCAACGTCAACGCTCGCCATGCGCGAATCAACACTTCGAGGCACGACGTCTTGCTTGGACATACGAGCGAGCACATCATCCAGGCGAGCCTCTTCGCCCCGGAATGGATTTTCTACGAGCTTCCAATGCTTAAGTAGGTCCGCGACGGTCATCGATGCTCCCGTCCTTAAGTTTGACCCGCAATCAACATTAAGCGAGCCTTGCGTCGGTGCGAAACCCTGCGGGTCAGATTGCGAATCGTGCAGCGAGTGTGGGCGACAGGCAAAGTTAAGTTAGTCGAGGGTGAACGAGTCAAGGATGAATCAGTCAGGTGCCAATCAATGGTCCACACGATGACCAAGGCCCGGCGCAATTGCGTCAAAGATTCGGTCCAGGGTTTTCTTGTCCTTGGCTTCAAGGTTGAGTCGCAGCAGTGGCTCGGTGTTGCTCTTGCGTACGTTGCACCACCAACCGTCTTTGCTAAAGCAGTCGATGGTGACACCGTCGAGATCATCAATCACCACGCCCGGAAGTGCGGCGGGGCCAAACTCTTTCTTGAGGCGAACAAGGGCGGCGTCTTTGTCCTCAATGCTGTAGTTGATTTCGCCGGACTGTGCGAAGCGGGCGACCGGGGCTACCAGATCGCTCATTTTCTTGCCGGTGTTGGAGAGCACCGTCAGTACGGTGCACATGGCAATCACGCCGGAGTCGGCGTTGAAGTTCTGGGCGAAGTAGAAGTGGCCGGAAAGCTCGCCGCCGAAACAGGCGTTGTTCTCGGCCATTGCGGCCTTCATGAACACATGGCCGACGCGACCGCGAACGGCCTTGCCGCCGGCTTTCTTGATTTCTTCTTCAACGGCCTTGGTTGAGCGGAGGTCGTAGACCACCGCCGCACCGGGTGACTTTTCGAGG
>JBBRGG010000094.1:0-12598 GCA_038240875.1 Phycisphaerales bacterium | reverse complement strand
GATCTGCAAAAGAAAGGGCTCGACAACGTCTTCGATTGTGCCCGCGTCTTCGTTCATGGTGGCGGCGGCGGTTTCCAGGCCGACGGGGCCGCCAGCGTACGTTGTCGCGATGGTCGTGAGGTATGCACGGTCAAGGCGATCAAGCCCGAGCGCGTCCACGCCTTCGAGTTGAAGCGCGTCATCGACGCACTGGCCCGAGAGCTTGCCATTGGCGCGGACCTGAGCAAAGTCGCGCACGCGCCGGAGCAAGCGATTGGCGATGCGAGGCGTGCCACGCGAGCGAGTTGCGATGCGCGTCAACGCGGCGGTATCGGGCTCTTCCAATCCCAATAGTCGGCTACTACGGCGAAGGATCGAGAGAAGCTCGCCTTCTTCATAGTAACGAAGGTGATCGACCAACCCAAATCGCGAGCGCATGGGCGACGAGATCAGTCCCGCGCGAGTCGTCGCGCCCACAAGCGTGAATGGTTTGCAGCGGATCTGGATCGTGCGCGCGGCGAGACCCGCGTCAACCGTTACGTCGATGCGAAAGTCTTCCATCGCGGGATAGACAAACTCTTCGACGGCGGTGGGCAGCCGATGGATCTCATCGATGAAGAGAATGTCGCACTCGCCTAGGCGCGTGATGGCAGAGACAAGATCTGTGCCACGCGAGAGAGCGGGGCCGGAAGTGATGTGGAGCTTGACACCCATTTCCTCGGCGAGGACGTGCGCGAGCGTGGTTTTGCCTAGGCCTGGCGGGCCATGCAGCAGCGTGTGTTCGAGTGGTTCTTTGCGAGCGCGAGCGGCTTGGATTGCGATGAGCAAGCGAGCCTTAAGCTCGGTTTGGCCAACGTATTCGCTTAAACGCGTTGGGCGAAGTGCCCAATTGCGATGAGTTTCTTCGGGTGATTCGTGGGATTGAAGAAGGCGATCAACAGCCATGGAAGTTCCTGATTCGGTTGAGAGCGCTGCCACATCTGGGCTGCGTTAATGCAGGTATGCGGATTAGTCGAGGGGAAGGCCCTTGTCTTTCCAGATTCGCATCAGCGCTTCGGGCGTTGTGGGTTCCCAAATAGAGTTGTCGGGGAGTAGTGTTTGGATGAAGTCGCCTGATTTGGAATAGCGGCTGGTCTGGCTCTTGGCGTCATCGCCACGGGTGGTCGCGAGTAGGACAACGTTGGAGTTCTGTGGATCAATGCTGATGGTGTCGCGGCGGTAGCGAATGGTGCCCGTGTCGGAGCGATATGCGTAGAAGCCAAGCTCGCCTTGAAGGCCTGAGACAACAAGAAAGCGGGGCAAGAGAAGGTCTTCGACAATGGTGATGTAGCCATCGCCTTGAAGGATGGGCTTGATGGTCATTGGCGCGCGGCCTTGGCCTTCGATCGAGACGGTCATGCTCTTGCCGTTACGGCCGCCGCGTTCGATGGTGACGATTGAATTACCGCCCCGTTTGATTGAGTTTTCAACTTGCCAAACTTCATCGTCGCGTTCGGGAGTGGTGAAGTAGGTGCCACGAGAGTCAACGACGCCATCGGTCCCATCGAGCATGCGGTAGTCAACGCGGATGACGTAGCCTTCTTGGTTGCCTGTTGGACCTGGGGAAGTGGCAACCGCGTTTCGGGTTCCTTTGGCGGTGCGGATGCGAGCGTAGCCGAGTTCTTGGGCATCGCGAATCGAGCCATTGGCGGCGGGCCTATATCGACGTAGCCAGCGTTCGGGCTTTGCGGTGAGTGCGGCTTCGTAATCGTTTGGTTTAAGGCCAGCGATGAGCGCTTGGCCAAGCTTGACGGCGGCGGCTCGGCGGTTAGTCAGCTGCGCGTCATTAATGATCGTCGTCGTGGCGAGCGTGGTTTCGTAGATTGGCTTAACACTGGAAAAGTCGGAGAGGATCACGGTCAAATCGGCGACGACGAACTGGACCGCGCCAGATTTGAAAACGGTGAGGCCACGGACGGTGGCTGGGAACTGGCGGATGGGTGGCAGCTCGATGTAAACGCGCTCGGCTTGCATGCCATTGATGATGATGGTTTCAGGCTCGCCTAGGAGCTTGGCATACGAGCCAGCAACGTCATTAAAGCGAGCGGCGAAGGGCTTGCTCTTGAAACGGCCGTCGGTTTCGCGGGCGATGAACACTTCGCCCGAGGCGCTGGCAATGTGCTCAGCGATCTGTTCGAGTACTTCACGTGATGTAAGCTTGACGTCCCCAGCAAGGCGTGGCGTGCGGACGTTAATCAGCCATGAGCTGCTTTCACCGAGGATGCTGGCGGACACATCGCTGCCAACGGTTGATGATTGAGCCCTTGAGCCCACGGGGATCTGCATGGTGAGGCCGACAGCATCAAGGCGGAGAGGTTCATCGCTAAACTCAATTGGTGTGATGCTGGCAGGAAAGGACTTGGCGGCAGCAGTGGGGGAGTTGTTGTAAGTATTTGCAGGTAATGGATTATCGCGTTGAGCTACTACAACTTGGGCAAGGCACAGCAACGCGGCACAGGCGGTGCAAGAGATAAAGCTAGTACGCCGACGTTGGCGGGTGCGAGCGGAGGATGCGTGCTTCATTTCAGAACTCCAAGGCCAAGGGTTCGATTCTGGAAGGTATGAATCTGGACAGGCCGATTCTGGACAAGTTGAATGTGGATAGCAGGCGTAAAGGAAAGTATCGGACGAATGAGGTGCTTTTATAGATGCCAACTCAAGGCAGCCGTGTGCTCTGGAACTTGGCAAGAGGCATGAAGGCGTGATCGCTTAAAGTTGAGAAGAGAGTATCCGTTCAAGATCCAAACGGCAGTTGTTGTGCGGTATAAATGCTGAAATCGGGTCCAGTGCCCATGAGTTACGAGAAGAGCAGGCCTTCAAGAAATGGAAGGCTAGTCAGGAAGCAGAGTCAGGAACAGAGTCTGCCGAGTGGGTTGACATAGCTCGGGTTGACATAGCTCGGGTTGACATAGCTCGGGTTGACATAGCTCGGGAGGTGTCTATCGTTCCCTTCCATCAAGCACTGCTTGGCGGGGAGCCGCATAGCGTCTTGCGGACGCGCTGGCTGCAGGACACGGGTAACACACCGAAGTGGTTTGTTCCCACCATCTTTGACTGCTGTACTGGACGAACACGCATGAGTGGCAGAATCCGGATCCGTATGGAAGCGTACGACCATATCGCCCTTGACGCTTCCGCCAAGGAAATCGTTGAGCACGCGAAGCGCACGAACGCGAAAGTAGCAGGGCCCGTGCCGCTGCCGACACGAGTCGAGCGGTACACAGTTCTTCGTTCGCCCTTCATTGATAAGAAGAGCCGCGAACAGTTCGAGATTCGCACGCACAAGCGCATCATCGACATCATCGAGCCCAACGCTCGTACGGTTGAGGCATTGAACCGCTTGGTGGTGCCTGCTGGTGTGTTCGTCAAGATTAAAGCCTGATATTGGGCCTGGTTTTTAGGGCTTAAGTTTAGAATCAGAAAGATCGCTACTACACGAATCATGGGACGAATGCCATGTGAAGTGTGTGAGCGTTAACCGCCGCGGGATTGGCCCGCCGCGGAGCACTCGGGCAGGCGGCGCGAGCCAAGTGTCCATTATCCAACGGGACGATCAGGTAAGTCTGCCAATGAAAGGCAACTTCATCCGGATTCCCAGTGCAAGGTAGGTCATTTATGTCGAACACGTCTATGTCGTTGATGGGTAAGAAGATTGGTATGACCCGCGTCTTTCTTGAGAGCGGCGTTAACGTTCCCGTGACGGTCATCGAGCTTGGGCCTTGCGTTGTTACACAGCTCAAGACCGAAGAAAAAGACGGGTACACCGCTGTTCAGATCGGGTATGGCGACATCAAGCCTCGTAACTCGACGATGGCGATCATCGGCCACGACTCCAAGGCTGGCAGCGAAGCTCGTCGCCACCACGGCGAGTTCCGTGTTACCGCTGAAAAACTCGCGACCTTTGCCCTCGGCCAGACACTAACCGTCAAAGACCTCGAAGGCACGATGTTCATCGATGTCATCGGTGTCTCCAAGGGTAAAGGTTTCCAAGGCACGATGAAGCGGCACCACTTTAAAGGTCTCTTCGCCTCCCACGGTACCGAGCGTAAGCACCGCTCACCCGGCTCGATCGGCTCTTTGTGTTCGAACCGAGGCTTCGGCGGCGGTCTGAAAAAGGGCAAGAAAATGTCCGGCCACATGGGCGACGTTCAGGTCACCATGCGTTCGGTTGAAGTTGTTCGGATGGATGCCGAGCGGAACCTCCTCTTGATTAAGGGTGCGGTTCCTGGCGCGAACAATGGCCTTGTGACGATTCGCCCTGCTGTCCGTCTTTACACCAGCAAGGCCAAGAAGCTTGCTGCGGTTAAGAAGTAATTGCCGAAAAATATGCCAAGCAGCCATCTTTGAGATGGGTGATGGGCTATGCTTATCTCCCTTGTTTGCTCGGTAGATAAGGTGTAGACGAAATTTCGGTTTTCTACTTGGTTCATAGTTGTGGTATATGCCGGGGAAAGCAGCAAAGTGCGATCCTCGGAGCCCGGAAGGTCGCTTAGCGAAACCGCCAGGCAACGACAGATGGTGTGTGCTTTTGGGTAATACCCAAAAGCAAGGTAATGCCGAGTCGATTCCGATCGACTCCCCCGCCGAATGCTGACAGGCAATGCCTTGAAGCTCAATCGGTGGCTCCGAAAAAGCAAAGTGTGCTATGCACATAGAGCTCCGCCGGGACTGGGAGTAAGACGGATAGGCGCGGGACACGGAAGGGAATGAATTCTCTTTCGGTCAACAAGGCGTTCGGACTAGGAAAAGACAGAATGGATGTCCCAGTCTACAACATGCAGGGCAAACAAGTTGCCCAGATGAAGATCGATGAGTCGTCCCTCGGCGGCACGCTCAATGCCAGCTTGGTCAAGCAGGCGTACGTGCGTTACCATGCGAACCTGCGTCAGGGTTCCTCGCGTACCAAGAATCGCCACGAGGTCGAAGGCTCGACACGCAAGATTTACAAGCAAAAGGGTACGGGCAACGCTCGCCACGGCGATAAGAAGGCCAATCTCTTCAAGGGCGGTGGCCACGGCCACAGCAAGAAGCGGACACGCGAAGATTATCGCCTGGACATGCCTAAGAAGATGCGCCGCAAGGCCAACCGCAACGCATTCCTCGCGAAGCTGGTCGACCAAGAGGTCAAGATTGTTGACCGCATCGAATTTGCAGCACCCAAGACCAAGGACTTCCAGGCATTCCTCGCTGCCCTTCAGGTTGACGCGACAGCCTTGATCGCCCTTTCGACCGACGAAGCAACTTCGAAGAACGCTCGTTTGTCTGGTCGCAACGTTGATGACATCACGCTCGTTCCTGCTCCGCAACTTAATTGCTTCGACATGCTCAATCACCGATACTTGGTGATTGGACGTGCGGACCTTGAGGCGTGGCTCAACGGCCCAAGCTCGCAAACTGGCAAGGAAGCAAAGATCAACCCCATGGGTGCCGCGAAGGCCTAAGTGGTGTTGAGATCAGCTTGGTTCTTAGTTTAGATAATTTGTTGAATGCATCTTGAAGTCTGGTTGTTCAGGATTGGTTGTTTAGGATTGGTTGTTGAAGTGTGGTGCATGGAAGCCATGCACGTACTAGTGAGTTCGGCGATTCACAAAATTGACTGGTCCATCAGGGCCTGAATTCGGAGTTTGGACATGCCCGCCAATGTTGCCTCGCACTACATCATCAAGCGCCCTTTGCTTTCAGAAAAAAGTACTTTTGCAATGAACGAGCAGCGTCGCTACTCCTTCATCGTTGATACTCGTGCAACCAAGGACGAGATCAAGAAGGCAATCGAACAGATTTACAAGGTCGAAGTCGCTGCTATCAACACCCAAGTTCGCAAGGGCAAGGCCTACCGCACCAAGATGGGCCCGATGCAGGTTGCACCACAGAAGCGAGCCATTATCCGCCTTAAGGGCGATCAGGTGATCGAGCTCTTCTGATTTGTTTTTGGTTTGTTTCTGGTTTGGATTCTTGTTTGGTTTCTGGTTTAGATTCTGGTTAAGTTTCTGATTTGGTCGAGTTTCAGTCCAGTTTCGGTAAAGTTTAAATGCACACACGTTGAACCTCGCCCAGCAAGTGAAACGCGAGAACGCTTGAGAGTCGAATTAGTTGATTGAATGTAGATTGAATGTAGATTGAATTTTCAACGGCTGATCCAGCCGATACGATCCGGAGTCTTCCATGGCTATTCGCATCCTTAAGCCCACCAGCGCCGGCCGCCGCAATGCGTCGGTCAACACGAACGCTGAAGTCACCAAGAAGCGGCCTGAAAAGTCTCTATTGGCTCCACTGCCAAAGACCGGTGGTCGTAACCACAGCGGTAAGATCACATCGCGTGGTCGTGGCGGCGGCGTCAAGCACATGCTCCGCTTGATCGACTTCAAGCGTAAAGACCGCGCTGGCATCGTCGGTACCGTTACCGGTATCGAGTACGATCCTTCACGCAGCTCGCACATCGCCTTGATCACTTACGCCGATGGCGTCAAGCGCTACATTCCGTCTCCCAACGGCCTCAAAGATGGCCAGACCGTAATCTGCTCTTTCACCACTCCAGTTGAGCCCACCGTTGGCAACTGCATGGCTTTGCGGTTTATCCCCACGGGCCTGGACGTACATTGTGTTGAGTTGAACCCAGGTCGCGGCGCACAGATGTGCCGCAGCGCTGGTGTCTATGCTCGCCTGACCAACAAGGAAGGCGATTACGCCACTTTGACACTGCCTTCTGGCGAAGTTCGTCGCGTACCTATTGATTGCGTCGCAACCATCGGCCAGGTCGGCAACTCTGATCACCGTCTTCGCATCTTGGGCAAGGCTGGTTTGACCCGCTTGCTCGGTCGCCGCCCCATTACCCGCGGCGTGGCCAAGAGCCACGCAGCCCACCCCCTGGGTGGCGGTTCGGGTCGCTCGAAGGGCAATCGCCCGCCTTGCGGTCCCACCGGCGTCCTCTCCAAGGGCGGCAACACTCGTAATCGCAAGAAGCCCTCGACTCAGCTCATTGTTCGTCGCCGTGCCACTGCACGCCATGGCATCAAGAAGTAAGTTTTGTCAGGTAAGTTTCGTTAGATAAGTTTCGTTCTCTCGTGTCACTTGTAGCTCGTTTGGTACCGCAAATCGCCCGTATCTGTCTTTCATCGGAGCATACCCAGCATGGGACGCAGCCTTAAGAAGGGTCCATTCGTCGACGAAAAACTCTACATGAAAGTAGAGAAGCTCAATGCCGCTCGTCGCAAGGAACCTATCAAGACGTGGGCTCGTCGTTGCACGATCGTCCCCGAATTCGTCGGGCATACGTTCAAGGTGCACAACGGCCGTGTGTTCAACGACGTGTACGTAACTGAAGACATGGTCGGGCACAAGCTCGGCGAGTTCAGCTTCACAAACACGTTCCGTGGGCACACCAACAAGAAGGAAGGCATCGACACAGGCGCCAAGGGCGCATCGCCCGCTGCTGGCGGTCGCTAAGCCAAAGTCGTCCGATTGCAGCAAGCCCGGCATGCTGTATGCAAACAGTGCAGTCGATAGTTGAGAAGGATTGGTTCATGAAGATCCGACACTTAAAAGTTAACTCGCTCCTTGCAAGCTCTGGGCTTTCGCTCCAGCAGCTTGCTGAACTGATCGCAGACGAGAACATGTCCGCGACGGTCGCGCTCGACGGCCTCAAGAACTGGCTTGTTGGTCGTGATCACCCACGCCTGCGCACCAAGACAATAGAGAAGATCGCCAAATCGCTCGGATCTGAGGTTCGTGAGATCGCTCGGTTCACGAGCGAGGTTCGGTACCACCGCGGCTCGCCTCGCAAGGCTCGTCTTGTTGCGGACTTGATCCGTGGCAAGTCGGTCGATCAGGCCTTGTCTCTACTCTCCTTTAGCCCCAAGCGTGCATCGCTGAACCTGAAAAAGGCTCTTGATGCAGCGGTGGCCGACGCGGAATTGAACCAGGCCGATATCACCTCTCTTATTGTTGCGGAAAGCCGCGTCGATGAGGGTCCCCGCATGAAGCGCTTCCAGCCCAAGGACCGTGGCCGGGCCCACCCGATCATCAAGTCCATGAGCCACATCACTATCGGCGTCGAGGAAAAGAACTGATCACCCGCCCGGCGTTCGACGCCGTGCCCTTGAACGAAGGCTCACCATGGGACAAAAAACCCATCCATTCGGTTTGCGACTCGGCATCACCGAGGCTCACAAGAGCCGCTGGTACGCACCCAAAGCCCTCTATGGCGAGCTGCTCGTTGAAGACGAGCGCATCCGTCGCTGGCTCGACAAGCGTCTCAACCGCAGGCCCCCAAACGCGGCTGTTTCCGACGTGCACATCGAGCGCACGCGTGAAGAGCTCAAGATCATTATCAAGACGGCTCGTCCGGGCTTGGTGATCGGTCCCAAGGGTGCTGAAGTCGAGCGCATGACCGAAGAACTGCAGTACATGACCGGCCGCAAGGTCGCAATCTCGATCATCGAGATCAAGAACGCGGACTTTGATGCCAAGCTCATCGCCGAAAGCGTTGCCGAACAGCTCAAGAAGCGTGCTGCTTACCGTCGAACGGTGAAGATGAAGGCCGACGCGGCAATGACCGCTGGCGCAAAGGGTGTTCGTATTCAATTGGCTGGCCGTCTTGGTGGCGCGGAAATGAGCCGCACCCTCGATGTTCGCCTTGGTTCTTTGCCTCTGTCCACACTTCAGGCCCACATTGATTACGGCGTCGCCGAAGCGCATACGACGTATGGTTCAATCGGCGTCAAGGTATGGCTTTACAAGGGCATGTACACCACCGACCGCACCGAGGAAGAATCAAACGCAGCAGGTGGCCGGGCTCGCGCTCGTGGCCGCAAGTAAGTCATGGGTAAGTTAGTTAATACAAAGTTTGTCTAGTAATGTTCTCAGGCAGACTGATAAAGAAAGTGTCGCTCGGATTACGTTGTATCTGTCGAGTTCAATTCACGCACACGCAACGACTCAATAATTACCCTTAAACATGTTTGTCGAAGGTGATTAAAGAGTCTGTCCTGAAGGAGTCGTCTCATGCCTCTCATGCCAAAGCGCGTCAAGTTTCGCAAAGAGATGCGACGCGTCCGCGACCGCAAAGCGACGAAGGGCAACTACGTAGCCTTCGGCGACTTTGGCTTGCAATCGCTGGAGTCCTCGTGGCTCCCGGGCAACGTACTTGAAGCTGGCCGTGTTGCCGCACAGCACTTTCTCAAGCGTGAAGGCAAGCTCTTCATCCGCGTCTTCCCAGACAAGCCGATCTCCAAGAAGCCCTTGGAAACGCGAATGGGTACCGGTAAGGCGGAAGTTGATTACTGGGCGTGCCGCATCAAGCCGGGCACCATGCTGATGGAAATCGCGGGTGTTTCCGAAGCAACTGCCAAGGTTGCCTTCCTACGGGTCGCGATGAAGATGCCAGTTCGCTGCCGCTTTGTTGCACGTCGTATCCGCGTCTAAACTTATGCCGACGAATTGAGATTCTGTGTCTGTTTAAGTCCATGTATCCGCACTCGTTTTCTTATCACAGTCCTGTGTTTCCAAGTACGAATGACCTCCGATGTTGGAGCCGAACGATGACCCCCGCCGAAGTACGCAACCTCCGCGATGAACAGATCAATACCGAGCTCAACGCAATTCGCGTAAAGCAGCACCAACTTCGCACGCTGACAGCAACCGAGAAGGTTGAAGACTCGTCGCAGTTCAAGAAGCTTCGTAAGGACGTTGCTCGCTTGCTCACGGAATCTACCGCTCGCAAAGCCAAGGCCTCCGCGACCAAGTAAGCCTCAAAGATCTAGCAACAGACATCTTGTTTGATCGAAGTTAACAGACTATTCACGAGAACGACGACCGGTTCAGCCGACCAACTGCAGGAACTCAGTGCCATGCCCGAAACTAAGACCAATGCCACGATGATCGGTGTAGTCGAATCCGATGCACGCGCCAAGACCCGCAAGGTCGTCATCGCCTCGTTCACGCCTCACGCCAAATATGGCAAGTACATCCGTCAGCGGACCATCCTTCAGGTTCACGATGAGAAGAACGCAAGCCACAACGGCGATATCGTCGAAGTGACCCCTTGCAAGCCCAAGTCCAAGAGCAAGACCTGGACCCTCGTACGCATCGTCGAACAACGTTCCGAGAAGACCGCCGCTCTTGTTTCAGTTCGTAAGCAGGCCGAAAGCACGGCTGTCTAATCGTCGAGTAATGTATTATTTGTCAGTACGTTTTGCCTCATCTAAACCTACATCTAAATTAACTCTGTAAACGTTCCTTCTTACCCCCCTCTCGCACCAACGACACCGCTCTTACACGATCACTGTTCTGATCAAAGTACGACGGCGTCCAAGTCTTCAAAGGCCAGCCCCATGCTCCAGCAAGAAACCCGCTGCGAAGTAGCGGACAACTCCGGCGCCAAAATAGCCTACGTGATCCGCGTCTATGGCGGCTCTACCGCGACCGGAAAGTTCACCCGCCGCGTGGCTCACGTTGGTGATCGCGTGTTCGTCTCAATCAAGAAGGCACTCCCTGGTGCCGACGTCAAACCAGGCGATAAGTCCAAGGCGGTCGTCGTTCGTACCACCAAGCCCACTCGCCGCAGCGATGGCTCCTACATCAAATTTGATTCCAACGCTGTCGTCCTTATCCAAGACGATGGCAACCCAAAAGGCACTCGCATCTTCGGGCCAGTCGCCCGCGAACTCCGCGAGAAGAACTACATGAAGATCGTGTCTCTCGCTTCAGAAGTTGTCTGAATTAAGTATCGATACAACTCTTCGGTTACAACTCTTGGGCAATCGCCTCTGAGTATGTTGAACGTGTTTCAGTTTCTCGTGTTTCAGTTCCTGCACCAGTCGCACAGCGATCCTTTTTCGGAGTTACGTCGTATGCCACGTCACGTCATCAAAGGCGACACCGTCATGGTGACCAGCGGCTCGTTCAAGGGACAGATCGGCGAAATCTTGCGCGTTATTCCCAAGCACGACGAAGTCGTCGTTCGCGGAGTCAACGTCAAGACTAAGCATGTCAAGGCCTCTCGCACGAGCCCGCAAGGTCAGATCATCACCATCGAAATGCCCATCGCTGCCTGCAAAGTCAGCCCAGTCGTTGATGGCAAGCCTGTGCGTGTTTCCTTTCGCGAAGAAGCCAATGGCCGCAAAGTTCGTGTTGCTCGTCGCGGCGGCAATGAAATCAAGGTTCTTTCCGAAGTTCGCAAGGCCACGAAATAATACTTTGTGTCCGCTAGAGGTGGCCGCGATTGAAGTAAGTTAATTGCCTCAATCAAATTCGCCTTCTGTCCTGTCTAAACATTTCTCTCACTGCTTCTCTCTGCGGTCCTCATCTCGCTCTGACGATCGGACCCACGACCAAGCCCCACTGAACGGAACGCCACCCATGGCCAACGAGAACGACAAGAAGAACAAGCCCGCAGCCGCAGGCAGCAAGAAGCCGGCTCCAAACAAGAAGAAGATCGACGAAGCAACCATCGCCGAAGCTGCTTCTGGACCCAAGGCTCCTCCGCGCTTGCGTGAGGCGTTCCGCAATGAAGTTCGCGCTAAGTTCGCCGAGAAATTCGGTGAGAATAATCCCATGGCGATGCCTCGTGTCGAGAAGGTTGTTCTCAACGTCAATCTCGGTCGCCACCTCGAAGGCACCAAGATTCCACCCGAGAAGCGCCAGACCGTCATCGATACGCTTGTGAAGGTTTCGGGCCAGAAGCCCGTTGTCATCCGTGCAAAGAAGAGCGTCTCGAACTTCAAGGTTCGCGAAGGCTACGAAACCGCTGTTATGGTCACCATGCGTCGGGATCGCATGTGGCACTTCCTTGATCGCCTTATCCACCTCGCCGCTCCTCGTATCAAGGACTTCCGTGGCTTAAGCGACAAGGCGTTTGACCGCCAAGGCAACTACGCCTTTGGCTTGACCGAACAAGGTGTCTTTCCCGAAATCAACATGGCCGAAGCCAGCTTCACCCATGGCATGCACATCAACGTCTGCTTCGCAAACAGCACTCCAGAGCGTTCCAAGTTCGTTCTCGAACAGCTCGGCATGCCCTTTGTCAAGCCTGATCAGAAGTAAGTTAGTTTAGATGATCTGCCTTACACGACCGTTTCTTGGTCTATGTCCCGCCGTCACCGTCTCATTTAATACTCGACCCGTTCAGCACGCAGCGCCAGGAGCCTCTTCTCCATGACCACCAAGGCACAGTTCGCCAAGTCCAAGCGCACTCCTAAGTTCTCCTCGCGACTAGTTCGTCGGTGCGAGCTTTCAGGACGTGCTCGTGGCGTGTATCGCAAGTTCCGCATCTCTCGAATCATGCTCCGTAAGCTCGCCCTCGAAGGCAAGATTCCCGGCATGCGCAAGGCTTCCTGGTAAGTTTAGTGTAAGTTGGCTTGCGTGATTCTGTTGTGAGGTTGGGCCTTCACCCATCTTTCAGTACGAGTCACAAGTTTTCTCCTCTGTTTGTTCGTCCGCTGTTTCGACTTTCATCGATCGACTTTTCTGGAATGCCTCGCGCGTCCAAGATTCGATCGACTCACACGCATCTAGACTGGGGTTCATGATGGCTCTCAACGACCCGATCTCCGACATGCTGACTCGCATCCGTAACGCTGTGCGA
>JBBRGG010000093.1:0-12779 GCA_038240875.1 Phycisphaerales bacterium | reverse complement strand
GCTTCGGTTTTGCCGATGGTGATCCAAGGCACGCCCGAGGGTGTCGCCGCGGGAAAGAGCTTGATCACGCCGAGCATGAGCGTGCTGCGTGTGCTACCGATGGTTCGCTTTGAGAAGGGGACGGATGCGGCGACGATCACGCGTGCGTTAGAGGAATTGTTCGCGCATGAAACAGGGTGGAAAGTCGTGCACGGGGCGCTGGAAACATGATCAAAGTGAAAGAGCCATGGTTGAGCAGGTGGAACGATTGCACGGCGGCGGTTCAAAGGCGAAATGCGTGCGAAGAATCTACTCTCCCACTGTTCGTAGCGCGCGGGTGACGACACGACGAAGCGACTTGGCTTTGGATGTGTCGCCTGCAGTGTCTATCGCATCGGCTTGCTCTGTCCACCGCTGCGCCACGCCTCGCACGAAGATTGCATCGTCCTTTGACGCGTCGTTTAGCCAGTTGGACACCGAGTCTTGCACGTATTTTGTTGTATCCGCACGCAACGGCTCAAGCAAAGGCAACCCCAGCGACGGATCGGTTCGCAACAAGGCGATGTGGGTGCACCACACGCCACGCGGCCTGGTTGCTTCGCTCGCAAACCTGCGAATGTTGGGCGATTGGTGATGGATCCATGGATCAAAGGTACGAATCGTGTGCTTGATGTCCAGCGCGAGGACGGGGCGAATTCCCATCCAGGCCCACTCGCGCACGCCCGAATGTGCATCGTCGGCAAGTGCCCACACATCGTGCAACACGCGATCGATGGCGTGCCTGGCATGGCTCTGGCCTGGCTTGGATTGGCTCAGGCTTGGCTTGGATTGCCTCAGGCTGGCTTGCTGCATCGCGCTATGGCCCATCATGTAAGCGGCGATCCCACGCGCGAGGTCGGTTGGATGCTGCGCAAAGGTTTGGATCGCGGCATCGCCGATTTCTTCGCACACGACGCGAGAGGCTTCGATCAGTTTCTTGATGATGCCGCCGGCGTTCTGCACGGCGTGCGCGCCGTCGAGCGAAAGCCGTGGCTCAATTGCGCGAAGGTACGCCGCGAAATCGATAGCGAGGAGTTCAGAGAGAGTGCGTGAAGACTCGCGGGCGTTGCTGAGTCGCTCGCGGACGTCGGGCGGGATTGCAGCGAAACTGCCATAGCTGGGGCGATTGGTGGCAAGAGGGTTCGTTGCCGCGTTGATTGCGTGAGGGACTGAGTTTGGACGCTTTGTAACGGGGTTTGCGTTCGCGCGTGAAGAAGCCTTCGCGGCTGATATGCGCGTAGGCTTTGACGAGACAGTTGGCTTAGGGCTGGGTTTCGACTTTGGCTTTGACGTTGCCTTTGCCATCGATTACCTCAAAATGACAGAGCTCGACATGACAAGGCATGACAAGGCATGATACGTTTTGTGGATCGCAACTTGTCGTGCCGTGCCGTGCCGTGCCAGTTAGATCGTCAAGTTCAACCATCTAACCTAACTCGTCAAACGCTTGATGAGCCCGTCGATGTGCACGAGCCACGCCGCGGCGTCGGCGGGTTCGGCGTCCGACCACAAATCCGCGAGCTCGCTCTCTTCACGGATTTTGCTCAGTGCCTCGACCGCGAGATCGCGAATACCTGGCTGCTGCAGTGCTTCTTCGTGCTTGCCAACCGAGCGAATCCAGGACGCGATCGCGGCGACCGGATCGTTCTCTTCATCGTCCATGTCGAGGTCATTGTTGTCGGGATCGCCCTCTTTGTCTTCGTCTTTTTCGTCGTCCTTCTCGTCGTCTTTAGACAGCTTGAGCTTGGGCGCGGTGCCTGCCAGATCAGGGCCAGCCTTGCCCAAGACGGCGGCGATCACTTCCGCTGCGGCAATCGCATGCGAAGCCAACTCGGCATCGACGTACTCCTCGCCTTCGCCTTCGTCCCCTTCTTTAACGTCTTCGTCGCCATCAACATCGCCCATGACAACGGCCAGAGGCCCGAGCAGCAGGTCAAACTTCTTGGTCTCTTCGCCATTGCCCAAGCCTTCTTTGGCTTCGACAAAGTTCGCTGCCCAGTCCATCGCGTCGTCATTATCAAACGGACCAGATCCCCATGCGCCCATAGTGAAACTCCTTCATCGTGTCGTGTGCGTTGATCGTGATTAAATTCGTTATGCGTGTACCAGCGTGATTCTCGCGAAAGACTTTAGATTCTCGGCCCGCTGTTTCGCACAGTGTCGGGCATCTCGAACTGTTTGTCGTTGTCGCGGAATGCTGCGGCTAATTTTTTCGCGGTCGTGTCGTAGGCGTTTCCATCGTTCCATGTATTGCGAGGCATGAGCACGTCGCTGGGCACGCCCGCGACGGCCTTGGGAAGATGTAACCCGAAGATCGGATCCTGAGCATACTCGGCTTTGAGAAGCGAACCATTCAAGATGGCGTCGACGATCGCGCGAGTGTACTTAAGGTCGAATCGCTTACCACCGGTGGAGTAGCCGCCACCGGTCCAGCCGGTATTAATAAGCCAGACATTGGTGCCATGCTTGGCGATTTTGTCGGCAAGCTGCTTGGCGTACGAGACCGGCGGACGAGGCAGGAATACCCCACCAAAGCAAGGCGAAAAGTTGGGTTGCGGTTCTGTGACGCCAGCTTCGGTTCCCGCGAGCTTTGATGTGTAGCCATTTATGAAGTAGTACATTGCCTGTTCGCTGGTCAGCTTGCTGACGGGGGGCATTACGCCATACGCGTCGGCGGTAAGGAAGATCACGTTCTTGGGGTGCCCGCCCACCGACGGGATCACGGCTCCATCGATGAAGTCGACAGGGTACGTGACGCGAGTATTCTCGGTGATGCGAGCCGAGTCGTAATCAGGGGCGCGTGTGACCGGATCGATCAGGGTGTTTTCAAGGACCGAGCCAAAGCGAATGGCGTTCCAGATCTCGGGCTCGTTTTTCTTCGAGAGCTTGATGCACTTGGCGTAGCACCCGCCCTCGAAGTTAAAGATGCCACGATCAGACCAGCCATGTTCGTCGTCGCCGATGAGCGCGCGATGCGGGTCGGCGGAGAGTGTCGTCTTGCCGGTGCCAGATAAGCCGAAGAAGAGAGCGACATTCTCGCTGGTGGCTTTGTCGACGTTGCTCGAGCAGTGCATTGGGAAGACATTGACCTCGGGCATGTCGTAGTTCATGGCGTAGAAGATGCTCTTCTTCATCTCGCCCGCGTATTCCGAACCCAGGATCACCACGATCTTGCGTGTGAGCGATTGGGCGATCAGCACCGACGACTTGTACCCCATCGCGGCTTGCTCTTCCGCGGTCAACCGGCGCTTGCCTGCGTTGATGATCGTCCAATCTTTCTTAAAGGCTGGCATCGGCTCGCCTGGCTTGACGCCTGCGGCTTGCGAACCTTGCTTGATGAAGAGAGTGCTCGCAAAGAGGCTGTGCCAGGCTTGTTCGGTAACAACTTGCACGCCTAGGCGATACGCGGGGTCTGAACCTGCGTACCCCTCGAAGACGTAATTGCGCGGCCTCGCGTTGAGGTGGTTGACGGCGATGTCAAGAGCCATATCAAATTGCTTAGGCGTGATGGGCGTGTTGACCTTGCCCCACCAGATTTTGTCGTGGATGCTCGCTACGTCTTCGAGCTGCTTGTCCTTGGGGCTGCGTCCGGTACGGTCGCCGGTCATGCACACTAGCGCGCCGTTGTTGGCGAGCTGCCCCTCGCCCGCGGCGATTGCTCGTTCAACCAGCTCGGCGGACGACAGGTTCTTGAGCGTGCGATGTTGCGACAAGTCCAGACGATCAAGTGGCGAAGCAGGCATGAAGGACTCCTCAATGGTTCGAGAAATCCACTCGAACCGCGTGCACACAAATTGCACCGGCTCGAGCCCTTGGCCCCGCCGGGAGACAAGGGTAGGAAACCATACAGGCCACAAGCGAATCTCTTGGCGTTGCGAGTCGTAAAGTGGTACCTATCTATGGGATAGAGGTGAGGAAGCAAGCTATTTTTTGAAACAAGATGAGCAGTGTGAACAAAGCGTGGCGAAGAGCCAATTCACATAAACCTACACAGAAACGCTCATCAACATGCCGTGGTGCGAGCGAATTACTTTATTGTGGGTGCTACGTCATTGAGCAAGAAATCCTTGCCTTCGCGTTCACCTGCTTTGCTTCCAAAGCGATTCTCAAAATTGATCGCGCCGCCACTATCTTTGGTGTCAAGCCACGCGGCGTACAAGACGTACTCGCGCCCGCCTTGGTACAAGCCGTTGTTGGGGCCTTTGGTTGGCGCTAAGTACCCTAGCGAACCTTCAGAGTATGGGTCGATTGGCGTCGCTGACAAGAATGCGGGCACGAGCGCGTCGAGTGAGTTGGGGTATACGCCATTCTTCAACTTGTAGCGTTCGAGCGCGATGATGGTCAGTGTGCCGACGCGATCTGCGCGCCATTGGTCGAGAGATTGGACAGACTTGCCAACAGCAGGCACGATCAAAGCCAAGAGCAGGTTCTTCTCGATCTTCGCCTTCAATTCCTTGGTAGTGGGCGACGCGAGCCGCTGCTTTGTCGAGATGTTGACCTGTCGCGCGATGTCGTCGTAAACCTCGTTGATCAAGACCTTCTGCGTCTTGAAGTTGGGCATGTCGCCACCCAGCGAATCTTCTTCAGCATAGAACGGCTTGGATCGATCAAGCACGATCTTGCCAGCTTCAAATGCCTTGTCCAGCTTGTCCATGTCGTTGACCGCCGCCATTGCGCTTGGCCCGCCCACGCGGACAAAGTCGGTCAAGTCTTCTGCCATCAACTGCTCGCCACGTATCGCCTTTACCGGGTCGGCGAGGTTGCGCGATTCAATCGACTTTGCTAACGCCGTGAGCGATGCATCGTCAAGCGTGCCTGTTGCAACCGCCCGCCGCACCGTATCAAAGGCCTTAGCTTGCACCGCGATTCCAACAAGCGACGAGATCAACGTCGGCGAGTTGGACACATGCGACCCAATTGCCAAGGTTTCATCGATCCTTGCGACAAACTCGTCCTTCTTCTTAGCTTCCATCGCCAACGACGCACGGCCAATGTTCAACCGCGTAATCCTGCGGGCTTGCCCAAGCTCTGGAATCATGCGCAGCGTCATCAACCCGCGCCCCATCTCTGACTCATAACGCGTTGCCTTTGCAATCGCCGCGATCTCAGCAAACATCTGCGTATTGCTCAACTTTTTCATCGCCAACTGGGCTAGCTCCGCGTCCTTCTTATCCGCGCCAGGATCGGCGAACATACCAAGCCCGCCAAAGTCCGCGTACGCATCTATTCCTGCGGCTTTCTTTTGCCCATTGGACACCTGATCAGAAACGTCGCCCAATTGCTTCCCAATCTTGACGATCAATGGCTGTGCGTTTGGACCATCCTTGGGCTGACCTTGCGCTTCCAAGACCGCATACTTGCGGTTCACCTCGGCGTGAAAGTCCTCCTTCGCCGCTGCCTGCCCAACAGGTTGTTCAGCAGGTTGTCCAAATGCCACACTGGCGCAGGCGCAGGCAATAAGAATAACGCCTGTCGACATGATCGACTTTGGTAAACCCAGCATGTGTAACTCTCCTGTTTCTTTCCAGTCAAGCAGACTCAGAAGAACCCAACGCATCACAATCGGCGAACGCCGAAGAGAAAGACTCATCGACGATACAGACACGCACGACCAATAGTTGCACAAACTACTTCTGGTAGCTGCTCAACTACAAAATAAAGAGAAGAGTCGCGATCAAATCTCCTCGTGCGTCAAGGTAAGCACAGCATCAGCCATTCCAAACCGCTATCCACGCCTCAAAGCTCGAAGCGCTATCGAATCCTTATCTTCAATCCTTCAGATCAAATCGGCTTACTTCATCGCGATTAATATCAGGAGCCTTCGCCGGAGCCCACTCAACTTTGGCCGCGCCGAGAAGTGTGCCCGTGGCGAACGCAAGATCGACCTGCGCAATCTGGTAATCCGTGAGCGCGCGCACTTCGGCAAGCTGTGCCTCAGAGAGTCGCGACGCCGCATCGAGAACGTTGGTGCTGGTGGATATGCCGACTTCAAACTGCCTTTGCTCGGCTTGAAACGTCCGCGTATTCAGTATCACCGACTGCCGCGCCGCCAAGATCCGCTGCCACGCCGCATCGAGCGAATCAACCGCATCCAACACCTCGCGCCGAATCGATTGCTCACGCGAAGCCTTGGTCTGCAACCTTTGCAACCGCTGCACAATTGTCTCGCGCAACCTGGAACGCGCCTGCTCATTGCCCACCGGGATGTCAGCGGACAAGCCCAGCTCCCAGCTCTCAAACTTGTTGTCAAAGCCCGTGTCCAAGCTCCGGCTCAACGACCTACCTAGGCCATTCACGCGGTACGCATAGTCCAGCGTCACCAGGGGCAGCGTTGCGTCGCGATCAAGCATTACCCGCACGGCATCCGCCGCGATGGTCAGTTCCAGCTCCAACATTTCCATCCGTTCGCCAACCGCTTGCGTGAGGAGCATGTTTTTGTCGAACGAATACTCCACAGGATCAGGCAGCGTCGAAGGCACCAACATCTGATCGCCTTCGACAGGCAGATTAGGCTCGTTAATCAATCGCTTCAGCTCGCGCTGCCGCTGCAGCACGTCGCTCTTGGCGCGAATGATCGCGTCTAACCGATCCGCCACGCCCGACTCTGCACGCAGCAACTCGACTTCCGCAATTGCCTGCGAATCAACTCTGCGCTTGGCGCGATCGCGCTGCGCTTGCGCAAGTTCAAGCTGTCGCTGGGCAACATCAAGGCTCGCGCGCGATTCGTATAACCGCCAATACGCACGATCAACCGCAGCGAGTTGCCGGATTACTTCGAGTTTGGTCCTGGCTTCGCTCGCTTGCTGCTCAAATCCGGCGATGCGAATCGACGCCGTGGAAATGCGCCGCCCCGCGCCGCGCAGCAAAGGCTGGCTCAGCGAGAAAGCCAAATCCGACGTGTACGCTGGGTTTAATGTCGAGAATGAGTTGTTATCTTCGCTGCGTGAGATCGGCAAGGTGACAGTCGCCGTACCACCGGTACGCAAAGGCACACGCACGCCAGGCTCGATTGTCTGCTGCGACAATGTCGAAGACGAAAGCTCGCTCGCGGTCGGATTATCCAGCTCGCGCCATCGTGTCGAGAAGGTGAACGCGCTCTCAAACTTGGCCTCTTCCGCGTTGACGCGCTCTTGTGCGATGGTCGGGTCCAGCACCGCAACCGACAAATCGAGGTTCCTCGTCAGCGCGCTTGCCCTGCACCGTTCCAGCGTCAGGTCCACATTGGTTGGCACTGTTGCGGCTCGCTCGTCGGTTGACTGGACAACCGCGGGCGTTGCTTGGGATCGAGTTGCTGCCGCGGCTGTTGCTTCCGCGCTGCTCGACTGCGATTCATCTGCCTGCGATGCCTTCTGCTTTGTGTGCTCGTTGAACCGCGCAACTTGGATTTCGCGCAAGCGTGAAAGCGCGACCTGCCTCGCGTAGTCATCAGGATTTGATGTGAACGGATTCTTTGCACACGAGGCGAGCCCGCACGCGACAACCAACGCCGCACATGCAAATCTTCCCGCCGCTGCCTTTGCGGACCCGCACGCTAGAGCCTGATGCGTAGTTGAATTATTCGTGTACATGTTCATGCGCATGATTGGAGTACAGCAAGTAGGAGAGGCTTCTTGGAAAGAGTTGCTTTCACTCGTGACGCAGCGCATCGATGGGATTCAAACGTGCGGCTTTGATCGCGGGGAACATGCCAAAGATCACGCCGGTGGCAATCGAGAAACCGACCGAAAGCGTGACAGCCCACATAGGCACCATCAACGCCCGAGTAAATTCATGGTCGATTGATCGCGCGGCAAAGACCAACGCGCCCGCGACCGCCATCCCGACCATGCACCCGATCAAGCACAACACAATTGCTTCAACAAGAAACTGCAACAAGATCACCTCGGGCCTCGCGCCCATCGCCTTGCGCAAGCCGATCTCGCGCGTGCGTTCGGAGACCGACACGAGCATGATGTTCATGATCCCGACCCCGCCCACAACCAGCGCGACGCCGACAACGCCGATCAAGATGCCCGTCATGGCCGTGGTCACGCGCTGAACAGTTTGGATAACTTGCTGGATCGCTTCGATGCCAAAGGTGTCAGGATCATCGGGGTTGAGCTTGCGTTCGCGGCGAAGCACCGCGCGTACTTCCGCCTTGGCATCCTCGAACAAATCCGGTCGGACCGTTGCCGCCGTCGCATAAATCCTCGGGTCAGAACGCATTTTTTGCCCGGTGCGAAAGGGGATTATGACCTCGGTCTGGGCTTCGTCGCCGCCGAAGACAGGGCTGACAGATTTTGACTCGACAACACCGACGACAAGGAAACGCCGGCCTTCGACGAGGATCGAAGTGCCGCTGGGGTCGCTGGGCAGCGCAAGCTCTTCGATGCCCTTGGCATTCACCAGGCACACCTGCAGCGCTTCGTCCTCATCGCTTTGCATGATCGGCCTGCCGATGGTGACGAACCGCTGCTCGATCTCGTGCCAGGACGGACGCACGGCGGTGATGTTAACCACCGGTCGCACGCGGTCGCCATGCTGCACCGAAGAATTGATCTGCATGATCGGCGTGATCAACGCGATCGATTCGCAATAGTCGTCGATCAGGTCGATCTCCTTCATCGTGATGCGGATCTGCCGAAAGCTGAACCGATCGCGTTGGTCCGGGGGCATCCGTGGAAAGATCCACAATTGGTTCGCGCCAAAGACGCTGAACTGGTTCAGGATGAAGCCGCGAAAGCCCTGCATCGCCGCACCCGTCGTGATCACGGCCCACACCGCGATGATTATGCCCAGCGTCGTCAGGATTGCTCGCACCTTATTCGCCCAGACTTGTGCGATTGCGAGCGCGACGGTTTGATAAAGTAAACGAATAATGATCATTGCGCAGCACCCGTCTTATCAAGCGCGGCCGCAGACACAATCGCAGGCAACACACCCCCAGATAATACAATCGCTCGGCGAACATAATCGGTATGCACCGGATCTTCGTTGGTAGGGTGGTCGCTCAGGATCTGGCCATCGCGAAGCCGCACAATTCGACGCGCATTACCCGCGACGTTTTCTTCGTGCGTCACAATCACAATTGTCTGTCCTTGGTCGTGGAGTTCCTGGAATAGCGCGATGATTTCTTCGCTAGTCTTGCTATCAAGATTGCCTGTGGGTTCGTCCGCGAGCAGGATGCTGGGTTGGTTGACCAGTGCGCGCGCGATCGCGACGCGCTGGCGCTGGCCGCCACTTAGCTGATTGGGACGGTGGTCCATGCGGTTGCCAAGCCCCACGCGCTCGAGGGCTTTGGTCGCGAGCCTTCTCGCACCAAGCCAGTGCTTGCGCGAGTAGAGCAACGGGAGCATCACATTCGACAGCGCCGTCTCACGTGGCAGCAACTCAAACGACTGGAAGACAAAGCCGATCTCTTCGTTGCGAATCCGCGCAAGCTGGGCGGCGGTTGCGATGTGCGTCGGCTTGCCCGCGAGCAAATACGAACCCTCGGTCGGCCTATCGAGGCATCCAAGGATGTTCATCAGCGTCGACTTGCCCGAACCCGATGAACCCATGATCGCGACGAACTCGTTTCGACGGACAACAAGATCTACGCCACGCAATGCGCGCACGATGTCGGCGCCCATCTTGTAATTCTTGTGCGCCGCACGAACTTCAATCGCAATTGGGTTGGCGGTATATTCCAGGTTGGAGCGTGATCCCAGCGGCCTTGTGTCCGCTGTGCTCGTACTGATGTCAACCAGATCTGTCATGGCCCACCACCTGAACCGCCACCACCTGGCTCGCTGTTGCTCTTGTTCTCGTCAGCAAGATCATCCGAAGTCGGCCCATCGAGCTTTGGTTCGTTAGTAGCTTGGCCGCCAATCTCTGTTCCCGTGGCCGCATCACTCGCTGGTACGTCACTTTTAACAAGCCTATCAGTGCGAAGGTCCATAAGGACCTTGAAAGGCCCGGTAATGACCGTTTCGCCTTGCGTAATCCCTTCGAGGATGACGGTGTGTGTGAGGTCGACAGCTCCAGTGCGGACTGCCACAGGCTTTGCGACCCCATTGCGCGCAACATAGATCACCCGCGCGAAGCCTCTCTTGCGATCAACCGCCGAACTCGCACCAACATCCGCCGGCAACTCATCAACGCGGCGTTCGACAATTGCCTGGCTGACGACCTTGAGCACATCACGAAGAACTTCCACTTCGATATCGACGCTCGCAGTAAGGCCTGTACGCAGCTGGATGTCATTGCGCGGGTCGAGGATGACGTCGGCTTCGTAGTACGCCGTGCCATCGGTGTCTCGCTTGCGAGTAAGGCCGACGTGCTCAACGATGCCGGTAAACGTGATGCCGTCGTACGCGCTGATGTCAACGCGAGCTCGTTGCCCCGTGGCAACCTTGGCGATGTTGGCCTCATCGATCCGAGCCTTGACCAACATCGTGGTCAGGTCGGAAATCGTCATAAAGACCGAGCCTGGCGTGTTCAACGTGCCGACGACGACCAGCTCACCAACCTCGGCATCAAGAGTGGTGATGACGCCATCGAAGGGCGCGATGATGGTGGTTCGGCTCAGGTCTTCCTGCGAGCGGTCGATGTTGGCTCGCGCGATTTCAATTGCTTGAAGCGCAACGCCCAGCTCGGCTAGAGAACGGGCATATGCGAGTTCGGCGGCATCAAGTTCCGCTTTGGCGATGTCCTTGGTGGCAAAGAGTTCACGCGACCTGCCGCGCTCGAGCGATGCATTGGCAAGAGCGGCCTTGGCGCTTTCTAAGCGTGCTTCTTCGCTCTTAAGCTGAGCTTGAGCGCTCGTGAGGTTCGCAGCCAAATCACGCGAGTCAAGACGACACACAACATCATTTGCCTTGACTACCGCGCCTTCGCGAAAGGGCAGCGCGATGATGCGCGCGGAGACTTGCGCCGAGATTTCGACCTTGGTCTTGGGCTCGATCTGCCCGGGCGCGCTCACGACGCGGACCACATCGCCTCGTTCAACAATACCAAAGCGAACAGTAACTGGCTTGGATTGAGGGTCGAAGTTGGCGCGAAGCTCCTTAAGCTTGCCCGTTGATTCCAAAAGCAAGCCGCCACCAATGCACGAGGCGGCGAGCACGAGCAGTACGCCAAGGATCCACTTCCACACGCACATGGCTCCAAAGAAATGGTCTGGGCGAGGCAAATGAGAGTCGATACACAATTCGCGCTACCGACATCACGAAACCCACCACAAAAACCCATCGAGAAACCCAATACGAAACCCATACGAAACGCAGTTAAACAGTGAAGGTTATAGGAGCCCAATCTTGTACAAATAACAGGTAACCAGTTCATGGCCCGCCTGAGCACGCATTGTTCGTACAAATCTGGCCAACGTTTCACATCACACTGTGGATTGTCGCTGAAGTGATCGATGCGTGGATGAAAAACTTTAGTCAGTGGACATGCCAGCTATGTGAAGGCGACGGCGGGAAACCGGTACCGGTAAGATAATTACCAGAAGGTCGCAATCGCAAGTACAAGCGCTACGCCACCTGCGATGATTCCCTTGGCAATCGTTGCGATGATCCTGCCGATTGCCGCTCCGACGCTTGCTTTACCAGCTTGGCCCCACGTGCGATTCGCGGCGCCGCGCTCAGCTATAAAGGCTCCCAACGCCGCACCAAGCACGCCACCGACAATCGTACCTATGGGCGGCCAAAAGGGAATGCCTGCAATCGCGCCAACGAGGGTACCGATGGCGGCACCGATAGCGCCCTTGCGCGTAGAGCCAGCCTTTGCCGCGCCAAGTGCCGACGCCGCAAACTCGATGAGCTCGCCCAACCCGGCAATCAAAATGGCAATGAGAAACGTCCACCACTCAAAGAGTTGTGGCTGCCACCACCACACCAGCAATGAAACCGCAATCGCGATCCACGCGCCCGGAAGCGTGATGATCGCCAGAAAGATGCCGATTAATCCCGCGATGATCACGATGATCGCAGCTATATAAGGCAGACTCTGCGCCCAATCGATTGTGGAGAAATCGGGCAACCAGCTCACAAGCTCGCCCCAATCTGCATGCACAAGGTACTACGACTTGGCGCTGTCGCTTGGCTTGGAATCGAAATTGGTCGTGCTGAGGTCTTCATCGGTGCCTTTACCGCCCACATCAGAATCAGATTTTTCGACTTCGGCTTGCTCAGTTTTTACCAGCTCTGCTTCGACTCGTTCAGCTTCGACTCGTTCAGCTTCCGCACGTTCCGGGAAGCGAGTCCGCTCCATCTCAAGGATCCAATCTTCGAGCGGTAAGTACCGGTATAGATCAAGCTCGACTTCCTTGCCTCCGTGTTGGGGATGTGTCGCGATCACTTTCAGGTACACGTAAAATTTGCTCCATCGACGCTTGTCGAATTCTTCGATATCCGCCGGAACCAGCGACGACCCGTCGCTTAGGGTCAGTTGTTGCGTGTCAGGCTGCCAAGTGAACCGTTTACGAGCACCTTTCATAAAGCCAATACTGACTATCCCCGCCACAACCCAACACACAAACATGATGCCCCATTGCGATGGGATATCCCAGCTTGCCAAGGGCTTGGGGGGATCGCGCTGAGCAACTGCTCCGGGTGCTTCGCCGGGTGTTACTACTTTGGACCAGGCTTCGCGAAGTTTCTCGAAGCGAAGCTGGGCGTCTTCGACCTTTACCCCACGAAAGTCCTCACGCGGGTAACTGGTTTGCGTGACGTCCAGTTGACTGATTCGATCAAGTGATTCGAGCCATTGCCTGCGAGTTTCTTCAATTGAGTCTTGGA
>JBBRGG010000092.1:0-12830 GCA_038240875.1 Phycisphaerales bacterium | reverse complement strand
AGTTGAGACAGGTTCGCACTTTCCACGGCATCGAGGGCGAGGTTGTCGCGTGAGAAGATGGCTGGCGTGAGGTGGGGCACGAAGTCGAAGGGTTCGGGGCAGAGGATTTCCACGCCATAGTCGTTTGCTGCGATAGCGAAGGATGCTTTGATTTTACGAGTTAGGCGAAGAGCCAGGAGCGCGCCAAGTCCGGCGTTGACGAGCCTGCCTTCGAATGGGAAGAGGAAGAGGTGCGAGCCTTCGCGGGTGGTGCAGAGTTCTGCGAGGGTTTCGTCGGCGCGGGGGATGATGGACTCGCGCAGTTGCACGCGAAGCAGCGCGTCGGCGGCGACAAGCTCGGGGCAGTTGCGCGAGCCAATGGCGGCGAGTTCGAGCGTGTCCCGGATCGCGCTGGCGAGCGATTCGGAAATAGGAAGGCGCGTGCCGGACCAGATGGGCGTGAGGCTGGTTGTGCCGGTGGCGGCGCGAACGTAGCAGACTAAATCGCGCAGCATGACAAAGCGCAGGACTTTACCGGCGAAGACGAAGCGTTCGCCTTCGTGGAGGTGAGAGACGAAGCCTTCTTCGATTCTGCCAAGAGATTTGCCGGAGAGGTAGCAGATGCTGAGGGTTGAGTCGGCGGTGATGGTGCCGATGTTGAGGCGGTGAAGCATCGCGAGACGTTGGGAGACGCCGCGGTAGATATTTGTGGAATCTAGAGTGATTTTATGGTATTCGGCGTAGGCCTTGAGAGTGCCACCACCTTCGCGAACGAGGGCGAGAGACCAGTTGAACTCTTCGCGGGTGAGGGTTCGGTAAGCGTGGGCAGTGGTGACTTCGCGGTAAAGATCGTCGGCGGTGAAGCCGCCACCAATTGCGCACGTGACCATGTGCTGCGCGAGCACGTCGAGAGGTTTGTCGGGTGCGAAGCGTGGTTCGATGCGGCCTGCTAGTGCGGCGTCGCGTGCGGCGGCGATCTCAATAAGTTCGAGGGCGTGAGTCGGCACGCACGAGATTCGGCATGCAGCGCGGGGACGATGGCTGGCGCGCCCTGCGCGTTGCAAGAGGCGACCGATGCCTTTGGGTGAGCCGATTTGGATGACGCGTTCGATGGGGTCATAGTCAACGCCAAGGTCGAGAGAGCTGGTGGCGACAACGATGCGAATAGTGCCGGTTTTTAAGCCATGTTCGACGCGTTCGCGTTCGTCGCGGTCGAGGGAGCCGTGATGAAGGGCGGTGATGGGTTCGAGGTCGGGACGCGACGCCATGAGCGCGCCGTACCAGCGTTCGGCTTGCGAACGCGTATTGGTAAAGAGGATTGTGGGGAAGTTGGGATCGAGCTCGGCGAGAACCGAAGGGAGCATCGCAAGGCCGAGATGGCCGGCCCAAGGCAGCGTGCCCGGATCGGCAGGAAGGATCGAGTCGATCGTGAGCGGGCGGTCCATATCGCCTGTGATGATGACGGGTGCCTTGGATTGTTGGGAAGAAACGCCGACAAGTGCAAGCGCGGCGTCGTTGACATTGGCGATCGTTGCAGACATGCCCCAGACTCGCATGGAGGGGGCGAAGGCGCGAAGACGTGCAAGCGCGAGCTCAACTTGCGAGCCGCGTTTGCTCGCAAGCAGTTCGTGCCATTCATCGACGATGACGCTGATAAGCCCGGCGAAAGTTTCGCGAGCATCGGCACGTGTGAGCAATAGGCAGAGAGATTCAGGTGTGGTGATAAGGACTTCGGGAAGGCAGATTTTTTGCTTGGCACGAAGAGATTGACGCGTATCGCCGGTGCGGCTCTCGACGCGAAGATTGAGGCTGGCCCAAGAAATCGGTTCGAGGATGGCTTTTTCGATGTCGCGGGCGACGCTCTTGAGCGGCGAGATGTAGATCATCCAAGGTGTCGAATGAAGCGCGCGAGGCGTGGCATTGTTGGTTGCGTGTATTGGTTGTTGCGCGGCGCGGAGGCGATCAACCATCGCGGCGAAGGGTCCCATCGTTGCAGCAAAGGTTTTGCCCGCGCCGGTGGCGACGGTGATCAAGCCACTCTGCCCGGCGGCGAAGGCGTCCCATGCGGCGTTTTGGAACGGCCAAGGCTGCCAACCTTTGCTGGCGAAGAAGGTTTCAGCGAGTTCGCTCCCCGATCTTTGATCACGCGGGTCACGCAAGTCACTGGGCATATTGGCCGCCGCGTACCGACGAACGGCTGCGCGAGGCGTGTTTGCTCGCGTTGACGATTTAGAGGAGGTCGTCGAAGAGGCCTGGGTTTTCGGGGTTGGTGTGGCCTTGGGCCTTACTTTGGGCATGGATGAGTGTCCGGAGCGAATCAAGTGTATCGGCCTCGCGAGCAGGCTTATCTCGCCGCCAACGAGCTATGCGGGGGAAGCGAAGAGCGAGGCCTGAGCGATTGCGCGACGAAAGCGCTGCTCCTTCAAAGGCAAGCTCAAAGACCAGTTCGGCGTCTACGGTGCGGACAGGTCCGAAGCGGTCGCGGGTGTGCGCCCGAAGCCACGCGTCGAGTTCGTTGATCTCGGCTTTGGTGAGGCCGGAGTACGCCTTGGTGACGGCGACGAGCGAGCCATTATCCCACGCAGCGAAGGTGTAATCGGTGAGCAAGCCTGCGCGGCGGCCATGGCCGGCTTGTGCCGAGATGAGCACAAGATCGGCGGTAAAGGGGTCGACTTTCCACTTCCACCATTCGCCTTTGACCCTGCCAGTTCGGTATGGGCCTGTGCGTGACTTGAGCATGAGGCCTTCGACGCTGCGGACGCGTGATGAATCGCGGAGCAAGGCGGCGCCTTCCCACGTTTCTGGAGAGAGAAGTTCGGAAAGGCGGATGCGCTGCATGAGGCCATCGCCGATGCGTTCGCGCACGAGGGTGAAAAGGCGTTCGAGTGTTGCACGACGGTCTTGCAATTGATGTGTGCGAATATCGATTGCTTGGTATTCGAGAAGGTCGTACGCCATGAAAATGCAGGGGACGCGGGCGCGGATGCTTGCGGTGACGTCTTGTCGAGCGATTCGGCGTTGGAGAGAGTGGAAACCGAGTGGTTGGTTGCCGCGCCAGGCGAGAAGTTCGCCATCGAGAACTGATCCATCTGGAAGGCGGCGTGCCGCATCGGTGATTTCGGGAAAGCGATCGGTCAAGAGCTCTTCCCCACGAGACCAGATGGTCACACGGCCATTTCTGCGGATGAGTTGGGCGCGGATGCCATCCCATTTCCATTCGATGTGGAACGCGGAGATATCGCCAAGTTGTGTTTGGACATTCGCTGCTGAAGCGTGATCGATGGGTGAAGCGAGATAGAAGGGAAATGGCTGTGATTCTTGCACATGAACGTCGGCAATGCCAGTACGACTTGGGTTGTGGGTGGTTGCGTTTCGAAGCGATTCAATGAAGGGCGCGCCGGGGTTCCAGTTGCCCATTACGCGATGGGCGGCGACATCGGGATCGATTGCCAAAGCTGCGGCAAGGCCACGGACGGCGAGCGTACGCGATGCTCCTACACGCAAGCCACCGGTCAAGAGCTTGCACAAGAGAAAGGTGGTCTGGCGGTCAGAAGCACGCAGCCAGGAAACGACACGATCGCGCTGTTCGTGTGCATCTAGGCCTCGCAACGGAAGGATGCGTTCTTCCATCCACTGCGCGAGCTCAAACTGTGGATCAAGCTGGTGTTGATCAAGCTGGTGTTGATCAAGCTGGTGTTGATCAAACTGGTGTGAATCGACGCGAGTTGGAGAACCAGAATTACTTCTTGTTGTGTGCGTGTTTGCGTGCCGAGAGTGATGTGTTTCGCGCGTGCCTTCGAGTACGAGCGCGATGGTTTCCGCGGTGTCACCAACGGCAATTGCGCATTCGTCGTAGAGCCAGTCGGGCAAGCCGGAGAGCTCGCGCACCCAGCGCACCAGAGCGGCAGCCGAAACGATTCGGCGCGGCCTCCTACCGGTCATGAGCGCGAGAGCCCACCCCGCGTCGGCAGCGGGCGCGTCGCGAAAGAATGCTTCGAGCACACGCACCTTTGCTGAAGTCGATGTGGTTGAATCGAGAGCGTTGTAAAGCGCGAGGAAGCCATGCATCAAGCTTCCTCCTCGTCGCTATCACTTATTGAACCTTGCCCAAGGATTGCGGCGTCGATGCTTAATTCACGGAGATATCGGGCAAGAATGTCTGACGAGCCATGCGTGATTAAGACTCGCTTCGCGCTGGTTTCTCGCACGGTGGCAATGAGGCCGGGCCAATCGGCGTGATCGGAAAGTGCGAAGCCAACATCATGGCCACGCCGACGTCGCACGCCACGCACGCGCATCCACCCACTGGCAAAGGCGGTGGCTGCATCGGTGCCGAAGCGTTTCATCCATGCGGCGTCGCCATCGCCGGCGGCGGCAGGTGGCGCGATGACGAGCGCGCCAGCAAAGGGCCTTTGGAATGCTGGGCCTGAAAGAAGCTCGTCCCGCGCTGTACTCGCGTCTGCTTTCGAGTTGGTGATCGGGTAGGTTGGTGGCAAGATTACGCCCGCCTGGCGATAGATCTCGGTGAGCGCGACCGCAGCACCATGCAAGTAGATCGGTCTGTGTTCTTCCCTAATTTGCGAGCGATTGCCGATCCAAGCGTATGTTGGCGTCTGCGCGAGCAAAGCGAGCTCTGCGAGAACGCGCTGGGTCTTGCCGAGTGAATAGCAATAGAGAATGGAAGCGATGCCAAGATGAGCGTTGGCGTGCCACCAGTCCGCGATCTGGGCGATGATGATTGCGGTAGGATCCCAGCGGTAAATAGGCAGTGCGAATGTGGATTCGGTGACGAGCGTGTCGCAAGGGACAACCTCGAAGAGCTGCGTAGTTGGGTCGGGAGCACGTTTATAATCGCCTGTCACGACAGCGATTTCGTCGGGCGTTTCGATGCGGATTTGTGCTGATCCTCGCACATGGCAAGCAGGATGAAAGGAGATCCACACGCCGCCGACGCGTGTTGGAGTGTGCCAGGGAACGCCGGTGATTTTGGCCGATGAACCTAGCCGCTGCGCGAGAATTGGTGCGCATTCTTCGGCACAGAGATAGCGAGCGCTGCCTGTGCGCGCGTGGTCGGAATGTGCGTGCGTAATGACGGCGAGATCGACGGGTCGTACCGGATCAATGGCAAAGTCTCCGGCGGGGCAGACCAAGCCGCGATCACATAGACTTAGTGATGGGGAAACGCGTTCCACAAATTGATTATCTACAACCAACGTGTTGAGAGCCGGAGTAGGCGCACGGTTCAAGTAAAGTTTCGGTTGATGACTTTGGCGGTACGAACATCTAGAAGCTGCGATTCGTCGAAACACGAGTACAAATGCTGCATGTTTTTTTCGCGACAACCACGATTGATTCAGTGTTGACCGGGCTGGCTGGCTCGGCTCTTGGCTCGTTTACGGGTTCGGTTTCGAGATGGCTGCCTTTGGTTATCGCTGTGCACGCTGCGGCGACGTGGCTGATGGTTGGTTTGGTCTGGTTCATTCAACTCGTCCACTATCCGCTCTTTTCGCGATACGGCAGGGCGGACTTTCCAGCGACCGCTCAGCTTCATGCAGCGCGAACTACGCTGATTGTTGCACCAGCAATGTTCGTTGAGCTTGCCGCGTCGGTCATGTTGGTGATACTCGCTTTACAAGCGCAGGAGAATCAACCTCTGGTGTTATACTCCATAGTCGGCGCGGCCTTGCTCGTAGCGTGCTGGATCTCGACGTTTCTGGTCCAAGTGCCTATGCACGCGAAATTAGCTTTGGGGTTTAATGGCGGCGTGCACCGAAAGCTTGTCGCGACGAATTGGGTGCGCACAGTGTGCTGGACGGTTCGCGGAGTTGTCGCGATCATGATGTTGCTCTGGGCGATGGGCTTTAACCAAGTTTGACCAATATGAACAATGCACGTCCAAAGCAGCGTACGCCCCTGCGAAAGCCTGTCGTCGTGGCCTCAAAGAAACCAGACATGGATGTGCATCCCGTACTGGCTGTCATATTGGGCGATCAACTGGATATCGATGCGAGATTGCTTCGCGAGCTTGATCCGGCACGCGACACGATCCTGATGATGGAGGTAGCACAAGAATCAGAGCATGTGCCCAGTCACGTCCAGCGAACGGTGCTCTTTCTGTCTGCAATGCGGCACTTTGCAGCGGAACTCACGCGTCGCGGGTTTAATGTCCGGTATGTCAAGCTGGATGACGCGAACAACACGCACACATTCAGCGGCGAGATTTCGAGAGCGGTCAAGCTCGCCAAGCCAGCGCGCATCAGCATCACGCAGCCGGGCGAATACCGAGTTCGTACGATGATCGCTGGGCTAAATGATGAATTGTCGATCCCTGTAGAGATCCAGGAAGATGAGCACTTTCTGACGCCGCCGGCGACGTTTGCAGCTTGGGCCAAAGGCCGCATGAGCCTGACGATGGAGTACTTCTATCGCGAGCAACGTCGACGACTGAACATCTTGATGGACGGCGACAAACCCGTTTCGGGCACATGGAACTACGACCACGACAATCGCGTTTCGTTCGGAAAGACCGGGCCAAATGCACGTCCACACCGTCCTTGCACGTTCAAACCCGACGCGATCACGCGCGATGTGATCAAGATTGTTGCTGAGCGCTTTCCGCGTGCACCAGGCCGGGTTGAGCCTGCGGGCGAAACGTTTGGTTGGCCGGTGACACGAGCCGACGCGCTTGTTGCACTACAAGACTTTATCGTTCACCGACTGCCTTTGTTCGGGCCATACGAAGATGCGATGTGGACGGACGAGCCATTCGTGTATCACTCGGTGCTCTCGCCGATGTTGAACATGAAGCTGATCTCGCCACGCGAGTGCGTCGCCGCTGCGCTTGATGCGTTTGAGAAGGGTAACGCGCCGCTCCAATCGGTCGAAGCATTTATTCGGCAGATCATCGGCTGGCGTGAGTTTATTCGCGGCATCTACGACCTTGAAGGGCCGACATATGCAGAACGCAACTCGATGCGCCAGTTTGGCAAGCTTCCAGATCTTTACTGGACTGGTAAGACCGATATGGCGTGTATGAATGCATGCATCGGGCAGGTTGTTGATCGCGCGTACGGGCATCACATTCAACGGCTTATGGTTACGGGAAACTTTGCATTGATGGCGGGCGTTCATCCGCGCGAGATCAGTGATTGGTACCTTGCGATGTACGCCGACGGCGTTGATTGGGTCACGCTACCCAACACCTTGGGCATGGTGATGCACGCGGATGGAACAGGCAAGCGCACGTCGGTGGTAGGAACAAAGCCATACGCCGCGAGCGGGGCGTACATCGGGCGAATGAGCAACTACTGCACGAAGTGTCGCTATGAACCAGCGAAAAGGCATGGCGAAAGTGCGTGTCCCTTTACGGTTCTTTACTGGGACTTTCTTCGTCGGCATCGTGCGCGTTTCGAGAAGAACCCGCGCATGGGCCAGATCATCAAGAACCTCGACCGCTTCGGCGAAGAAACCGTCACGCAGATCACCATTTCAGCAACGAAAATCCGGCTCAAGCTGGGCATCGGCGATATCGATACGCCGCGTGCGCCAAAGACTGACCACTCGCGTGATGATTATTCAACTAAACTAGTGCCCGCGACGCAGCTGCCATCTCTTCGCCATTTACCCAGCACGCTCAATGACACGCTTTCTGACACGCTTTCTGACACGCTCTTTGACGCGACCAAACAAGAGGCAGCTCGACGTATTGCAGTTCCCAAGAAGGCGACGGCTAAACGACCAAAGCCACGGTAATCTTACACGCTTAGCATCCGCGGAGCGTTGGGCATCTTTACTCTTCAAATCTGAAAGCTCGCCATGAGACCACTGATTTGGTTTAGAAGCGATCTCCGCACGCACGACAATCTCGCGCTCTCGAACGCATGTGCGGCCGCGCTATCTTCGCGCGAGAGCGTTTCGGCTGGTGCGGTTGCGCTCTTTGTCATTTCGCCGGGACAATGGAAGCAGCACGACTACGCCGCGTGCAAGGTCGACATGATCGTGCGGACGCTCAAGAAGCTCTCGGCGTCGCTGCTCGCACTTAACATACCGCTGCGAATTGGGCACGCGGAAACATTTCGTAATGTGCCTGAAGTAGTCTTGCGTGTCGCGCAAGATTGCGGCTGCGACGGGCTCTTTTTCAATCGTGAGTACGAACTCGACGAAGCTGGTCGCGACAGTCGAACCATCGACCTTTGCGCAAAGCTGGGCATCAAAACCTTCGCGTATGACGATCAGGTTTTTGCTCCACCCGGAAGTGTGCGCACGGGCTCGGGAACGTATTTCACAGTGTTTACGCCATTCAAGAAGGCGTCGTTCGCGAAGATGCTGCGCGATGGCATTCCTTCATGCGTGCCCGTGCCAAAGCCCTTGATCACTCGCGCGAGCTTTGCACAAGGCGGCCCGATTAAGGCGGACCCAGTTCCTGATCTTGTCGCAGGCTTTGAGAGCAGCGTTGCGCCATCGCGCTGGCCCGCGGGCGAAACACACGCACGAGAGGCACTCGCATTGTTCACGCGCGAGCGCATCATCGCGTACAAGGACGGGCGCGACTTTCCCGCGAAACCGGCAACCAGCGCGATGTCTCCTTATCTTACGGTGGGCGCGATCTCGTGTCGACAATGCTTGAACGCGGCAATCGAAGCGAACCCTGTGAAAAATAGCCAAACTTCACTTGGTACCGGCTCGCTCGATGCCGGTGCTCCCGGTGTCATCCACTGGATTAGTGAGCTGCTCTGGCGTGAATTCTATATCCATATCACTATCGGCTTCCCGCGCGTGTGCACGGGCAAGGCGTTTCAAAAGAGCACCGAAGCGATTCGCTGGAATGATAATGCAGGTCATTTCGATGCGTGGTGCCGCGGCCAAACCGGAGTACCGATTGTTGATGCCGGGATGCGGCAACTACTTCGCGACGGATGGATGCACAACCGCGTCCGCATGATCGTCGCCATGTACCTCACGAAAAATCTGTTTCTAAATTGGCGTCTGGGCGAAGCACACTTTATGCGCCACTTGGTCGATGGCTTTCTCGCCTCCAACAACGGCGGTTGGCAGTGGTCCGCATCCACCGGTACCGACGCCGCTCCCTACTTTCGAGTCTTCAACCCCGTCAGCCAGAGTACAAAGTTTGACCCTGATGGCGCGTATATCCGCGAGTTTGTGCCCGAGCTGCGCGACCTCGAAGGCGATGCGATCCATCAGCCTTGGGAGATTCCTTCGCTGCTTCGCCAAATGGTTGACTATCCCGCGCCTCTTGTAGATCTTTCGAGTTCACGCGCTCGTGCAATCAAAGCCTTTCAAGTGCTTAAGGGCCGGGATGTCAAGGGTGAGCCCGATATTGAAATGCCAAACAATGCGTGAACTTCCAAGCAAGCTTTGGCAGAAAGACTCGACAAACTTCTCACTCAACCTCGCACGCGAGTAGGTGCGTCTTATAGATCGTGGTCGCGCGTGCGTGCAATCGAACCGCCCAGTCCATGTCATCGCGAGCGAGCACGCGCAGTTGAGCTAGCACGCCAACACCACGCGTTGAATCGTCGCCGTTGCTTAACAGCATCGCCAAAACTCGCGCGCTTTCACCGGCGTGTTCGGCTCGCTGGCTGTGCCCGCCCAGCCAATTTTCTACGGGCGTAACGCTCGCGTTCCAGTCAAACGGGCTTGCCAAAAGCACGCGCCCTTTCGTTTGCGTCACTCGCGCGAGCTCTGCGAGCAGTCCAACCGGGCTCGCGACCGAATCAAGCGTGTTGAGTGCGACGCACGCCGCGACCGATCGTGACGCAATCGGCAGCGCGAGCGCGTCGCAACACCAAAAATCTACTCGATGCGCATGGGCCCGGGCCATCGGCGAGATCTGCACTTCTTGATGGTCGTAGACAAGTCCCTCACGCCGCAACGGATACTTGGCGAGCCCGGTGCGGATGACCCATTGCGCGATGCGAAGCATGCCGATGTTGATGTCGATACCCAGCACTAGCGCGTCGGCGTTGCGTTGTTTGGCTGTCGCGCTCAAGTCGTCGCCAAGCAATTCAGCCAGTCGCAGACAGACGCCACCAGTGGCGCAGCCAATATCGATAACATCGATGGCGAAGCTTCGAGTATCAGCTCCAACAGCTTGGCCATGCACAAGCCTCCCACCAAAGCCGCCCGCCATGTGAACAAGGCGTTCCATGATTCGAGCCGCAGCACCATACGAAGTGCTTGATTTCAGCGTGCTCGTATATCCGTTCGATTGCGCGTTCCATTGCGCGTTCGATTGTGATTTCGAGCTGGCTTCTGCGTGATCGATCTGCATGCCATAGTGATCCGACGCGTAAGCCCCGGCGTACAACCTTGCACGGTCGAACCATGCTCCGCCTCCTCCACTTCCACCTCCAACAACACTCCCACCACCATTTGCTAACCCAGTGCTTGACCCGAGGCAATCACCGAGCATTGCTTCGATAGGTTCGGGGAGGTCAGCGCGTTTGAAGATCGCGCCCGCCGAGAATGCGATTGTTTCGCGTGCGTTGGCAAGAACGATGGGGATCCCATCGATGATCGGAAACTCGGCCTGGCACGATTGCTCGGCACACCGCAGCACGCCATGCACGATGATTTCATGCAAGTCAAGCGTGGTTTCCGCGTGATAGACCTCATGCAACACAAGCCTCGGCAATCGCGCAGGGTCAAAGCTCACCGCGTTCGTGAGGTCAGACTGCCGAGCCTGATTGACGCAGATCGGACACCTTGGGGCAAATCGCTCAAAGTGGCTGATGCGCACGCGCTGACTCCATGAATTGAGCAAGTTCCAAATGCTTTTCTTTACCCACCAACCATGACCGTCGGCACACCCGGCGGCAGGATCTTGCCGGTGGGGCTAGGAATCGGCGCGACGCATGAAGCAAACGCAACCATGTCGCCAACGCGTGCCGCTGGCAAGTTGTTGATCATGACTGTTGCCGAACCCATCGCAACCATTCCTGGGCCCGCCGGAACACAAGGCGGTATCGTACAAGGCTTTGTCATATCCGATACTCGTAGCGCTGGCTTGCCACCAAGTTTCACGGTCGGACTTCCCGGCGGAATGAATGCATGTGGGATCGGTGGGTGTGGCACCGGTGTAGGAACAGGTGCAGGAGGATGAATCGGGGCATGGCAATGTGGCGAGTCGTGCAACGCGTTATCACCGACCACTGCTGCAATTGGCATGACATCTCCCTTTCACTCAAACGATCGATCCAGAATCGCTTTCCTGCCTCAAGAGCATACCACACCACGCCGAGAAAGGATCAGGAAAGTATATCGTCAAAAATCTACCCATTTTTAACATCAAATATATCTGCACCCGAAAACTCGAGCAAAGCTCTTCTCGACCTCGCGTATTCTGAATCCCGATGAGCGACGCCGCCACCAATCCCCTGACCAACCTTGCTATTTCCGATTCGCTGCGCGAACGGAACAGGAGCAATTCCAGCCACGCCGACTCAAATGCCAAGTCTAAAGGCTCCGACCCATCCAACTCCAATCGCGACGCCTTCTGGCGCATCTGTTTCTACAACCTCGTGCGGCTCTTGCTAATGGTTTTTTGGACCCTCACCATGCGCCCTAGGGCTCTAGGTGCGGGCAACGTTCCCAAAGCCGGCTCGCTTTTAATCGCTTGCAACCACCAGTCATACTTGGACCCACCGGTTATTGGCGCGTTCACGCCTAGGCGTATCGACTATCTCGCGCGAGCTGGCCTCTTCAAAAATCGCCTGCTAGGCTGGCTCATCAGTGCTCTCAATGCAATTCCTATCCGCGAAAACGAAAGCGATACCCAGGCTATCAAGCAAGTTCTTCAGCGCCTGGGCGAAGGAAGAGCCGTGCTGATCTTCCCCGAAGGTACCCGCTCAACCGATGGCTCAATGTCACGCTTCAAGCGTGGCGTGGCGCTGATGGTCAAGAAAGCCGCATGCCCGGTGGTACCCGCCGCAATCGAAGGTGCGTACGACGCTTGGCCGCGAGGCACGATCCCGCGCCCGCGTGGCGGCCGTGTGTATATCGCGTTTGGAAAGCCGATCCCACCGGAAGAGCTCATGCGAAACGGGCCCGACGCCGCTTTGCGCCGGCTCGAAGCCGAGATCGATTCGCTTCGCCTAGACCTTCGCGCCCGATTGCGTGAGGCTTCGCTGCACACCTATCCCTTAAAGGGACCCGGCGACCTCCCGATTGATATCGCGCACCCGATCAAGTAATTGTGCGAGAATTTGATTCGTGTGGCGTCCTCACAACCATTATTTCACGATTCCAAATCAGCGAACGCGCCCTTGGCCGCTTGCTCGTCGATGTACTTTTGAAACTCGCCCATCTTGTAGCTGATAAAGCAAAACGCGTGGTGCAGCGTGACCCATTCGACGTCTTTGGTGTCCTCTTCCAGATCCTTACGCAGGCGATTTAATTCCGCAAGTAATGTTTCGGCCTTGACCTTTGCCATGTGATGTCCCTTTGCGTAGTACGTTATGTCTTGTGTGTGGCTCGATTTACAACTGCGACAAGAACCGTGCGTCATTTTCGAAAAGCATGCGAATATCAGGGATGCCATAGCGGCCCATCGCGATGCGTTCGATCCCAAAGCCAAAGGCAAACCCGGTCCACTCTTCTGGATCGATTCCACACGCCTTGAAAACCGCTGGATCGACCATGCCACAACCGCCCAGCTCGATCCATCGTGCTGGCTGATCGGGGCGAAGGCGGATCATCATGTCCAGCTCGGCAGATGGCTCAGTGAACGGAAAAAAGCTAGGCCGAAGGCGGATCTGTGCGTCCTCACCAAAGTACGCACGCGCAAACTGAACAAGCGTCGTCTTGAGTTCGGCCATCGTCACCGCGCGATC
>JBBRGG010000091.1:0-12875 GCA_038240875.1 Phycisphaerales bacterium | reverse complement strand
GGACATCAGCTTTAGCCAAGGTGACCAGTTGGCCACGGGCCTGTTGAACCGTTTCCGTTGCAACGTGCGCGTGAACTCGATCGGAAGAAACTCGGCTGAAGCGCTCGATCAATCGAACTATCTAATTCGCCGAGCAGATCGTCCCTAAAGCTGCTGAGACTTGGGACACTGCTAAAGGAGCTGTGAATACATGGGTTTCTGGACAGATCATCATTTTGACCTTGGCTCGAATTGCAGCCTCTGCTGACGACCCGAACAACGATCGCGCTGGCATCGTGTCGCTGAGCTTCGATTACGACGCCGATCAGTCAATTGATTCTGCTGAGCCCTGAGGTCCGCCTTATGGCTCTTTTCTTTTTGTGCTACTCCATACTTTCAAGCCGCGCAACTCAGAGCTGCGTGCTTGGAGCACCATGTAACTTTGGGAGGACGTTTAACGCAGGCTATCGATTGATCGGCCTATTTCGCCTTATCGGGCAAACTGGCTTTATCAGGCAAAACGAGTTCAAGGCGCGTGCTGTTTGTTCCGATGTTGCCGTTGATTCCCTACGGGCATTCTGTACGGAACATCGGAGCTAGACCACATGGACAAGGCAAGCATAAGCGGCACTCTTTTGATGGTGGGCGTTGTTGGGCTTGTGTGCTTTAAAGCCACGAATGGCGACTTGATGTCGCTGTGGTCGTCCAAAGGCTTTTACATGGTCATTTTGGGATCGATCGCCGCGGTGTTGATGGCGATGCCCTTTGACCGCATCAAAATGGTGCCTGGGTATGTAAAGAAGTTCATGTTTTACAAATCCAAATCCACGATGGACACAATTAACTTCATGGCGACGCTCGCGGAAAAAGCGCGACGCGATGGCATCCTCGCGCTCGAGGCAGAGATCGCCAAGATTGATGACCCATTTCTCGCGGCGGGGCTGAAGATGGCCGTCGATGGCGTGGAGCCTGACACCATCGAATCGACGTTGCGTTTAGAGATCATGGCGATGCAGGATCGGCACAAGAGCGGAAAGAAATTCTTCGACATCATCAAGGTCTATGGCCCGGGCCTTGGTCTGGTCGCGACGTTGATGGGTCAGATCGGTATGTTCAAGAGCCTAGGTGGCGATATTGCGATCATGGGTTACATGTTGGCGGTCGCGGTCGTCGCAACGATGTACGGCACGGTGCTCGCAAACTGCATCGCCGGGCCTATGGGCGACAAGCTCGCGTATCGCTCGGGCGAAGAGATCCTTCGGCGCGAGCTGGTGCTTCAAGGCATCCTCTCGATTCAGGCGGGCGAGAACCCACGTAGCACGCTGGACAAGATGGCGGCATTTGTCCCTGCGATCACCCGCAGCAAGCTCAAGGCGGCGTAAAGAGCTGAGTTAAGGGCTTCTCACCACCAACAGACTCGAGCGGAGTTTCGACCATGGCAGATCACGAACAAAAAGACGGCGGCGGCGGCGCAGGTGGCGAGGCCCACGGCGAGCACAAGAAGCACAAGAAGCACCACCCACATCTGCACGAAGAGCATGAACATGAAGAAGGCTGGATCGTTTCGTTCGCCGACAACGTGCTATTAATGATGGGCTTCTTCGTAATTCTGCTCGCGATGAACATGGGGCCAAAGGGCTCGTCGGATGGTCCGGCCGGTGAAACAGCGGATGATCGCATCGCCGATGTTGCAATCGCGGTACGTGAGGCGTTTCATAATCCTGTATCAATGGATTCGGCGATTGCCGAGGACCAGCCTTTGATCCGTCGCTTGCGTGCGCGTGCATCGCGTGGCAACGTGAATACGGATTCGCCCGATGGCGACATGCAGGACGTGCAATCAATTCGCCCGACGGATTGGGCTGGCGAAGGCGGGTTTGTGCAGTTTGAGGAGCGCGAATCGCTCCTGAGCGAGGACGCGCGGGCGACCATCGCGCAGATCTCAAAGAAGGTCGTTGGCACGCGCTGGATGGTTGAAGTGCGCGGGCACGCGAGCAAGTGGGAAACGTGGCGTGACAACAAGAAAGCACGCGACCTGGCGTACCAGCGCGCATGGAGCGTGGGCACCGAACTTGTTCAAAATGGCGTGACGTGGGAGCAGATACGCCTTGTTTCCAGCGGAGATTCGGCACCAGCGATAGCTCGCGCCCGCACCCAAGGCGAAGCGCAGACCAACCAGCGTACCGAGATTCTTGTACTCAATGAAGTCACCCCTGCTGATCCGTACAGCAACGCGTCAACGCGGAAGGACGCAGCCCCTGCAAACAAGGACTCATCCAAAGGCGCTACCAAGTAACTCGATGCGCAGGATGTGGAAGTACGACCCGAGCACCACGACGGGAAGTAAGAGGCCGTTTCGCTTAAAGTATCCTGAACCACATCGCCTGACAGTTTCAAGGCCAGTGACTATTTGTAGGCCAATGATGCGCTGGTGATGACGTTCCCCACAACCCGAGTCCTTTCCCTTGCGGGCCTTGTACCCGGGCTTGATGCGCCTTGGGGGTCTACGCCACGCGACGCGATTGCCTGGGCGGCATCGCTTGGCGTGCGTGGGTTGGTCATCGACGGCATGCGTGATGGCATCCGCGCGAGGCAGCTTGATGCTTCGGCGCGGCGCGGGCTTGCGAGCGTGCTCAATGGCCATGATCTGCTGTTTGCGGGGATCGACCTCTGGATACCGGCGGCTGATTTCGCCGACGCGGTGAGATCCGAACGAGCTATCGACGCTGTCTGCGATGCGCTGGTGCTCGCGGCGGATGTGTACCGTGCGAGTAGTGGCAAGAGTGGTGGTAGCAAAGGCAGTGGCAGTCAAGGCAGCGGCAAGGGCTTGGCGCCATGTGTCAACATTCTTCTCCCTGCTCGAATAGATCACGGCGCACCACAAGGAAATGGAAGTGGATCAAACACTTCAAGCGCGAGTAATTCAGCGGCGCGATTGGCAACTTCCGCCGACGCACACAAAGCAATTGCATACGCAGCAGAACACGTCGGCACTCGGGTCGCTGATCACGCGGTGTCGGCGGTCGTGTGCGAAGTGGCTGTTGCACCATCTGCATCTGCCGACTCCATCGAGAACGCGAGCACTACGTCCAAGGCATCGGCGCCGGTGATCGCAGCGGCTTTATTCGCGCAACGTGATTCTGCGGGGCCTGTGGGGGTTGGGATTGATCCGTTGGTATTGCTTCGAGCGATGGTAGATCCATCGCGGGCTGTGTCGCGTGCGATCGGGCCGATTCACGCCGCACGTTTGTTTTCGAGCGCGATGTTAAGTAGCGCAGCGGGCTCGCTGGCATTTGATATTTTCTCGTATCGAGCGGCTTTGCTCGCGCGAAATATCGGGCCTGTGCCAACGCAGTTTCACAGTGAAGAAAGTGGCAAAGACGCTGGCCAATCGCCTTTGATCATCGATCTGCGAGGCGAGCCAAAGCCGGAAGTTGTTGCGGTGAAATTACTCAATGAGACTGGGGAAAAGCCGTAACACGAATCACACTTGAAACATGGGCGAAGCCGAGTAAAGAAAGTAGCAAATCTCCTCTCGCAGAGAGAGGGTACCCAAGACCTTCGGTATTTCGAGCAGGCTTTGTTTGAGTTAATTGCGAAGAAGTGAAACGAGGTGCGTTTATGGGTGGCCGCCGCTCGAGGGAGCCTGCGCATCATCGGCAGCGTCGGCGTGGGCGTCACCATGCGAATCGGCGGCGGGCTCTGGCTTGCTGCCAGCCTTAAGATCAAGCTTTGGCAAACCCTTAGGCTCGGCTTTCATTGCGGACTTGTTAAAAGGAAGCTGGACTTTAGCGGCGGATTCGGGCGACGACTTCTTCATGTTGTTGGCGTCGGCAACGACAGACTTGGTTTCAGAACCACCTGAAGGATTGGCAGCAGGATTGGCAGCATCGAGTGCGGAGATGATTTCGCGCTGCCATGGATGCTCGCCGATCCACTCGACCTTGCCCGTTGCGATGTCGTACAACGCGCCGACGACGCGGACGTCGCCTGCGACCGCCTTCTCGCGAAGTTCGGTGCTCTTGCTGTAGAGGTTGTAGATTGTCTGCCAAACGTTTTCGCGGATCGCTAGGCTGGTAATTTCTTCCTGAGAAGCGTCTGGTTTCTGCTGCTTCGCGCGTTCGACAGCGGGAAGAATGTGTCTGACCAAGCCACCCAGCGCGCCATGAAGTTGCTTGCCACTCGCAGCAGCAGCAACCGCGCCACACTTGGTGTGGCCCATGACGACTAGCAGAGGAGTCTTAAGGTGGCCCACGCCATATTCGAGCGTGCCTGTTTCGCTCTCGCCGGCGACGTTGCCCGCAACGCGAACAACAAAGACGTCGCCTACGCCACGATCAAAGACCCGCTCGATGGGAATGCGCGAATCGGCACACGTCAAGACGCTGACAAAGGGAGTCTGGCCGTTGGCCGCTTGGGTGCGACGCTCGGGCGAGGTGTTTGGGTTGCGTTCTTTGTCGGCGAACCAGCGTGCGTTACCTTCAGCCAGCAGAGCCATGGCTTGATCTGCATTGATCGGGCCGCTGTTGGTCGTGGGCTCAGGGCTGGAAGCGTTTATGCTTGTCGCGCTTGCAGAGTTCGCGGAAGAAGTGTTGTTGGTCGAGTTGTTTGAAGGTGTATTCGATGAGGAATTGGGAGTGTTGTTTTGTGGAGGACGCTTTGCGCCAGATGGATTGGCGGGGGCGGATGTTGAGGCGGGTGCCTTTGCACTTGGAGAAGCGGCGCGTACAAGGGTCGCAGGTGCGTGCATATCGAGTTTGCGTTCAGATGTAGGTACAGATTTGGCTGGGGCATGATCCGAGCCACGGTCGTCGGCGTGGTCTGCACCGTGATCTGGCGCGTTTGCCAATGTGGAATTGGTCAGACCCATCGTCAGGATGCATGCAGACACAACCAGCGTGGTGGCAACAGCAACGCTCGCGCGAATTCGCGTCATCGCTCGCGCGGCAAGTTGATCGATGTTGGTATTAGACGCAATTGAATTAGCTTGATCCCGGCTCATTGCAGATCACTCCTGTAGGACAAAATTCACTTCTGTACCTAATCGGTAACCACGGCTTAAGAATCCAGAGCATTTCTCGGATATCCATGACCGAATTGGGGCCTTGTTTCCTCTAGACGGAATAGATTATGTTTCGTTGAATATCAATCCAGAACCCGCGAGCATTTTTTAAGAAATAGTATTTTTACCTAGTGTTTTTAAGGAGATAATTCGGATGGAGAAATCTGAATGCCACGGACGATTGAAACAACTCTGGTAATGCTGTTTACACACCCCATCGCACCGAACATTTCCAGGCAGGAAGTTTCTACACTCTTCACGCGGCTCGGAGCTAGTGTTGAAACTTGTTCAAGTGGGTTCATACTGATTCAACTTAATGCCAAGTCATTGACATTGAACGCGTCCAAGAGCAGGATTTTTTTCTCGAACGAGCAGGTGCTGCAGATTCGTGAGTTCTTGCAATCGTGCGGGATTTGCGATCAAGTTTGATGGATTCACGCGTGTTAACCTTTACATGTGATTGCTGATAATTTTCGTCGAAGTGAAGGCTTTTCGTACACAGATTTGTGCCCTGCAATGACTATTCGCCTCAACGATGTGGCGCGGCAGACACATGAAATTTACAACATGTGGCTCGACCCGTGTGCTTGTTTTGACCGTTTCATTGAGTGTGCATGCAAGGCCTGATTTTTGTCGATACAGGGGTCGCGATTGCGCGGACGCTCGTAACACATTTGTTGATTTAACATCGGCATGCTCGCTTCGCCTTGGTGGTATGGGTCGGTACCTCGCACGTCTGCGCGAGCGATCAGTTTGGCATTTGGGGATATGCATGACAAGTAGCGCGATGCACAACATTGTAATGTCGATCAAGCCGGTGTACGCCGAGCGGATCGAGCGTGGCGAGAAGCGTGTGGAGTTTCGGCGGCGTTTTTCAATGCAATTTACCCAATATGCCGCTTGGATGTATGTATCGACGCCAGTGCGTGAGGTTCGGCTTGTGTGCCATATCGGGCGAATCATCCAAGCGCCGCCGAAGCTGTTGTGGCGGACGTACAAAGAATGTGCCGGGGTTTCGCGCGAGGCGTATCAACAGTACTTCGCGGGGTGCGAAGTTGGTTCAGCGCTTGAGCTTACCGAAGTTGCGCTGCTCGATGAGCCTGTATCGCTTGCAAGGCTTGCCGAGCTAGGCTTTCGCGCACCGATGTCGTATCGACTGATCCAAGGCGATGAGGCGTGGTGTAAGGTGTTGCGGAACGCGCGACGACACGAAATTACCAAGACATTCTCCGCAGCGGTAGCGTAATGGACATGCTTGGAATTACGAACCTGAGTCTAGCATCTACGCAAAATCCGTGCTAAAAGCCTGCGCTTGATATGGTGTCAGACATGCATCACGCTTGTATAAAGTTCGCAACATTGGTGAGCAATTAAGCTAAAGCCTTCTCGGAGAGAGAAGGTCCCAGGCAGCCAGATTTTCAGAAGTGAATAATTTTAGCGACGTGCGCCGACTTTGGCACCAGATCTGGACTTGGAACGAGCGATCGCTGCAACGGGCTTGCCACTTGATTTAACCGCTCGCTTGGCGATGGGCTTGGCTGACTTCTTTGGAGTTGGCTTTGGAGCTAGTTTGACTGCGGATTTTGCTGCGGGCTTCGTCGCGGACTTCGATGCTGGCTTCTTCGCGATCCTCGAAGCAGCCTTGGCTGTCGCCGATTTCATGCTGGTCTTTGTGTTCAGCTTTGAAGTTGGCTTTGCGGCTGACTTGGTAGCTGGCTTGCTGCCTTTGCGAAGAACTGTAACCACAGGTGGTTCGATGTGTTCGATAGGCGTGGCGCGTGGGGCTTTGAGAGCCATGGCCATCCCTTCAAGAAAGCCGCTCGCGCCCATGAGAAAGCCGGTAGCGGCGGACTTTGCGACAACTGCGCCAAGCTTAACGGTTTCCTGCATGAGTTCGGGCCAATGGCGTTCGGCAGCTTCAATTGCGCGCTTGGCGGCGGGCGTTATCGTCGTGCCGTGCCCTCGCATTTGTGTAAGCACAGTTGCCAAGTCGAGGCGCGCTTGAACACTGAGGCGCTGCGCGCTGCCCAGGGTCGCATCGAGAAAGCTTTGTTCGAGTGTGGCTAGCGCGTGGCGAAGTCGCTTGGCTTCGGTACGATTCAATCGCGTGCCACGGGTGCGGGCTTCTTCGAGGCCGGCGCGGGTGGCGTCGGCCATACCTGCATAGGCATCAGCGAGGCCATCAAGTACTTGACGCATCGCGCTCTGTCGCGAGGTGGGAATTGCGTCGCTCAAGGCTTCTGCTGCGCCTTGGATCGTGTCGCCCGTGAGAGACGAAAGAGATTCGATGGGGAGCTTGCGTTCGACGATTGCGGCCTTGGTCAGGTCGCGGATGCGCTTGCGCAAATCCTCGGCATTTCGAATAGCGTGGCGCACAGCGTCTCGCGTGGGCGAGGCAAATTCACCTGGGACGACATACTGCGAGTGTGAAGCAACCGAAGACATGAAAGCTCCTTTCGGAGAGGTGCAGTTCGCTCGCCGCATGGTTGGGTTTGACAACCACTTGCGGTGCAAGACGAAGTTCGTTGATCAAGTACCTAGCTATCAGGCTCGTGTAAACGAGACTATCAATCTTTGGTCGCGAATACTCAGCATCCAACCGCGAAAGAAATAAGCATGCAGGTTTCTACCAGCTTTCTTGCAAAATGTCGATCTGCGTTCGACTTTCGTACGTTCTTTGATCGTGTTTAGTTCGCTGCGCTCGACTAGAGTTGACCTATTTCGCTCCTAGGCCTAGTTCCGAGATTGAGTTTGCGTATCAAGCAAAGGCACGGGCGTGTTGGCGTCGGGTTTGACGGCTGGTATTGTCAAGTACTTCAAACCGAGCATTCCTGCGATAATGAGCATGAGGCATGCGATCCGCGCGGCGGAAGCGGGTTCTTTATAAATAATCATGCCGATGATCGCGACGCCGGTTGCGCCGATGCCGGTCCAGGCGGCATATGCGACACTGATGGGCAGTACGCGAACAGCTTGCGCGAGAATGACAAACGAAGCAATCAGCCCGATGATGGAGATCGTGGTGGGAACGAGTTTGGTAAAGCCTTGCGAATATTTGAGGCCAATGGCCCAAACAATTTCTAGCAAGCCAGCAAGAAGTAGCAATCCCCAGGCAGTCATATTCGAGAAAGGTTGCGCGCCGACTGCGGGTTCGCTAGCGCCCAAAACAGTCGCCACGATGACGGGAGTTGGATCACTCATGCGGGAAGGTACGCAAGAGTCGCGGGTTTGTGTAGTGAAGGACGAATGCTTGATCGGATCAACGTTGAATTTCGACGCAACGATGCGGCTACGCTCAGCAAACGAACGCAGATGCTTCAGATTTCGATTAGCTGCGACGTGATTCAAGATTTATCCGTAGGCGTTCGCCTTGAGAGGATTGCATGCCCGCATTCACTACTTTCATAACTTCTTCGATGAACATTCTCACGATTCGTGCGCCGCGTTCGAGTACGGTTACTCGCGCGATCGCGCTGACCATGATGCTGGCATGGATTACGGCGCCGCTTACCGGGTGCGCGAGCACAGGGATCGCGATCAAGGAACAGTTTGGGTACGCCAAGCGCGAGCAGCTTGTGGACAAAGTCAAGGACGCGCGCGACGAGCAGCAAGAAGCTAAAAAGCAGTTTGAGAGTGCGCTCGCTGAGTTTTTGTCCGTTACAGAAACAGGAAAGAACCCGTCGGTTGCGGAGTTGGAATCGCGCTATGGCAAGCTCAAGCGAGAATACGAGCGAAGCGAGTCCGCCGCGAGCGATGTGCGTGGGCAGGTGACCAGTGTTGATCGCGTGGCGCAAGCGTTGTTCAAGGAATGGAATGCCGAACTGTCGCAGTATTCGAGCCCGGAGCTTCGTCGCAGCAGCGAACGCCAACTCGACGACACACAAAGGCAGTATGACAAGCTCATCAGCGCGATGCGGGCGGCGGAAAGCAAGATGGACCCAGTACTCGCCGCGTTTAAAGATCAAGTGCTTTTCTTAAAGCACAACCTTAACGCGCGAGCGATTGCTTCGCTTCAAGACACAGTGGGCAAGGTTGAGTCCGACGTGCAGCGGCTGATCGCGGAAATGGAAACGTCGATCGCCGAGGCCAACATATTCATCCAGCAGATGGGCGACGGCCCTACGTAAACGCGCATTAGACCTGCTTACGCCAAGGACTCATAACTCGCGTTTCTTAACGCGAGCGCAACCCCGCGATAAAGCCAACAGAGGCGGCGCCAGCGCCAGGCAGGTAGCCCTTCAAAAATGCTTCGACGGTCTGGGTTTGATCCTTAAGCCATGAGGCAGCGGTGCCACCTTTGGTCTCGATGATGTTCCAGTGGATGTCGATTATCCCCGCGGCTTGCAAGCCGACGAGAAGCAAGATGGCAAAGCCAGCACCGAGCATGGCAGTCTTGAAGATAAAGCGGACGGCGTACGCCGCGAGATAGGCGACGACGAAGCTGAAGCCCAAGCGAAAGGTTGGCGCGCCCCAATACCCCCACTGCGACTCGCCTGAGCCGGCGGCTGATGCCGAAGTGCTTGGATTATGAGTGCCGGGGTTGGTTGAACTGGGGTTGGTAGTGCTGGGAGCAAAGCCGGAGGCGATGCCGCTAGGTGAAGAGCCTGTGGGCGCGAGGACCGATCCGCCATCGTGCGGGAAGAGCGTTGAGCCAAGCCCAAAGAGCATGACCATAACGGCCAACCCCAGCCCCGCAATCGCCCAGGTTGATAGACGCCTTGATGATGAGCCTTCATGTGCTTCGTCGGTCATACGCAATAATTGGCGTACAAATGGCCAGTGGAAGGGGAAGGAAACGTAAATTGCGAATCGGGAAGCTGAGAAGGGCAGGGCTTATGGGGGGCAGGACCAATCGAGAATGGGCGAACCCAGCACCAAGATCGACGCGATTATGACCGATATGGCAATGTGGAATAGAGAAGCAAACATCCGACACGTGACCATTCACGTGCCGGACGTTCAGAGAGAGCAAGTTGAATAAAGTCGATAGGAAACAAGTCTTGCGTTCAGCGTCGAAATCCGCCACCGAGGCGCGATACCAACGTAACATTCGCCATACCTTGGTTTGGAACAACGATGTATTCCCAGTCCAAGTATGTGTAACGGGGTAGGTTGATAGGTGTCTCCTTGAAGATAGATACAAACCACAAACCCGAGACCGGAGTGTTGATTTCAAACAATCCCTGTGAGTCGCTCATGGCTCCTGGCAGTGGAAAGGTAAACGGCGGGTTGAGATACCAAGGCCCAGTGAACACTGTAAACCCAACGCCGGGCGTGACGCCATCGGGCAGGAAGATGCGGCCACGAATCATGCCACCGGGCGCGACGTTTTGATTGCCACCTGTATTACTAGAAGAGTTACTACCAGAAGAACCACGTGTCCCGCCTGTTGAACCACCACCTGTTGAACCGCCACTTGTTGAACCGCCACTTGTTGAACCGCCGGTACCGCCACCGGAGTTGCTTTGGATTCTCGGGTCGGCACTTGTTCCCGCGATCACACGGTTCCACCACTGGTCATACGTTTCGCGATTTGGGTCCCACACACGGCCCAATGGCGGCAGCTCATCGGTCGTGCCGTTGGCGGCGCTTTGTGCGGCTTGTTCGGCGGTGATGACCGAATCGGTATTGCGGCGAGAAGGCAAGGCAGAGCCGGGCACCCATGGGCCGAGGGGCGTTGCGGCTCGGACAACTGTAGAAGCGACTTGTCGGCGGATCGCCGAAGTTGCGAGGGGCCGTTGCGTCAAAGGTAGATACTTGGAGTTCGTAGCGATTTTACTCGTAAAGGTTTGCCGTATGGGCTTGCGCAGATCTGTAGTGCGCAGTTCCGATGAGCGATAGGCAGCCATGCGTTGTGCGGGCGAGTTGGTCCCTGCGGCTTCAGCCTTGGGCGCGATCATCGCAACAGCCAAGTACAGTGCCGCAGCTACAAGCGATACCACGGTTAGCCGAGGCATTCGACGATTGATATTCCCACGAGTTTCAGTCCCCATGCACAGATATACCTGTGCAGGTATTACCCGGTTGCGGTTGTGAAACGAGAATCTTTGGATACTCGTCTAAGTGTTTGCCTGGTATCGGCTTCAGATTTTTTTTTGATGCGTTGAAGGCGAGGGGCGAAGTAGGTTCGCAATATACGCAACTATCCCGATTTTAAGCCTACGCGGCTCAGCGCTGGAGAGCAGGCTTGGGAAAGGTGTAGATCGTCGGCTCGTATTGAATGACTTTGTCTAGTACGTTTTTCTCACGCATCAAAACCACGGCGGGCCTATGAGCGTTGTACTCAGCGTCAGTCATCAGCGCGTAGTGCATGATGATCACGTCGTCGCCGATCTCAAAGAGGTGAGCAGCAGCGCCATTGAGCTCGATCTTACCCGAGCCAGGTTCGCCCTCGAAGATGTATGTTTCGAGGCGGTCGCCGCTGCGGCAATTGGCGACGCAGACATGGTCGCTGGCGCGCATGCCACAGGCTTCGATTAACAGACGGTCGATGGTGATCGAGCCGATGTAATCAGGGAACGCGCCAGTGACTTTGGCGCGGTGGATTTTGCTATGGAGAACGTTGCGAAGCATGAGTGTTTGGATGCCCGATTACAGCAGCGGGTTCTTGACGCCATGGACGTAATCGCACGAGGGGCTCATGTTGCGCATCGGGTTGAGAAGCACGTCGCTGTGCAGTTCGGCAGCAGCATCAGGAATCGGCGAGCTTTCGGCGAATTCCATCGCATGCTTGACCACATCGCGGACGTCGGCTTGAAGCTCCATGAAGCGGCCTTCGCTGAGAGCGGGCTTGCCATCTTCGCCACGACGCTGCGTCAAGAGGTACGAAGCGAAGCTGTCGATTGAATCCTTGGACTTGAACTCTTCGACTTCTTCCTTGGTGCGGTACTTCTGCGGGTCGGACATGGAGTGGCCCAGGTAGCGGTAGGTTTTAAGATCGACGAAGGCGGGTTTTTGATTTTCGCGGCACCAATCAACCAAAGGCTTGAAGTGGTTGTAAAGGTTGACCACATCGAAGCCTTCGATGATTTCAGAACGGATGCCATAGGCTGCACCCTTGGCGCGAAGGTCGTGCGCCATGGTCGTACCACGAGCGATTGAGGTGCCCATGGAATAGCCGTTGTTTTCAACGACGAAGATGCAGGGAATGTCCCACAAGCCAGCAAGGTTCATCGCTTCGTGAAGCGCGCCTTGGTTGAGCGCGCCGTCGCCTAGATATGCAAGAGAGACCTTCTTTTTGGCGGGGATTTTGTCGGAGAGGTTGGCGGGGCGGCCATTGGGGTGGTTGACAGAACAGCCCAGAACTTCCCACTCGTAGCGAGCGGCGAAAGCAAGGCCGACACCCACGGGGGTTTGAGCGCCAACGATTCCATGGCCGCCGAAGAGCCAGTTGGGGCGGTCAAACATGTGCATCGAGCCGCCCTTGCCTTTGGCGCAGCCGGTGGACTTGCCGAACATTTCCGCCATGCACGCGCCAGGATCCATGCCGCGAGCCAGGGCGTGGCCGTGGTCGCGATAAGCGGTGATGACGGGGTCGTCGTGGTTGAGGGCGCGGATGGTGCCGATGGCTGCGGCTTCCTGGCCGGTGTACAGGTGGCAGAAGCCGCCGATTTTGGCTTGCTGGTACGCCTGCCCGCAACGGTTCTCAAACTCACGAATAAGAAGCATGGCACGAAGCCACTCGACGAGGGTCGTAGCAGGAAGAAGGTCCGCGGCCTTGGGGCCGTTGGAAGCTGCGGCGGAAGCTGAGGTGGGGGCTGAAGTGGGGGCTGAAGTGGGGGCTGAGGTGGAAGCGGCGCGTTCGTTCATAGTGGATGCGTCCGTACCAATTGGA
>JBBRGG010000090.1:0-12882 GCA_038240875.1 Phycisphaerales bacterium | reverse complement strand
CTACTCCAAATATGCGCACCAGGCCGAAGCCGAAAAAGTCGTCTTCATCCTCGGCACCATCGATCTCAAGCGTGGCGATCCGCAGGTCATCATCGATCGCGTCGCGCCCATCGATGGCGTGCCCTTGGAGCCCGGCCGCGTGCGGCTTTTCTTTGATGAGAATCGCTTGAATGGCGACGCGCCAAACCGCTTAGCCCGTGTCGCGAGTATTTTAACGCGCACCGCAACTGACCAGAGTGGCGTGACTGGAACGAGCACTGGCCAAGGGTCTGGCCAAGGGTCTGACCAAGGGTCTGGCCACGTGCCTGGCAATGGGTCTGGTTCTGGCAATAGCAAGGGCTTCACCAGCACACCTAAAGGAGGCAGGGGCGATCTTATCGAGCCCAAGTTCCCAGTCGAGCTGGTCATCGGCACAAGCGATCAGGTCGCCGTGATGGCGTGCGACGCGCGATTCCGGCTCACACCAAAGCCTGAACTCTTTAATGAATTACTCGCTCAGTTAGGCGAAGGCATGATCCGTGTCTCCGGGATCGCCTTGGAAAAGGTCGAGAAAAAGACCTGGCAGAAGCGGCGAAACACAGGCAGGGACGAGGAGTAGGGGGTCTCAGCCTAGTTACATCTATATCTGGTAGTGATTCACTATGCCACCCCATGCTTTCTATTGGTTTCTGGCTATTGATACGGTATTAGTATGCTGAACAGTATAAGCAGCCGCTATTTGCCAATAGTCCAATTTTGACAAATAGCGAGCTTCTGTCCTACTATTGTCCCACCATGGAACAGGCCGAATTTACCCCTAACTCATCTGGTACTTTAGTCCCCGTCAACCTGAACATGCGAGCCATCGAGAATGGCGTGCCGCTACTTCGCCCCGTTTCGGCGTGGGCCTTTGTACCAAACCCATTGCCACCAACTTTGGATTGGAAGACGCTCAAGTACGAAGCCTTTGATCTTATTGCTGACACGATGAACCAGTTGGGTCGTCTCGATGGCCTCCATAAAAGCCACGGCCGAGCCACTCCGCTTGTGCGTGCACTCTGGCTCCGCGAAGCCAAACTCTCATCAGCGGTAGAGAACATTTACACGACAGCCGTCGATATGTTCCTCGCAAGTATGAACCGTGGCGAAGGAGACGTGCGCGATCGTGGGCGAGAAGCATGGAACTATGTCCGCGCGCTAGAGTATGGCATTGCGTCAAAGCTACCGCTTTCGACCAGGCTAATACGTGAAATGCACGAGATTCTTCTCACGGGTGTGGATCGCGGGCCAGGAGAACCAGACGCGCGCCCAGGTTCATTCCGCGATATCCAGGTCGTCATAGGTCAAAGTGGCGATGATCCGAGACGCGCACGGTTTGTACCTCCTCCGCCGGGCGAAACACTGATTCGATGCCTTTCAGACTTTGAGCGATTTGCCAATTCGCCCTTTGGCGAGATCCACCCATTGATCGCAATCGCAATCATGCATTATCAGTTTGAGGCGATCCATCCATTTCGCGATGGAAACGGCCGAATCGGAAGAGTAATTATCTCTCGTTCTTTGGTTTCAAATCGTTTGGTGAGCCATCCCGTTGTCTATCTGTCGGCGTACATCTATCGCAATAAAGCCGCATACAACGACGGCCTTCTGCGTGTCAGCACGCACGGCGATTGGACGCCATTCATTCGATTTATGCTCGAAGCAATCTCTACCCAAGCAGCAGACGCGGTAATCCGAACAGAACGCCTCGTCGAACTTCGTGAACACTTTAATCGAGTGCTGGTCACAAACAGCGAGTCGCCGCGACTCCAATTGCTTGTCGATCATCTCTTTCACACACCGGTCGTAAATGCGAGCGAAGCAAAGGATGTGCTGAACGTCGATATTTCACAAGTCTACAAAGATCTTGCGACACTCGAACGCTATGGCATAATCGCGGAGATCACAGGAAAGAAACGCGACCGCGATTGGGCAGCACGAGCCATACTCCGACTCATCGACGACGATGAAATTCCCCAGCCGATATCGTAAGCGCTTCTTCGATGTCCATCCTGTGTACGCGAGATTCAGCAATCTCGTACTTCACACTCGCATCAAGCTAAACAATTCCAGTCAAAGCAGAAACTCCGAAGTACTGATCTCGCACCCGCCCAAATCGCGCCACCCTCCGTCCATACACTCCGCGATGCCCAGCGTCGTCTTGATCTTCCAGATCCATCAGCCCTTTCGTCTGCGGAAGTATTCGGTCTTTGACACCGAGCCTTTATACTTTGACGACGTAAAGAACGCGGAAATCCTGCGCAAGGTCGCCGACAAGTGCTATCGACCCGCCACCCGGCTCATGCTTGACCTTGCACGCAAACACAATGGCCTCTTCCGCCTTGCCTACGCGATCTCCGGCACCGCACTCGAACAACTCGAACGCTGGGCCCCCGACGTCATCGAAACCCTGCAAGAACTTGTCAAAACCGGCTGCTGCGAGTTGGTCTGCGAAACTTCGCACCATTCCCTCGCCGCTCTGTTTAGCCCCGACGAATTCGCTCGCCAGGTTGAAGCCCACGCTCGCAAGCTCCAGCACGTCTTTGGGATTGAGCCGTTGGTGTGCCGAAACACCGAGTTGATTTATTCCAATGCCATCGCGCAGCAACTGTCCAAACTTCCTTCTTCTCAAACCCAACCTCAAACCCAACCTCAAACCCAACATACAGGCAACCCACGCTTTATCGGCGTGCTCGCCGAAGGCACCGACACGCACATACACGAAAACGACACACAGCGCATCTACGCCGCCATCGCGCCCGATGGCTCTGCGCTGACAGGCCGCGATGGTGCGCCCTTCATGGTTCTGCCTAGGCATTACCGCCTCAGCGACGATATCGGCTTTCGATTCTCGAATCGCTCCTGGAGCCATTGGCCGCTCACACCCGCAAAGTTTGCGTCGTGGATCGCGACCGAACCCGCCAACATCATCACCCTCTGCATGGACTACGAAACCATCGGCGAGCACCAGTGGGCCGAAACAGGCATCTTTGATTTCTTCGCTGGTTTGCCCGATGCACTCGTGTACGCGCGAATGTTGTCCAGCTCCGCTGCCAATCTGTCCGCTGGCAACCTCTCCGCTGGCAACTCTTCTACCGCTCAGGACATATTCCTCACGCCGAGCCAAGCCTTGCATATGGCTAGTGCGACCTCGCCTCTCAAACCCTTCAATGTCTCAACGCCAACCTCTTGGGCCGACACCGAGCGCGATACTTCAGCTTGGCTAGGCAACGACATGCAAACCCACGCGCTCGAAGAGATCGCCGCCCTCGAGCCGTTAGTCTTTGCCAAGGTCATCCGCACCAAAGCCGCGGGCAGTGGCGTCGCGATCGCGACGGCTGACGCGCTCCTGAGCGATTGGCGCAAGCTCACCACCTCCGACCACTTCTACTACATGTGCACCAAATACTTCGCCGACGGCGCGGTGCACACGTACTTCAACCCATACGACTCGCCATACGACAGCTACATCAACTTCATGAACGTGCTCGACAACATCAAGTCGCGCGTGGCTGAGTAAACGCTTCGCGTGCGGCAAACGACAAACGACAAACAACTATTCGCGATTCGCTCTTGTCGTTCAATTCTTGCTATTGAGCATCGTGCTCACCTGCAGCACCATCCGTTCCAGCCCTTCGTCGATGCCACAGAATCCGCTCTTGCTTCGCTTGTCCATATTCACGCACGCGCGATACGCCTTGAGTGTCGCTGCCGGGCTTACGCGCGCAGCAGCGTGCATCACCCCATCCTTCGCCGGCCCCCACAGCCGAAGCTTCGACGCGATTTCATTTGGATTCAAGCCCGCCTTGGTCGCGCTGGTCGCGGCGTTCACCTTCCGCGCCAGATCTGTCACCGAATACGCCACCTTCACCGCTGGCTCGCGCGACACATCCAACAACTCTCGCAAAAACGCCACCGATTGCCCGGGCGTCGCGTTAAGTAGCGCACTCTGAATCGTCCACGCGTCTTCCTCGCGCGAGAGCCCAACCCACTTGGCGATCATCTCGCGCGAGATCACGCACGCCTCGGCACTTGGCACCTGCTCGGCAGTCAACGCTCCTGCATCGCTCATTGCGGCATTCCCCGCCGTTCCCTTCTTCTCTTTCGCAAGCGCATCTCCGAGCGCCACTGCACTCAACTTAGCGATCTCGCCATCGAGCCTTCCCATATCTGTTCCCACCCGCTCTACCAACATCTCCGCAGCCCCAGCCCCAAACGTCGCGAAATATCGCTTCGCAGCGCGAACCGTTGCCCATCCAATTGCCTGTGGCTCCTTCAACGCCTCACAAGCCAGCACCACGCCAACCTCACAAATCAATTGGTCCAGCTTGCCCGCGCGCCACACTCCACACCGAAACAGCAACGTCGCGCCCACGTCCGCCGGGTCTTGCTGTGCGAGCGAGTGCGCGTATCGCTCAAAGATCGGGCGATTGACCTCTTTCACAATTTCGTCCGCGTCGTCCACAACTACCAGCTTGTGCCTTGCGATCAACCCAAAGCTTCGGCACTCATCCAAAATCTCCGCAGGCGTGCACGAAAGCCCATCAAAACGCGCAACATCAATCTCGCCATACGCCGCCGCGAGCGCTTCTTTCAATGCTTTGGTGTGCAACGCACGTAAAAACTCTTCGCTGCCACACAACACAACGAAGCGATCTAGCGCGTTGGGCGATCGCGAACCAGACTTGCTCCCGCCTTTACCGCCAGCCTTACCCCCTGCTTTGGCATCAGCCTTCGCAGCAGGTTTGGGAGCAGGTTTCGCCGCCGACCGTTCCACCTTGCCAACGCGAATCTCTTGAACTGGCGCCACGTTCTCGGGCGATTGCTTCGCGATCATCGCGCCCTTTGCAGGCTTGCCTTCCTTAGATGCCTGGCCTTCTTTCGCGAGCTTGCTCACCTTGCCACTTGAAGCGAGCTTCTCGGCGAGCACAGGCTTTTTCGTAACCGGCTCATCACCAAAGAAACCAGTCTGAAACCCGCCCAGCAGCGGCGCATCTTCGCCCGACGAATCTCGATTCGGTGCACGCTTGGCCATACCACCAGCGTACGCACGCTCCCCTCGCCTCTACTTCTCGAAACCCTCGCGCCGAGCGCGTCGTACCATCTTTTGTGCTCATCCTCACCGTCCTCCAAGGCCCCGACAAAGGCCGCAAATTCGAGCTTCCCGACCATGAGCCTCAACTCATCGGCCGTTCCACCGAAGCCCTCCCCCTCAATGATATTTCCGTCTCTCGCCGCCACGCCGAACTCACACCCGACGCTGGTGTCTGGTTCATCCGCGACCTCGAATCCCAGAACGGCACTTACGTCAATGGCGTCCGCATCTACGAGCGGCTCCGCCTTCGCCCGGGCGACCAGGTTCGCACCGGCCAAACTCTCTTTGTCTTCGGCGCAACTGACTCACGCGATCCGGATATCGTCCGCATCCTCGGCCCAAGCGCAATCGAAGCCACCGTCGAACGCACGCTCTCTTTGCCTCACAATCTAGGCCAATCCTCCAACCCAAACGAAGACTCGCTCATCCTCGCCGTGCAAGACCCGCAAGCCGCCGCGGCTGAACACCTCAAGGTTATCTACAAACTCACCTCAATCCTCGCCGAGCGAGCCCTCGACAAAGCCGATCTTCTTCGCGCCGTACTCGGGCTCGCCTTCGCCGAATTCTCTCCTGATCGTGGCTGCGTCATGCTCTTTGACCCCACGCCCGAACCTGGGCAACCGATTCCCTCCGACGCCCAGCTCTTGCCTGTCGCCATCAAATATCGTGTCGCGCCGCTGGACTCCAACGAAGCCAATATCAACCTCAGCCGAACCATTCTTCAACACGCCATCCGCACCGGCGAAGGTGTCCTCTCCAGCAATGCCATGAGCGATCCTCGCTTTGCCAAAGGCGACAGCGTCCAACGCCTGCACATCCGTAGCGCATTGTGCGCTCCCATCCGCTTCCGCGACCGTACCTTTGGCGCAATCTACATCGACTCATCCATCAACAATTACACCTTCACGCAAGACCAGCTCGCGCTCTTGAACGCTATTGCCGCCCACGCCGCTCTCGCGCTGGCCAACGCCGAGCTCTACCAACAAGCCTTGCAATCCGAGCGACTCGCGGTCATGGGCGAAACCGTCGCGACCCTTTCCCACTCCATCAAAAATATCCTCCAAGGCTTGCGTGGCGGCGCCGACGTCGTCGAGATCGGCCTGAAAAAGTCCGACCTCAAAACCGCCAAAGATGGCTGGCCCATCCTCAAACGCAACCTCGACCGCATCATCGCCCTCACCATGAACATGCTCGCCTTCTCACGCCAACGCGTGGTCGAGCCCGCAATGACCCCAATTGCGCCTCTTCTGGACGACTGCGCCTTACTCCTCGAAGCTCTCTGCGTGCAGCGCCAAGTCGCCTTAATCGTCGATGCCGACGCCGAATTGCCACCAATCTGCGTTGATTCGGCTCTGTTGCACCAGGCGCTCATGAACCTCATCACCAACGCAGTCGAAGCCGCCCCGCCCGCGCGCGGCGCAGTCACCGTCAAGGCTCAATATTGGCCTATGGGCAAGATCCCGCACCTCATGCACCTCATGGGCCACGCATCGGGCGCAAGCTCTCCAAGCGACATCAAACCTCTCCTCGAAATCTCTGTCATCGACAACGGCCCGGGAATCCCGCGAAGCAAGCAACCCTGGGTCTTCCAACCTTTCAACACCACCAAAGGCATCAAAGGCACCGGCCTGGGCCTCGCCGTCGCACGCCGAATCGTCGAAGAACACCATGGTAAACTCTTCCTCGAATCCGACGAAGGCCACGGCGCAATCTTCCGCATCATCCTTCCCGCCGACGCTGCCGTCGGGCTTGATCCGCACGCGACACACTAACGCCTTTGCATAGCCATCGGCTTGACCAGAGACAAGATCGTTCGCACAACAAAAAACCGAGGCCCAAAGGCCCCGGTCTTGCAATATTTATACGCACACATTTTATTACCGACGGCGGCGGCCGCCGATCGGTCCAACCATCAGCCCCGCCAACCCAAGCAGCCCAACAGCGCCAGGAGCCGGAATGTACCCGGTGTACAACGGGACATGAACCTGCCCATTTTGCGTGAAGTTGTTGACCGCCGTCGTACCGATGATCGTTGACGTATTCGTGACGTTGGCATTTACCGCGATGAACGCGCCGGTGAGTTGCCGCTGCACGTTAATGGTCGTCGCGGCGTTAAAGTTCCACAGGATCCTCGACGCGTTGCTGGCATTCGCAAGCTGGCCAACAAAGTTCGCGCCAGTAAAGTTCACGCTCGTGCCCGACACGTTGAAGATGACCGAAGTCGCACCATTGAAGTTGAGGTTCAAGCTCTGCACGTTCCCGCTCGAAAAGATCCCGCCCGGAATCGAAATGATCGCGACGCCGTCAGGCCTTGGCGTGGCGTTGATCGTCAAGCCCGCAGGCTGCCCGCCAGGTATATTTACCGTGTTGGTCGCGGTTTGTGAGGCGAGAAAGTTGGAGATCCCGATGACCTCGGTATGAGCCGAATTTGCGGTCGCTAGCGCCGACGCGTTGACAATGTCCGATCCGCCGCCATTGAAGTTGATGTTCCCCGTGCGCGTGCCCGTGCGCCTGAGGTTGCCAGCCTGAAGCTGGATGTTGCCGACGTTGATATTGCCACCAACAAGCAGCGTGTCTTGTCCAACGAAATTTCCCGAAGGCGTCAAGCGCGTGCCGACATCGCCCGTGCCCGTCAGATTCCCACGAACCAAGACTCTGCCTTCAACATTGCTCGAAATCTGGTGATCGCCAAAGACCAGCAAATTCCAGGTGTCGAGGACCCCTGCCTGGGCAGCCAATGGGGCCGCGGCTATGGCCACGAACGAGCCCGCCGCGAATGCGGCACGAGTGCGAATCTTCATGTCTTTCCCTCTTACTAGTAGGGCGTTAGCCCATGTCTGTTGCCGCCGCGCACACGCGGTCGAGCTCTCTGTCTTTCGAGATATGCCCCAATGCGGTTCCATATTTTGTCAGTAAGTATTTTCCCTTACGCAGCTTTTCATTGCTGGTATCTTGCAGGGACAAAGCCGTGAGTAACCCGTGACCTGCTCATAACCCGCTCGTGCCCCCCTTTAAGACCTAATGCGTATTGCTTCTGCCTGATTTCTTTTGTGCCTTATCAGTCTTGCGCCAGACGCCACCAGTCTAATCAGCCACCACCGCGATCAAGCCATCAGCGCGATCAAGCCATCAGCGCGGTCAAGCCATCAGCGCGATCAAGCCATCAGCGCGATCAAGCCACGCGACGCGAACTGGCGCACGATCTCATGTCGGCGGTCCACACCCAACTTTCGCCCAAGCACTCTTCGATGCGCGTGCACCGTCCGCAAACTCCGCGAAATATCCAGCGCAATATCACTATCGCTATGCCCCGCGGCGATCAACATCGCCACCTCAAGCTCGCGATCACTCAAATGCGCCAAATCATCCAGCGCACGAGCGCGATCGTTCAGCACCTGAATCCGCGCGAGCAACACATCCAAAGGCGTAGGCTCGGTCGCGATCGATTTGGACGAAATAAACCCAACTTCGCCGTCGTCTAACACTGCCGCACGTCCTCGTGCCGTCCAATGCCGACCACGAACGACGTACTGCATCACCTGCGATTTAGTCAGACCCGCAGCATGCGTTTCCGCGATTGCCCGCAGCCATTTATCAAATTGGCGATGCATCTCACTTGGGTACAACTCAAAGACAGACCTCCCAACAACGGCATCCGGTGTTAACCGAAGTTGTACACAATACATCAAATTCATCGCGAGGATCACGCCCTTGGACGTATGCAGCGCAACTGCGCAACCACTATCTTCGCAGAGTGCTTTCCACGCGATTGATCGAGTGATCGTTGCCGAATTGTTGAATTGATTTGGTTCAGTAAAGAGCATATGAGTGTGCGGCAAAATACAATTAATAACACTTACGCCACAAACCGTCGCCACCAAGGATTCAATTCCCCATGCTCCCTTCGTCAAGAGACTGTTAAGCTGCGACCATTGCAAGTCAATTGGTATATCTGCCAAAAATACCGTGTGCAATCGAATAAGAGTACGACACGCAAGCAGCAGATACCTTTGCCTACGCATCCTGTTGCCTGGTCTTGCCGACTAGCCACACTGATTGCTGTACTGACTGGTTGTACTAACTAGTTACACTGACTAGTTGTATTGACTGCATATTTACGTAACATTATCGCCGTAGCATACATAGCTCACGCGCTTTACGTCAAGGATTTAATACGAGAAGAGCCCCCGGGTCGAATTGACTCCGCGCTAAGGCCACTCAACCCTGAATATGCACAACCTAAAGCCCCAAACGTCTGCAGCTTCCCAAGGTAGATCGGCACGCACATATCACAACTTGATACCTATGCGCTCGCTGGCTGTACACCCCACTTACACCTGACTTAGCCCCCACCTACCCCCACTCACCCCTGACTTAATTTGTGTTTGAACAATAACTTCGGCCTTGGATCTAAAGGCACGCTTCCCGCAGTCCCAACCAACTCCAAATTCGCTCGCGCCGCCAGCCTCTCCATCGCACGCGCCGACACGCTCGGCCCAGCATCTAGCGCGATCGTCCCCCCCACCTTAACAACTCGCGCCAGATTCGCGATCAGCCGCCCCGCCTCCCGGTGCGTCAAATACAACCCCACAACACCACTGGCAATCGCCAGATCCGCATATCCAGTCGCCAACTTTGGCCCGTGTGGCGTGCCATCCATCGTCAATTCGTGCGCAATATTCTGGCAGACAAACCGTGGCAAGATCCGCTCGCCTGTTCGCGACCGAAATAGCCCCTGATCAGCTCGCGCGTTGGCGGAATCGATGTACGCTCGCGTCAGGTCAAACCCCAGAATCGTCCACGAAGAGTGCGCGAAATACGTCAACACTTCCGTCGAAGTCCCAGGTCCACATCCCAAATCCAGCACCACCGCGTTTCGCGCTGGCACCCGCTTGTGCAGCACCCGCGGGATCTGCCGACGCTCGACCCACACCTGGGGAAAGTTGTACCGATCAAACCCGTCTGCCGCGAGCTTCGCAAACCCTTCCCGAACCGACTCGCGATCCGCCCCGATCAACCCTTGCCCGAAAAACCGTTTCCCGCGCAGCTTGGTTACATACTCGCTGGTCTTTCGCGCAATCAGCGGGCAAAACCCAATCTTCAACGCTCGCGCCTGCGCCCGCGTTACATGCAATGACTCGCCAACGCCGCCTCGCACACTCGCGCCAGCCTTTGGCTCAACGATTAACTCCTCGCGCGACCCCTCACCAATCGTCGGCACGCACGCCTCGCCAATTGCCTCTGCCCGCGCCGAACCCGCCGCCGCTGCCTTGCCTTGCGATGCTGGTGTCGATGTTCCAAACATTTGCGACATCTTTGAGTAACTCGTTTCTGTCCTGTTCGCGTGTACGTTCGTGCGCTTGGCTACATGTTCGATACTTTTGAGACTAGTCGTCTGGCCCGAGGCATTTCTTCTAACTTGTTCACTTCTCGGGAACTTGCTCACTCCTTCGGAATTAGGCTCACCCGTGCCGGATCCGCCATCTCCCATGGGTATAACTCCGATGCTTCCAACAAATCAATCAACGCCTCAAACCCATGCTCAAGTTTGTAATCCATCTCATCAGCCAAAAGCGGTATTAATTGATAGAAGGCAATCTCTCGATCCCCAGTATCCAGCGTCGTCGCACTCTCTTCCTCCATGTTCGCCACCTGAGGCACCACCACCACACCCACAAAAGGCACATTCTCCGTGATCGCTTCTGGCGGATCTCCATTGGGAATCGTGTGCCCCGTTGCTATGAACGTGTCAAACATCGAAGGCACCTGCGCAATCTGCTTCAGCCACCGATAAGGCCACCAATGGTCCTCACTCATGTCCTCGGGATTCTCCGGCGGCATCGGCCATCCCGCAGGCAACGTCATCAAAAGCTCGGCATACTGCGGCCCCTCAAAGTCCTCCGGAATCGTCATCGCCGCCGCACTCATCCCCATCGTGCACACCGTCACAAAGGGCCGCTCCTCGCCCGCCGCTTTGATCGGCATCAAATCAATGTGCACAAACCCAGTAGCAATCTCGTGCAACACCACCTCTGATTCGCCAAACATTTTCTTGATGTGGTTCGACACCAAGTCCATATCAGCTTCGGACAAATATTCCGGCGCATCATCCGCACGCGACATGTCAAGCTCATGCCGAAGAATCTCGCTCCCGCCAGGCGAGAGAATTGGCTCAAACTCTGGCGAAATCATGCCATCGTCGCCATCTACGCTCGAATTCTTCTTGGGATCCTTATTAAGATCCTGCCCATTGAGATTTCCACTTTGGTTGCCACTGCTTCCGTCTTGATTGTCCGGGTTTGAAACGTCCATGACAACTCCTGTCCAGAGTATTGCGAGTAAATGAACCTGCTGCTCGCTCACAATGCACACGCTCCTGCCTGTCTGCCATCCGCGCGTGAACAGCAACTCTTGATATGCCAACATGGTACCGCCACAGGGCCAATTGAACGCACGTGACCGTTATTTCCTGCCAACAAACTTCAATCCACTGCCGTTGTGCCCCCGCTGACACTCTCTGGACCATGCTGACCCATTTCGAACCATTCCTATTTTCGCACACCCTCAAAAAACCTCTCGCAGTGCCGACTTCTTCATGCGATACTGGCACCATGCACACGACTTCAACCCCACATTCAACCCCAGATTTAACCCTACATTTAACCCCACATTTAAAGCAATCATCTCCCCAAATCAAAGCGCGCGTCAACACCGTTGCACACACGCTTCTCTGCATGCTGCTGGCGTGCTTCCCTCTTCACCAGCACGCCTCGTTCGCCCAGCAGCCACACAAGCTTGCACCCGCGCCTGCCTTAGCCCTCGACCAAGACGCCGAAGAACTTGACGAGGCCGCGATCCCTGACACCAAAGTCGCCAAGCATCTTTCCTGGGTTCTTCGCATCGTCAATTCTCGCCAAGATCCAGGCGACATCACCCTCAAATTCTCCCCTCGCTTCCTAGAGATCTACCCCGCCAAAAGCATCGTCAAAGAGCTTCGCACCATCCGCGATGACGCCTTCGCAGGCAACCACGTCATCCCCGTTTCAATCACCGAAAACAAAGAATCCATCAGCGCCATCATCGTCGGCAAAGGCACTCGCCGTGCCCTCTCTGTCCTGGTCGTCGTCGATCTCAAAGATGATCGCATCGCCGGGTTGTACTTCGATCAAGCAGGTAACAACTGGGGCGACAACGCCGCGGGCGAGTGGGACGCGATGCAAGGCAACGCTGGCTCTATGCGTGGTCAAGCCGCCTTTGGTGCCTACGAAATCAACCTCTCCAAAGACTCACCAACCGGCTTTACCCTCTTCCCTCTCCACGAATTCAGCACCGCCAATGAACTCTCTATCGCTAGCGCTGGCGCACTTCTCGTCCTCGCGCCTCTCAGCGAAACCGTCGCGGCCAACGTTGCGACGCGCCTCGAATTGCCAATACAAGAAGTGCCAGCAAAACCCGATCCAGCCCAGCCAGCAGCCGCACCCCCCGCAGTACTCACATGGGAAACTCTGGTGCCGCGTCAAGAGTCGTTGTGCCTGCTTGCAGGGTCGGTCTTTGACGCCGCCGTGCCCGACGAGGCAGTGCCCAGGATCGATCTGCCTAAAGCAGTCATACCCCGCACCATCACGATGTTCAAACTCATCCAAGGCGTGCTCACCCTCAATGACGCCGCCGCCATCGATCATGCAATTGCCCTGCAAACCCGCGAATCTCTCGAACGCGACTACGCCATCCACGCTTACGAACCAAGCCTCATGCTTCCTTGGCTGTAT
>JBBRGG010000089.1:0-12971 GCA_038240875.1 Phycisphaerales bacterium | reverse complement strand
GAAATATTTTAAAAAGTAAACCTGTGAGATATTGAACAAGTACCACAACCTTCGAACACCGAACCAACTATCCTAATATCCGTTTTGATTGAAGCGACGAATCAGAAGGTGCAAGCTCATCATCGATTTGTTGCATTCGTTGTTCGATTCGGCGTGCGCTTTCGAGAGTTCGATCCAGCTCGCCACGTATCCGCCCCATCTCGTTCACATCATCATGGACCAGCCCAAGAGATTGAACGCCATCAAAGATCTTCCCCAAATGTCGCACGCTCGCTTCCACTTCTAGGACAAGCCTTTCGCGGCGTTGCATCGTTGTTTCGCGCCCAATCGGCGTGGCCATTCGCTGGGCGATATCCCACAATTCCGCCGTACGCTCAAGTGAGCGTATGCAAGACTGATACAGCCGATCGCTCTTGGTGGCGACTTCGACCATCTGCCGCGACACTACAGCATCTGGAGCTCGCAAATCTGTTCGATTCTGGTCCATGATAAGTCGAAGGTCGCGCAAAAGTGCTTCGGGGCGCGGGTCGCCATCGGCTTTGAGTCGCTCGTTCAAGCGATCAAGATATGCCGTCCTGAGTGTTTCCTTTTCTTTAAGCATCTGCGACATGACTCGATTGGTGATTCGTTCGGTCGAGAGCATCGCGCGTGTACCAAATGCGCCAACCGCTATCAAGCCCAAGCACAATGACGTAAAAAGGCCTACAAGCAAAGCTCCGCCGCCAAAGATTGATGCGCACGCGAAGAGCGCCGACATGCTTGCCGGAGCAACCACCAATGGTGAAAGCACGAGCTTTCGCCAGACTCGTTTGCGTAACTCGGCCGCGTCCAACTACTACTCCTTACTCTCCTCGAAAACCGAACCTACACGTATGACATTAAATCTCAAACTATTCGAGCGATCAATACAAACCTTATATCTATGCCGTGTGAGCATATGAACTAGAACGGCACCTGACCAACCGTGAACGTGACCGTTTGCGCTTCGCCGCTGGTACCTGCCAATCCAGTCTCGGGCGAAGCCGCGACAACCCGAAGACGAATCACTTCTATGCCCTTGCTCTTTAAATACCCCGCAGCCGCATTCGCTCGCAATTCTGCCAAAGCTCGGTTGGCCTCGGCGTCGCCGTCCGACCGAGCACTTCCACGAATCGTAACATAATAACGAGGAAAGCTCGCGAGCACATCGGCGAGCCGATCAAGCGCGAGCTTGCCATGCTCGGTGAGCGTCCCTGTGCCTCGTGCGAAAACGATTCGTTCAACTTGCAAGCGACCGACCGGCGCAAGTGTGTCCCACGCGGCGGGCGTCAACGCCTGAAGTTCGCCGATTGATCGCATGGCTTCGGGCGAAGCGGCTTGACCGATCAGCCCGGCGGGATGAAAGCCAGATTCGAGCATTCCCTTAAGCGCCGCGCTGTACACAATGCTGGCGGGGTTGCCCTGGGTCGGGTCGCGCGTGATGCCGCCGGTGCGAAGTAGCACGCTCACGATTGCACGAATGCTGTCCTCGATGCGGCTGACGTTGCCCCTCGTCCCGCTGCTTGGTGCGCCAGACTGCAAACCAAAGTGGGCGTAATTCTCGGTTGTGTTCTTCCACCACACGCCATTGACCAGGTGCTCAGATTGCTCGGGGGTCAGCGATAGGCCAAGGGCTTTGCTGTCGACTTCTACGAGCGACTTGAAGCCGCCGGTTTGTTGGCGAACTTGATACGCGGCGCGAAAGTATCCTTCGCACACGCTGCGAATCCGCTCAGGATGCTCGAGCACAAACTCACGGCGGGCAACGATGACATCGACGATGTAGCCACGAAAGTCGCCGCTATCGAGAAGCACGTGCGTTCCGGGTACGCGCAATGCTTGGGTTACATACGGCTCCCAAAGAATGAACGCCTTCTTCTCGTTGGGCTTGCTCTTTTTGAGTGCTGCCAAGACTTCGGCTGCTCCGCTCGCGCGCACGAATGGATCGACGCGAAGCTTGGGCAGTTCAAAGCTCGCCATCACGACGCGGGCCAGCGTTTCGCTCGGTGAATTCGGCGTGACGACGAACATCGTGTCTGGTGAGTTTAAGGCATCGATCGTTGGAATGCCTGCGGCGTACGCAACCATCGCGTCGGCGCCGACCGTCTCGTCGATCACAAAAACGATCGTCGCGGGTGATTCGCCGAGTTCAGCGGAAGCCTTTATATATGCGTCTATTGGGAACGTTGCCATCTGCACCCTGCCATCGCGAAGCGCGAGCAAACGCTTGGCATAATCGGCGCCATCGTCGGCGAGTTCGAGCTTGAGCCCTTGGTTTGCCAATTCGTTGCGAAAGGCATCAGTTCGTAGGATCGCATACCCAGAGAAGGAATCCAGCGCGATCGTGATTGGTTCGGTGATCGTTACGCCACCGGTCAAGAGCACGCGGAGTGCATCGACCGCGGCTTGATGCCTTGCGCCCGAGTCAGACTCATCAAGCTTTGGCACGTTGGCAAAGCCGCGCAATTGTGCGTCGGCGGCGAGCTTGACGTACTGGGCTCGATATTCTGAGTAGACGTGCTTGTCATTGAGATAGGGCTGCACAAGCAGCATGTATCCGCCGCCTGCGATGGCGATGAGGAACAGCCAAAGCAGCGCGACACCGAACCAGCGAACTGGTGCGCCGGAGCTCAACTCTTGCCTCCCATGATGAGCTTGCGAGCGATGACAACAAGCACGACGCCAAAGAGGAAGACGACGAAGCAGGAACTGGCGATGAAGGTCAGCGTGCCACTAATGCCGCTACTTGATGAACCTTGCGTAGACGAAGCTGGCGAATTTGGTGACGTTGTTGGTGGTACTTGAATCGGGGCGGATTGGCTTTGGCCGGATTGGCTTGGTACGGGCTGGGAAGCAGTAGACGTAGAAGTGACCTGGGTTGAAGTCGCGTCACTCGACAGCGACTGGGGCTTTGGTGTGCCGATTGGGTCGTTGCTCTCGGGCCGCAGCGCGGCCAAAATTCCCGTGGCTGCTTCGGTATTGAGCGACGCGATCATTTCAAACTGTTCAGTATCGAGCGCGTCTTGGCTCGACGCGCCGACTTCCGCGAAGACAGCTTTCATCGCCGACACAAGCTCGCTGGCGTTTTGTGCGGATTTGTACGAGTTCACTTTAGTCGCTAGCGAGTGACCAGATTTCATGTCGAGGCCAATGACGTTGACGTTGATGCCACGCGACAAAACTTCGGGAAGGAAGCGGTCAACCATTTGCGGTGCGCTTTCTTCGCCATCGGTTACGACGAGCAAGCGAAAGGAGCCGTAGCCGAGTTGCAATTGGCGTTGTTGCAAAAGCCGGTCGGCACCTTGGCGCATGTATTCGCCTAGGGGCGTGCCGCCGTCGGGTTGGATTGGGCTGAGTGCGGCTCTAATGGCGTCGATGCGGACAGGACCCAGAGGGACGACCCAGTCGCCAGCGGCTTTGCGACCACCACTGAACACCAGGATACCGACGTTGGTGGTGGGGGGGACTTGTTCAAGGACACGAATGATCGCGCTCTTGGCCATTTCCATGCGTGTCTGGTTGGTGCCACGGATTTTCTCGCGCATGGAGCCGGAAGCATCGAGCACGACGACAACGTTGTCGATGGATTTTGATTCTGTGGCTGGCGTTTGGGAGGAAGCGTCGACGGAAGCTGATTCAGTTTGCGCGTGCACGAACGACGCGGGCTGAAGCAGCGTAAAGCAACCTGCCAGAGCGAGATGTGCAAATACCAGTGTGTGATTCATGTGCGCATCCATTTAAGTTGAACAGGTGTATTGGGCAGTGTTTGAAGCGATGCAATGAGCGGGCGTCTTCTGAACGCGAATTGTAAAGAGCGAGCTTCTAGACTGAACCGCGCGAGCGAGCGAGATCGAAACAGAACCCATGCACGTTAGTAGTTAAAGTCGCTGGGCTTCACCGATTCGGCGGGGACGCGCACGATTCGGAATTCCACACGCATGTTCTGCTTGGCTTCTTCCGCGTTGCGTGGCGTAGCGATCAGCGGCTCACCGACGCCGACGCCGATGGCTTGTATCTGTGACTTGTCGATGCGAAGGCCTTGCTTTTGTGCAAAGTCCAGCACGGCATCACGCACGGCGTCGGCTCTTGCGCGCGAGAGGTTCAGCGCGGCTTGCATGGTATCGCGTGGCGAAGTTTGGGCGCCGTCGAGTGTGCCTTCCTGGATGAGCTTCATGAGTTCTTGGGTGTTGGCAAGATCGAGGGGGCGTTTGTTGTAGAAGTATTTGTAGCTGCCTTGCGAGCCGGTGCGAGTGATGACGTTTTTCTCCATGCCAGCCTTGATGAAATCGACAAGGACTTTGGTTGGGTCGGCGTGGCCACGGACGGCGACGACGGCTCCGCCGAAGGTCGAAGCAAGTTGGACGGCACGAAGGAACTCTGGGCCATAGACATCGGCGGAGAAGGAGTCTTGATTGGGTTGGAAGTTGATAGTGAAGTTGAGAAGTGTTTTGTCGTCGAGCGCATCGAGCGGGAAGGAATCGACAGATTCTGCGGCGAAGCGGTCGCCGCCAACGGCTTGGAGGATCTTGAGGTCGCCGAGCTTTGCGATTTTGTCAAAGTCGAGATCGTGCGTGATCATGCCGGCGCGAATCTTTGCGTATCCCTGACCCACTGCGAGATCGAGCGCGGACTTTTGTTTGGCCTCAAAGCCATCGAGTGTACCTTTTTCGGTGAACCACGTGCGGTTGCCTGGAAAGCCGACGAAAGTGGCGTCCAGGAGCAAACCATGCGCATCGACTTCGAGCGTTGGGAGCACGTCTTTGCCAAGGATGTCTTGAGACAGCTTGAGGACTTTCATATATTCGTCGTTGGTGCCTTTGGCGGCGAAATCAGTGCGGAGAGCGACGACGGTTTCGGTGGCTTTGAGATACCCAGCGACGAACTTTTCGATTGTTTCGCGATTAGCGTCGTAGAAGTCTTTGCGAACGGCGTAAACGTCTGCGAGTGCGCGGCTCATTTGTGCGGTTGAGACGACGACGTGGGCATCTTTGACGGTGCCTTCGGCGCCGGAGCCTTTGGATTCGAGGCCACCGGTGAGGCCGATCATGTCGGGTGAGATGACAAAGCAGGCGTCGATGGTGGAGTCTTTGCGGAAGAGGTCGGCGGGGCTGCCTGGGCCGGTGAGTTTGTCGGACCAGACGGGCGTGATGTCGGACCAGGTAAGTTTGAGGCTATTGAGAACGTCGTCGAGCATGCCGACGTGAGGGCCGTTGCGCTGGAGAGAGATTTTTTTACCTTTGAGGTCGTTGAGGGTTTTGAGATTTTGCCTGCCGACCATGTGGTCGCCTGCGGACCAGGTGAGTTGAAGAATAACGACGGGCTTGGTGCGTGGGTCTGAGCCAATGACTTCGCTGGCAAGTGCGAGCATGCGAAGCTCGCCGCGAAGCATGGGGCTTTCGCCTGAGAGGTAGCGGCGGACCTGGGCGGGGAAGTCGTCGCCGTTGACGAGGGTGAGATTGAGGCCTTGGCGTTGGTAGATGGAGCCGGTCTTGGTGGTGAGGCCGCCATTGGCGACGAAGGTGGCAACGTCGCCACCCCAGGTGATGAAGGGGACTTGGATAGATGCGCCGGGTTTGACATCACGGACTTGAACCGGGCCGATGACGGTGGCGAAGCTGTTGCTGGACTGGGCTCGCGCGAAGGGCGCGATAAGTAGGAGGGCTGAGATTGTGGTTGTGGCGAATAGTTGGAAGAGTCGATTCATGTGTGTTTCCTCGGTGGTGCCTGATTGCACACTAATTGATTGCGCCATCATATCAAAGTGGAGGTTTATCGTTACGTAATGCGTTCGGATTCGCTGTGATTGTATGGGTGCGTTGCTGTACTTGTTTGGTTGAGGGGTTGGTGCTAGATTTGATCATGCACGAGTGCTTGGTTACTACAAGAGAAGAGTTAGGGGGCGGAGATGTTCGGGCGAGCCTTAGGTATGTTGTACGCGATTGTGGTGCGTATGCAAGAGGTAATCGTGCGAGTGGCCACCTGCGCGCGCACAGGAGTGGACGGTCGATGTGAATTGTGGGCAGCGGTAACGCTGGGTAGATGTTGGTATCGAAATACGACGTGGGGATGCGTGAAGTTTGGGTTGTGAATGCAGTGTGGTTGTGCGTCGGCACGCGGAGCGGCTATATGAACGTTCACTTGGCTAGGAATGTTTGGGCGTGATGATGGGCTAGGTGATGGGCGTAGTGATGGCGGGGAAGGTTGAGTTTGTTGGATCGGAACAGGCACGCGCGTCAAAGGAGATTGCGGCGGCGAGTGCGCAAGGTTTGTAGGAAGCGGAAAGAAAGAAGGAAGCTGGTGCGGCTGCAACGCTGATGATTTGTAGCGTGCGGCGCGAGCAGGACTCGACGATTGTGGTTGAAGTTACGCGTGCGGAAAGTGTGCGCGGCGACGCCGAGACCGTCTCTGCGTCACTGGTTGAAGATGGGATTGTGAGCGATGTCAAAGCGGGTGAGAACTTGGGACGGACGCTGCATCACGAGCGTATCGTGCGCGAACTTGTGAGTGTGCCTGCACAGGCGGCGGCGTACAAGGGCGTGATGCTGCGGGTGCCTGTGGCGAAGGATGTGAACTTGTCGCGGGCATCGATTGTGGTCTTTGTGCAGGGGCCAAAGAGTGGAGGGAATGAGGCGGCTGCGGTGATGAAGTTGGGACAGAAGCGATAGGGATTCGGTGTTAGGCATTCGGAGTAAAGATATTGGCATTGGGCATTCGGGATTCGGCATTCGGGAAGGCGAGGACATGTCTAGTCGGGAATAGGAAAGGCAGCACCACGATCGAAACGATCATGGTGGCACGAAGGCGAGGACATAAGGCAGCACCACGATCGAAACGATCATGGTGGCACGAAGGCGAAGAGAGAAGGCAGCACCACGAGCGAAGCGATCATGGTGGCACGGTTGAAACATGATGGAAATTGGTGGGGTGGCTTAGAGGCCTTTGAAGACGATAGCGGGTTCGAGTTTGAGTACGCGGCGCATGCTCACCATCGCCGAGATGATGGAGATAAGTAAGACGGCACAGCCAGAGACAAAGGCGAGTTGCCAAGGTAGGCGGAAGGCGAGCGGGCTGTTGCCTGAGGCGAAACTGCCGAAGCATGCGGCGAGGCCGATGCCTAGTCCAAAGCCTAGAACGGCGACGATAAGAGCTTGAAGGATGACCATGCTGAGAAGGCGGTTGTCGCTTGCGCCCATGGCTTTGAGGGTGCCGAAGTAGCGGAGGTTGTCGATGGTGAAGGAGTAGAACATGAACCCGGTGATGAGGACGCCGATGATGAAGCCGAGGAGGATTGCGATGCCGAAGTTGATGGGGATACCGGTGTTATTGAGGAAGTAGGAGACGGTTTTCCATTTGAACTGATCGCGTGTGTAGGCGGCGAGGCCGGTGACTTTGGAGATGCGATCGCAAAGAGCTTGTTTGTCTTCGCCTACGTTGGCTTTGACGAGAACGAAGGAGAGGACTTTGCGTTCGCGTGGTGCGTAAGTGGTGGCGCGAGAGTAGGTGGTATAGATGGTGGGCTGGCTTTGGAAGCCACGGGTGTTGTTGGAGATCCCGACGACGAGGCCTCGGCGGTCGTTAAGTTCGATGGTGTCGCCGAGTTGGAGTGGGAGGGGCTTGCCGCCTTGGACTGGGTTGGGGCGGGTGAAGCGATTGGTGGCGCCGAAGAGATCGACAACGATGGCGTCTGCACGGCGAAGGTCTTCGAACTTACCTTGGATCATGCTGGGTGGCGCGCCGGTGAGGGTGGCGTCATCGAGGCCCAAGAGGACACAATTTTGGAACGTGCCATCGCTCATGCGGGCGCGGGTGGTGCCTTTGAAGAGGGGCGCGGCCCAGGCAACGCCTTCGATGCCACGAACGCGGAAGAGTTCGGTTGAGGCGAGGGGTTTGGTGTCGTCGATGAACTGGACTTTGGGGTCCATGACCCAGATGTCGGGGTCGCCCATATCGTTGATGAGGGCGTAGGTGCGAGACATGAGGCCGATGAAGATGGCGCCTTGCTGCGTGATGACAAGGGAGGCAAGGGTGACGCCCATGAGGATGGCGAAGTACTTCGTGCGGTCGCCAAAGAGCATACGAAGGGCGATGAAGTACATGAGTGGTCCTTGGGTGGGGCGAAGGCGAAGTTCGCACGAGTTTGTAGGAGAGGCGCGATTGGAAGCGCGAATTATGAGAAGTGATAGAAGGATACGTGGATGTAGGAAAGTGTTGCGTGTGGGGCGAGGTTTATGTGTAGATGTAGATTATGGGCGCGTCGACTTCGGGGTGGAGTGAGGCGTGGACGGGGCACTTGTGGCCGACGGCTTCGGCGCGTTCGCGCATTTCGAGTGGGATGGATTTGGGGAGGGTGATAGTGACGGGAAGTCGGGCGATCCGGCGGGTCGCCGGGGGTTCGCTCATGTGCTTTTCGACGACGGCGGTTGCGCCGGTGATGTCGAGATTCTGGCGTTCGGCCCACATGGCGATGGTGGTGAGGATGCAGCTTGCTAAGCCGCTGGCGATGAGGTCGGTTGGGCTAAAGGCGGAGGCGTCGCCACCGATATCTTTGGGGGCGTCGGTGGTGAGCTTTGGTCCTTCGGGGTGGAGGAGGGAGCACTTTTTGTGGCCGAGGTATGCGGAGTGGATTGTGACCATGAGGAAGCGTAGAGGGGCAAAGTGGAAGAGGGGCAAAGTGGAAGAGAGGTGTAGTGGTACAGAGGAAGTTAGGAAAGCAGGAAATTAAGAAAGCAACAAGGGAGGTGCTTAGAGCGTGGTGACGTCGCGGCGGACGAGTCGGATGGCGGCCAGAGTCCATAGGGTCATGCTCGCGCCAGCGAGGATTCCAAAGTCGCGCCAGGGGATCGTGCCTTTGGAGAGCATTGCGGATGGCTTGTAGTAGTCGAGCACCGATAGGAACTTGAGCCGTTTGGTGAACTCGAGAGACGGGTCGAGTGTGTACAAGAAGTTGATGAGAACAGAGAAGATCGTAATGAGCATGACGAAGAGGACGGCGCGCACACGCCGATCGGTGGTGACGCTGGCGAGCAAGCCGAATGTGCCTATGACGGTGTAGACGAGCGCGAGGTTGGAGATAACCAGGATCATGTTGGTGAAATTGGGGCGGTAGTCGGGATTGATGAATCGCGAGCCGAAGTAGCAACCGGCGTAGATTGAGAAGAGGATGATGAAGGCGGTGAAGAGCCACGCGGCGGTTTCGCTTACGAAGAGGGCGAGGCGCGTGACGGGGAGCGCGAGAAGAACATCGACGGTGCCTCGTTCGACTTCGGCGGCGAGGATACGGGTGCAGACGATGATGGCGTGTGCCGCGAGAAGAGCGATGATGATGGGGTGGACGAGTGCAATTGAGAAGGCGATGTCGCCAACGGAGCCGCTGGTTGAGTCGATGCCTAGGACGGCGTTGCGGAATTCGCGTACGCCTGGCGGGATGAACTGGCGCTGCATGAAGCGAGCTTGGACGCGCGGGAGTGCATAGGCGAGAAGCGCGGCGATCGCGAAGAGGGCGCCCGAGAGAGAGAGGGTGGTCCAAAGGGTTTCGCGAAGTGCGCGATGGATGAGGCCGAGGTTTGGGATGGGGAGTTGCATGGAGCTATGTGTGTGGCAGGAATGTCTGGTAGTGACTACTCGTAAAAACGACGGAAGAGGGTTTCGAGATCGACCTTGGTGATGGAGACGTCTTGAACGGGTTTGGAAGCGAGAAAGGCCAAGAGGTCGCGCGGGTCGCCGCTGTGCGTACCTTGCCAATGAGATTGGGTTCGTGAGGTGAGGGTGAGGCCGCTGGGGACGGGCCAGCAGGCGTCGGCGGGAGATTGCCAGGCGATTGCAACTTCGCGGCCAACGTTGGCGCGAAGATCGTCGAGAGTGCCATCGGCGACGATTTGGCCTTGTTTGACGATGGCGATGCGTTCGCAGAGTTCTTCGACTTCGCCCAGAGTGTGGCTGCTGAAGAAGACGGTGTGGCCTGCGGTCGCCATTTTGCGGAGGATCTTGCGAAGGCGGTCTTGCATGAGCGGATCGAGTGCGGTAGTAGGTTCGTCGAGGATGAGAAGGCGCGGCTGGTGTGCGAGCGCGAGGATGAGGCCGAGTTTTTGCCGCATGCCACGAGACATTTTGCGAACGGGGACGGCGAGATCGAGCTCGAGCTCGTCGGCGAGGATCTTGCCTTGGGGAATCATTTCGCGGCGGCGGATGGAGGCGAAGAGTTTGAGTGCGCTGATGCCTGTGAGCCAGGGCCAGAGGCGGAGGTCGCCTGGGATTGAACCCACGTCGGCTTTGAGTCGAGCGGAGTCGTGCCAACAGTCGACGTTGAGGGCGCGAGCGGTGCCTGTGGATGGGCGAAGGAACCCTAGGAGGACACGGATGGCGGTGGTCTTGCCGGCGCCGTTTGGGCCTAGGAAGCCGAAGAGGGAGCCTTCGGCTACGTTGAGGTTTACGTCGGAGATCCCACGGCGTGAGCCATAGGTGCGTGTGAGGTGAGAGAGTTCGATTGCGAGATTCGTCACGGGTGGAGGGTAGAGGGTGAGACGTGGCAAAGTGGCAAAGTGGCAAAGTGGCAAAGTGGCAAAGTGGCAAAGTGGCAAAGTGAAAGACACGAGCCAAAGGCAACTCAACACAGAGACTCAGAGATGCAGAGAAGAGAACGCGAAGAACGAAAGATGAAGAGCGAAAATACAAGGTAATGCAGCATGTGTTGTAAGAGCAACAGAATCAAATGTTTGGTGGCACCCAAAGTCGAGCAAGCGTGTCGGGGAGGATGAGTGTGGGGGAGAAAGTAGGTGAAGGCGATGTGTTTTCATTAGTTGCGACTTGAGCGGCGGCGGCGCTGAGTAGCCTTTGCATTGGTTCTTCGTCGGGTTCGTCGCTCAGGCGAAAGGTTCGATGGTGGACTGGGAGAAGGTACTTTGCGCCGATTGTTTCGTGCATGGCGAAGGCTTGTTCGGGAGTGGCGTGCACGTCTTGCCACGGGTCGTAAGCGCCGATGCCGAAGATTGAAAGAGAGGCGTCGAGGCCTCGGAAAGAATCGGTGAGTGCGGTATCGCCAGCGAAGAAGATGGATGGGCCGTCGCCTTGGATGAGATAGGCGTTAAAGCCGCGGGCGTGGTCGAGGAGGGTGCGTGCGCCCCAGTGCCTTGGCTTGATGGCGGTGATGGTGAGGGGGCCAATTTGGAGGCGTGCGTCCCACGCGAGTTCGTGGACGGCAGCGAAGCCTTTGGGGATGAGGTTGGCTGTGCCTGGCGCAGTGATGATGTGGGTGTGGGGGCGGGCGTGGTGAATGGTTTGGCGATGGGCGAGAGCGTTGAGTGTTGGCGTGTCGAGGTGGTCAAAGTGGGCGTGAGAGAGGAGGATCACGTCGATGGGAGGGAGGGTTGCGAGGTCGATGAGAGGCAGGCGGCGTGCCAGGCCCATGACGCGGCCTGCGATGGAGACGCCGATGCGTGGCGAGAGGACAGGATCGGTCAGGATCCACTTGTCGCCGAGTTTGAGGAGTGTGGTGGCGTGGCCGAGCCAAGATGCGGCAAGAGAGGCTGCGGCAAGAGAGGCTGCGGCGAGAGAGGCTGGGGTGGTATTGTCTGGAGTGGTATTGGCAAGGAAGGCAGAGCCATCGAGGTGCAACAAGGGCAGCACTTCGAGGGTGTTTGGCGTGTCGCGCAACGCGTCGAGCAACTCGCGCGGATAGCGGCGCGCTGCGGAGCGCGTGACTAGTGCTGCGGTTTCGAGCCAGGAACGTGGTGCACGAGAAGGCATGGATGATTGAAGCGCGACTTCATGAAGCACGCTCGCAGAATTGCAGCACGCGGTGAAATCGCGAAGAAATCTTTGTGTGGTGGCTTGGCGCCGAGTACACGTGCTTAGTTCAAGGAACCTAGTTAGCTCGCGCTCGAACCGGGCGGAAGCTCTCTTTTCGTCGAGGGCAGCGCTTTGATCGCGTCTTGATCTTCGATTTCGCGAAGAAGCAGGTCTGAGTACGAGTCGGAAATTGCTTCGCCCAGGAACGGACCAAAGGCTTGGCGAAGGTTTGCAAGCGTTGCGTGCGCGTCGGCGATGGTGTTCTCGCGTGAGATTAAGGACTCAAATTCGAGGAAAGTTCCTAGGCCTTCGACGCGGTCCAAGTGGATGCGGGTGCTGGCGAGCATGAAGAGCTCGCGGAACTTGCGAACGACGACCAAGATTGGAAGGGGCGCTGTGCCAAAGCGTTCGGCGGCTTGCGCTTCGGTGTAGATTGAAAAGTGAGAGAGCTTGGGACGGCTTCGATTGGCGCGTTCGTAGAAGATTACTTCGGGGGTTTCGCCTGCGGTTTCGCGGCGTTTGAGCCGGCCTGAGGGAACGTTGTAGTACGTATCAATTTGCTCGAAGGCGGCGATGGCCGTCGCACCGAGTTTGTGGCAGACTGCTCGGGCAAGGTCGAGGTCGCGCAGTTCGGATTTATATTCAACATTGTGCATAGTGACGCCGTGTCAGCGCAAAGAGATCGGCGGGATTAGGGTTGGGGTTTGATCTCGCTCAGGATGGCGAGCAGTTTGGCTTCGTCCCAGACTTCTACGCCGAGTTCTCGGGCCTTTACGAGCTTGGAACCTGCGCCGGGACCGGCGACGAGGATGGTGGTGTTTTTAGAAACGCTGCCTGAGACTTTGGCGCCCAGGGCTTCGAGGCGGTCGGTCATCTCGGTGCGGTCGAAGGATTCGAGAGAGCCGGTAAGGACCATGGTCTTGCCATAGAAAGGAGAGTTGGTGTGGGCGGCAGCGAGGTTAGAAGTTGAGCCTGCTGCGCTGGTTGAAGATGATGATGAAGTAAACTCTTTGCTCGTGAGGTTGACGTTGAGCTCGCGCAATTCGGCGAAGCATTTTTGTGCGACTTCGCAGTGGAGGTATGCGTGGACGATTGGGGCGGTATCTGCGCCGAGGCGTGTGTCGGAGGTATCGGCGAGAAGGTCTTCGGTGCCGAGCCGAGCTTTGCGT
>JBBRGG010000088.1:0-13075 GCA_038240875.1 Phycisphaerales bacterium | reverse complement strand
CTGCAATCTGATATAATAACGCACGAAACGGCCTGTGCGTCGTTGTAATATCCCGCAAATAACTTAACTTATGTTGTATCAGCGGATGATCAAACACCACCAGGTTCAGATACGCACTACTTCGTGACCCCAAACCCGCGTACACGTTTGGTAACATGTGCCCCGCACCCGCTCCGCTGCTGTTAATCTCTGTCTGATTCGCTTCCGTCTGCTTGGCTTCAGTCTGTTTGGCTTCCGTGTTTTGGGCTGCGTCCATGCATACAGGGTACCACGGTTTCCGCCACTTCTATACCACCTTCACGAGCCCGCCCTACTCAATCCGCAACGACGCCGTAATCCTTCGCCCGCCATCAGGCTCCACAGCCGACACGATCACTCGTTTCCCTCGAAGTTTCGCGTAACTATTCGCAAACGCAAACCGAACCACCGTCCGGTTCCCGTTCTTTAAATCCGTGATCACGCCCTTCGCCCGTGGCAAGTCTGGCGCAAAGCTCGTCATATCCAGCGTCAAAGGCGTCGCCCCACCATTCGCCACCGACGCCTCCACCACCACATCATTTCCATTCACTCCGCTCAGCGAATACGCCAGATCCATCCGCACCCCAGGCAACCCAATCTCAATCTCGCGCGTCGCCAAAATCGACCCATACTCCTTGTCCGCCGCAAGCTCAACCCGCATCACTACCAGATGCTTTCCAATTTCTTCCGACGGCGCAAAGCTTAGATCAAACTTGAGCGACTCTCTCGCCCCCGGGTCCATTACAAAAGGTATCGACCGCGGCCCAACCCGCCACTTTCGATCGCGCTGCCTTCCTGAACTCGCCTCATACCCGCCCGGCTCTAATATCACCACCCGCCCCGATATCGCCACCGGCCACGGATTCATCAACTCGATTGCTCGCGCGTGCACATCGCTCGTCGAAGGTACAAACGGCTCATCAATCTTGATCGACGCCAAAAACCGCACCAGATTCACGTCCACACCCTCAACAACCACCGGCCAGTCTCCCACATCAATCCGCACCGCCCGCCCTGTCTGCCCTGGTTTGGCCGCCGCATTAGGCGCAGGCCGCGCATTCCCAAAGCAGTCCACGATCCGTATATCTCCACTCCCTAAAAACGCCTCGATATACGCATCTTCCGCCGCAGCCCCATCATTCCACAACAACAGCGCACCCTCGCGCCCGCTTCGCGCCCCCGCCATCGGCGCAAGCACAACCCCGCGTATCCCCGCCGTCGCATCAAATGGCCCGACCACCACGCGATCCACCAACGCCGATCCCATCGCCCGCCAAATCGCAAGCTCCGGCGTCGGCATCAACTGTGGCCTCCGCCCCTGCTGCACCCGCCAAGGCTGGTCAATTGCAAGCCCAAGCCGCATGTCCAGCACATCAGCCCTCTTGCCATTAGCCCAAAATTCCGCCATCGCGTGCGCCATGTGCCGCGCCCCATCGCGCACGCCATACACCAAAGGATCCATCCGCTGCAACAACACCACGCGCTCAGGAGCCGCCGACGCGCCCGCAAAGTCGCTCACCAGCGTTCGCGCCAAATCGCCCACGCCGCGCGAGCTTACCGTGTCATCCGCGACAAACAACCACATCGCGTCGTCGCCAAGCGCTCGCATCGCCGTCGAGCTCCACCCCGCGCTCGCCCGCGTAGGCACAACTATCACCGGCGCAGCCGCCTTCCGCGCCAGCGCTCGCCGCGCATTCTGCAACACGCTCGTATTCTTCCAAAACGCCGTATCGTCGCCAACCGCGCCAATCTGCCACCGCACCACCGCCTGCCCAATCCGGTCCGCAATCGGCGCAAAATATGGCTCCGCTGCCGCATCGCTCCTTGTCAACAGCGTCCACACTTCTTCCGCAGGCGTCTTCGCCGCCAGCGCTAAAGCCGATGGCCCGCGATCCAGCCCAAGCGTCAACATTCGCCCATCCGCGCTCACACGTTCCACAACCGTTCGTATCCGATCCGCTCGCGAAGTCACCGCCGCCAAATCATCCTCCTGACGCCACGCCGCCATCGATGCCCACCCCACATTCGCCTGCTCCATCAACTTCGGCATCTCCATCATAAAACTATCCGGCAGCGTCACCATCGCCATCCCCATCATCCGCTGTGGTACCTCGGCCATCCGCAGCCCCGTCCGCGATAGCGCCCCACTCGCCGCCGTAGCCACCCACACAAAATCACTCGCGCTCCCGCCTACACGCCCATCAGGCCCAAGTACGTCCATCGTCGCCCGATACCACCCATACCCAGGCAACTTTGGCGTGAACACCAACGCGCCCTGCCCAACCCCAAGCCGCGACCGCGTCGAATCAACCACCTTCCCATCAATGTCCAGAATCGAAATGTCAAGCGACAACTCCTCCCCCGACAAATCACGCACCGTTGCTCGTAACGTCGGCTTCTTTGTCCCCTCAAACACGCCCTCGAAAACGTTGTTCGGCGCATCAATCGACAACTCAACTCGCGGAATCTGTACAATCACCACATCGTCAAACGTCGCCGCACCCGCGACATCCTGCACAAATGTGCCAAACTGTGTACGCCCAACCAAAGGCACGTCCTCCGGCTGCAACACCTGCAACTCAATCCGCATAAACGCCGCCGCCGGATGCGCACCTAACACCTCAACACCCAAAGGCTTCCACTTCCCCTCCGCAATCGTCAATGGCGCATACCCAACCGACCCATTGATCTCGTTCCCCTTCGCATCAAGCAACGACGCCCGTAGCGTCGCTCGCGCATTGCGCAACTCCTGCGTCTGCACCACCGCACTCACCCAATAATCCGCCCCCGCAAAGATCGGCAACACCCCAGGCTCCAACGCAAGCCCCACACTCCCGCCCTGCGTCCCCAACCGAACCGCCCCCTCGCCACTCAACGCTATCGCATTCGCACGCTCCTGCGCATCTTGTCCCCCACCACCCCTTTCCCTTTGCAAAGCCTGCGAACTGGCGTTCGCCCCACGTACATCCACACCCTTCCCTGACCTCAACCCATCCGACGTGTACACAAGTTCCGCATGGTTCCAATGCGGAAACCCACGCCGCCGCTCCGGCTCTTTAATCGTCGACTGCGCACGAAACCAGCCCATCGGCACCGGCGACGGGTTCGTTAATCGCTCCTCAAAATCAAAGATCTTCACCACCCGCCCCGCAACCGAAGGCCTCTCAATCACACTGCTGGGCGACGCGGCTTTCGTGCCACTCGCCGTGCCACTCGCCTCACTCTCAGCCTCAACCACCACCTGCGCCCACGTCGGCACACACCCCGCCGCCGCCATCACCGCCGCCACCACCACGCGCGCGCCAACATGCCACCTTGCCGTCGCACCAAGCCCGCAATTGGTTCGCCATATCAGCATCATCCAATATCGGCCCATCGCTTCAATAGGATGAATCTCGCCCTCCAAACGCCACCCTATTACCCCCGAAACACTTGAGGGCGTCTCCTTTACTTCTTACCCCGAGCCACTGTGCTGATGTGCCACTGTGCTGATGTGCCACTGTGCTCTTCTCTGCTCTGCTCGCGTTTCGTTTTTCGCCTTCCAAAGAGTCCCTTACAAAGCGACCGCTTTCTTCTCGTGGCATAGGCGTCCAGCCTGTGACTACTCCTTCTACTTCTTCATTCCGTGTTACGAATCCTGGTGAATATCCAAGCTACCTTGGGTACCCCCTCTCTCCGAGAGGGCGGGGTTTGCACTGTCTTCGTGCTTTGTCTTCGTGCTAGTCTTCGTGCCACCATGATTGCTTCAATCGTGGTGCTGTCTTTTCTTCTGTATTCTGTGTCTTCTATATTCTGCCTCGGGTACCCCCTCTCTCCGACAAAGGGTTTGTACTGTCTTCGTGCTTAGTCTTCGTGCCACCATGATTGCTTCAATCGTGGTGCTATCTTTTCTTCTGTATTCTGTGTCTTCTATTTTCTGCCTTGGGTACCCCCTCTCTCCTACAAAGGGTTTGTACTGTCTTTGTGCTTAGTCTTCGTTCTTTGTCTTCGTGCCACCATGATTGCTTCAATCGTGGTGCTGTCTTTACTTCTGTATTCTGTGTTTTCTATATTCTACTTTTGGTATCACATCTCTCCGACAAAGGGTTTGTACTATCTTCGTGCCACCATGATTGCTTCAATCGTGGTGCTGTCTTTGCTTCTGTGGCTAATTATCTTTACTTTGGCTCTATCACTGCGCCACTCTGCCACTTCTTCCCCCTTCCCCTTTATCTCCTTCTTTCCTTCTCTCTTCTCATCTTTGTATCTTCTCTGTACCTCTATAGTATATTATCTTTAGTTTGTATCTTTCACTCTGCCACTCTACATCTTCTTCCCTACTTCGCCTGAATCACAAACTCATCCGTGATCGTCCGCATCTTCCCATCCCCATCCAGCGTCTCATACACCACCCGCACCTTGATCCAAGGCGTGCCACTCCTCGCCGCCGCATCACCCGCCGCCCAATCTCGCACCCACCCCGGCGCGAACAACTGAACCCGGTACGTCCGCGTCGTGCGATCAAACCGCGTGCTATTCCCCTCCGCCTCCAGCGTATCAGCGACTGTCCAATTCGCCTCCCGCGTTTCAGCCCCCCCCATCACGCCCGGCGCCGGCCTATACAACTCAACCTTGAGCAGCCCCAACGCCTTGATCGAATCGCCAAACCGATCACGCAGCTCATAATGCAACACCAGCACGGCACGATCCTTCGCGCCCGACCCCGCTCCAGTTTCATTCGTATCCGACGCTACCGCATCAACAAGCGTCAGCGGATGAATCCGCACCCGCGCTGGCGCAAACGCGCGATACGCATCTCGCTCATTGATCATCGCCTCTGTGTCGCCCACTTTCGCACCATCTTCACCACCACCTCTTCCCCCGGCCCCGCTATTCGACAAATTTCCTTCCCGCGCAACGTCACACCCACTAAGCCCACCAACCCCACCAACCCCGCATGTAATAACGCCAGCGAACGCCACCAACACCATCTTGCTCACCACGCGCGACCTCACCCCACAGCGATCCACCCCACGGCGATCCACCCCACGGCGAGCCACCTCACGTTTATCCATGCTCCGCACATTCGCCACTCCGCGAAAAAACGCCGCCACACACGCTTTGTTTGTTTGGGCTTCATGCATCAAACACTTTACGCAACCCTCGCGTCAACATTCATTGCAAATCCTAGCCGAAACTCGGTCTCGCAACGAAAAACCTCTCTCGCAGTGAGAGAGGCTTTGCTCTTTTTTCTATAAAATTTCATCTACGCACAATCATACCAACCACCCGGTTCATCGGCCGCGCACCAGCCCGCCGCGCACCAGCCCGCCGCACACCAGCCCGCCGCGCATCAGCCCGCCGCGCTATTGCAAGCCAACCACCACCGGCCCGCCAGCCACCGGCCCTTTATCCTCACGCACCTCTTCCCTCGTCGTCGCCGCTCGTTGATTTCTTCCCTGCTCATTACCGCTCCAGCCCGTACTTCTCATCCTCCCGATTCGGCCTAGCAACCCTAGCATTGATCGTTGCCCAACTTCGATCGCGCTCAGCGCACGCGTATTCTCGCGCAGCGCGGCAACAAGCACATCCAAACTCTCTCGTTCACGCATCAACTTCGCATGCGCTTCGCCAAGTTGCTGCTCACGCACAACCGCCTGCCTTCGCTCGGTAAGCCACATCCAACCAATCAACCCTGCCGCCCCAAACTGCGCAAACGACGCGATCACTTGCGGATCCATAGTTACCTCCATTGGCTCGCCACTTCATATCTTTCCACCCACTCGCCCGCCACTCCAACCAACACATCCCATCCCCGTCAATCACTACTTGTTTCGGAACGTCGCCCGATACCCAACACTCTTGGTTCGCCCCTTAGCCACCAGCCCGGTCTCTTCATACCTCGTGATATACAACGACGAATACGAAAATCCATCCGGCAACATTAACTCACCCGAAGTTGCCGGGTCGGTGATCAACTCAACAAACCCCTCGCGCAGCGTCCGTAGCGCCGTAGAAGTCAAAGCCACAAGCCGTCCTTCGATCACAACTTCCCAATCAGAAACGCCGATGATCGTCGAACCCGACCCAGGCAGATTCAACTGAAAGTTCGCCACAATCGACAGTTCTCTCGGCCTTGTCACAACTCGATGCGGCCCCGACGAGAACAAATCCAGTCCTTGAAATGTCGCGTTCATGCCGCACCTCCCGCGCTGATCTCCGCTATGACCCCGTCGCTCGACAACGCCAAAAACTCGATTCTCCGCCGTGCCACGCCGCCGCGCTGGTTCTCAAAGTCATACTCAACCTTCGTTACCATTGCCGACGCGACCACAATCGGCGTGCGCCCTCCATTCCAAGGCCCCACTCCACTTCCCACCGAAACCGCGCACGAAAGCACTCCCAAATCCCCAGGCACCGGCGCATCAACCCCCATCTCCCTTGGCGGCGTTCGCACCACTTCCGACACCACCATGATCCGTGTCTCAATCCGCGCCGCATCCGCGAACATCGGCCTAGGTCCAGCATCGCCCCACTCCACAACCAACTCAACAGCCTTCCGCGAAACCGCGAACAACTCCACCCGCTCCAGCGTCACGCCGCCAAATCGCACCTCGCTCGGACTTACTACAAGCATGGCTTTCTCCTTCCTTCCCATACGCCGCTAACCACAACTTCAGCACGCCACCAGTCACACGCGTGTAGGCCTGCTCGGCACGCTCCGCCCCTCTTCCCCGCCAACAAACCGCACCGGCACTCGCTCGCGCAACACATCAAACAACCGCTGATACTCTCGCGCACGCTGATTCACCGGCACATCCTCCGCGAGTAGCGCACCCGCCGTCCGATACACAATCGCCAACGCGCCCACCGCCACAACATCCGCCAGCGCCTTGGTGTTGGCAATCCGCGCAACCACCGCCGCATCGTCCGGATCAACCCCGGCATGATGCAACATCCGCCTGGCCGCGATCATCCGCTGCGCGCGAAACGTAACAACCTGCGCACTCATACTCGCAATCGCCGAGATCGCAGTTGCCAGCGTGTCCCCACGCACCCGCGGAGCCCGCAGCACCAATTGCGCAGGACCATTCACGGCCACAACCTCAAGCAGAATGCCACCAATACGAACAACATCACCAGGCACAATCCCCGCATCCTCCGCCGTCACATCAAAGTCTGTCAGCGACGCGAACCCATCCTGCACCTCAACAGTGCACGACATCGCCAATCGCCCGATATACGCCAAATCCTTGAAGATCGCCGGCTCGAGAAACAACAAGTCGGTATCCGTTGCAAACATGCGCGCTTCCTTTCATAAATTGTGTTCCTGCTTCGTGTTCATACTTCGCCACGTTCGACTCAACTATCTTCACAAGCACGGCACGCGCGTTCCCACGCGTACCGCGTCTTTCATGTGCCCATGCAATTGCCCACGCAATCACACCTGCTTTCGGCTTTACACCGCGAGTCCACGAACCAAGCCGTGCCCCGCTTCGTTCTTGAATTCCAGCGTGTACTCGCCAAGCACCTGCCCACTCATCGAATCACCCGTGACCGCAAGCGGCTTGTAGTGGAACGCGCGCCCCGCCAAAGGCATCACCTGCGCACGTCCGCGATCCAGCAACATCAACGTGTCCTGTGGCATCCAGCGGCTCAGGATCACACGGCACACACCAAAATCACTCTCGTACACGCCCACCATGTCGCGAAACCGCGACTGATCCGAGCTGTAAAACCGATTCGTGGAGCTGATGAACTGGTTGATTCGGCGTTTCTGCGCGCCGCCAACAACAATGGTGTCAACGCTGCCGTTGCTCTGCTCCCACACCTGCCGAAGCGCCGCGTTGAGCACCGCCTCATTCAACTCGTTGTTCCCCGCGCCGCCGCCAGAAGGAATCGGGCCACTGTTGGGCGTAAACGCGTTAGTTGTGATCTGCTTCAAGATGCCATTCATCGTGCGGCGAACCGTCGTCGAACCTTGCTGGGTCGCCGCAGGCGCCGTGCCGTTGATCACACAATTCTCAAGATCCCGCAACAGCTCGCGCAAGCGCTCCTGCTTCTGATAGTCGATCTCGTCGCGGATGCCGTGGGCACGCATGGCTTGCATCGTGCCGGTGACATCGATAGTCGCCGAGTAGATCTGCGTGTAGTTTTGCTTGCGCGTGCGCTGGGTAAATCGAGCAGGCGAAGCGTCGGCGCCTTCGAGTGCCGCGTTCCCAAGAATTGTCAATCGAATCCCGTTTGACAAGTTGCTCGCCGCTGTTGAGCCGTAACGACGCGAAACGGTCAGCACGTTGGCCGCAACCGCTGTAACGAGAATGATCTCGGTCGCATTGGCGGGTCGGATCTGATCGCCGACCTGGAATCGACCGCCATTGGCGACAGTAATGCTCGTCGCATCCGCGGCGTTGGGAGTGAAGGTGACCTGATTGACCGTGTCGGTGTTGGGAAGCAGCGAATCTTCGATCCATTCGTGGATCGTGCTCGTGGCGGGCCGAGTCGCCATACCCAGGTGATCGAGCAAGGGAGTCTCGAAGGGGCTGATGATCCCCACAATATCTGACACATCTTCCACGATTTCAGGCAGATCAGCACCAGCTGCGAACGTTGACTTTCCATTGAAACTCATTGAAACCTCCTTTGCGTCAGCGGCACACGGCCGCTACGCGTTCATGGGAAACAAGACACGATTCAACCAAGGCAATTGCCCTACTTCAACGCAGCGCGACGGCACCACGCCGAGCACGCAAATACTCCAGCAACGCGCGGCGGTCATTGGTCGCTCGCGCTCGCGATTCAACCATCGCGAGTTGCGCTCGCGCCGATTCGCTCGGCGTTGCCGCCGCCGACATCGATGAAGAAAGAGGTGAAACTTCAGGCACGGCACGAAACAACGCCGGGTGTGACAACCGAACTCGCGCGACCAGCGCATCCAGTTTGGCTTGTAACGCCGAATCAATAATCAGGTTTGTACATGCCGGATCGGCCTGCACGAGCGCGTAAACGATGTTTGCCGCAGCACGAACGTCCGATGCGTTGGCACCTTTAACCGCTTCGGTAATCAGACGAACGCGCGCCTCGCGCGAATTGGCTTCTTGTGCGGCTTTGTCGACGCTGCTGGCTTTCTGGGCTTTGCCGGCTTGCTCGGCGAGAACGGTCACAACGCCTGATGTTGGAACTGCTTCTGGATCGCCCACTGGTTTGCCAGATAGTTCGCTAGATGGCTCGCTAGATAGTTCGCTAGATGGCTCGCTAGATGGCTCGCTAGCCAATTGGCGTACCGGTTGCGCTTCGAGCGTGGTACTTTCATTCTGTGCGCTTTCAATAGCTTCGTTCGGATCGTTTACGTGCGTAGACATGGCAAAGCCTCCTTCTTAATGTGAACAAGACGACATCGATACAACGCTGAAGTTTTTTCGCTGAACGAATGCGGTTTACGTAACGCCTTGGTCGCGCGCGTTGTACCCAAGCTCGCCGAGGATTTCTGCGGTTGGAACGCCAAGTTCGGCCTTCGCGCGCGACGCGGCGACCAGTTCGCCTACATCGATTGGAAGTGGATCCTGCCAAACAACCTTGATCCCGCGATCGGTTGACGCTGTTTCGAGAAGGCCCACATGGTCAAAGGCCATCAGCACGAATCGCGCGATCTCACCAAGGCCACGCTCATACGCGACGCGCTTGCGATTGGTCCGCGCGATCAAGCCCATGAGCGTGATGCGCAACGCCGTGGCACTCGTAAGGTTCCCGAGTTTCGCGCGGATCACGCCACTAGCCAGCGGCGGCACGCCCGAGACTTTGTCCAACGCTTCGCGAATTTCAGTGATGTGGATCGTCTCGCTTGGCGAATCGGCGTCGCCACCAAACGCGGTGATCGAAGCTTCGAGATTATCTGTTGACCACACCGCGCCGGGCGCAACGGGAGCCTTTTCAAAGCCGTCAATGCCCTTTGCAAGATACATCTTGAAGCTCTGGAGCGCGACACGATTAGCGCGATCTGAAAGCCGCGTATTCAATTCATCCACCAACGGCACGAGCGGCTCAACGTCGGACAAACCTGAGTATGCAAAGGGTTGTGAGATATTCTGCACATGCACGATTGGCACACGACCACAGGCCCAGGCGTTACTTATTTCGCTACGCACGATCTGAGCCATGCTTTCACCAATAACGCGAAGCTCGCTTGATTCTGCGGTGATAGTTTCGATGTTTTGTGCCGTTGCACGGTCGCTGCTGGATGTGCGTCGTCCAGAGCGTGGCCAATTCGTGCTCGACGAAGATGGCGTGCGCGCGGTTCGGCTTCGAGAATCAAGCAAGCGCGCGAGGCGTTCGGCGAGCGAAGGAGATTCGGTAGTGTGTAACCCTTCGAGCGAATCGGCCCTGCCTGTAGATGCGGCAGTTGGTCTGGCGTGCGCGGTGCCAGCGAGACGGTTGAGTGCGGTCGTAGTTTTGATGACGTAGCCACGGATGATTCGGTAATCTGAAGGGTCGAGGATTGCTACGCCACGGCGAGGGTCGATTGGTTCGATGCGGATCAATTCCGCTGCTTCGACCAGCATGTCGATTGCTTGGGCAAGCGAGGCTTTGTCGCTTGATGCTGCGATGTGTTTAAGATTGATCGGCGAAGAAACCTCATCTTGATTCGGCGTGCTGGCTGCCGATTTCGTTTGCGCAGCCCATTGGCGAGCGCGTTCGCGAAGTGCCGGGATATCGGGTCGAATGATGAAGTCAACATGACCAAAGACGTGGGCGAGCAGGCAGGCATCTTGAAGCATGGCGATGCCGCCGCTGGCTTCGAGTGCGCGATCAACGATGCGTGTGATTGCTTCTTGGAGAGCCGGGGCGCGCGCGGTGGAGCGGAGGATGGCGGGCTTGCCAAAGACGAAATCGACCATGGCGTGGATTCGCCAGGCGATGTCGTTTTCGATCACGATTTCGCGGTGTGACGCGGCGAGCAAGCTGCTTGCGTTATTTCCAACACCATTGCTGGCGATACCGGCCAAGCCGCCGTCGCCGATGATTCGATCGGGAAGGCCGGCGTCGAGAGCTTGGCGAGTTCGTTGGTGACTACCTGAAATCCTCGCTGCGCCCCCGCCACGACTTTTCAGAGTTGTTGGGTTCCGGTAGCACGTCCAGAGAGTTTCGAGCGCGGGCAGTGAGCCTTGCTCGTGCTCGTCGATGACGAGCGAGATGAAAGCCTCATCGAGGCCGACGTAGGAACGCGCATCATTCTGAGAAGGGGCCATGGCGGGGGCTCGCGTGGGAGTTGTCGCTCGTGCATCTCGGCGAGTTGCCGACGATTGACACGAGCCTTTACCCTTGGCCGAGCCCACCCGCGGCGCGCGCGCAAGTACGCCTCGCGTGCGCACAAAGGTGGACGGTGCGAGAGATGGAAGCGCGTGTCAGGTGATCGCAAAGCCCTACGAAACAAGGGGCGAACGAAGAATGTGTAATCACATTTCAGAATTGTGAGCGGGTGCGCATGGCCAGGCACTGAACGGAAACGAAATCGCGATGAAACTCAGGCGGAGATATGAAGAGAATGTAGAAGGTAAAACCCCCTCTCTTGGAGAGAGTGGTTATTCAAAGGCAAAGATGTAAGGGATAGGCGAATATAATAACGCCCACTACAATATATTAGTACCCAAGGCTTGGCTGATTTTTATGGTTGAACTGATTTCAATATATAGAAGTAGCAGAAGTAGTCACCAGCGGAACGCTTGTGTCACGAGAAAGAGAAGAACTAAAAGTTGAACAGGCGTGGCACCTGAGTCATGTGAAGAAATAGAGATTTGGTGAGGCGATTAGTTGGCTTTTTTCTCGGCTGAGCCGAGGAAGTAGAGCCCGCTGGGGTCTTTGTCGACGTGGCCATTGACGACGATGTCGTCGTTGGTGGCGGCAATGGCATCGGGGCCGTAGGAGCGGACTTCAACGATGTAGCGGTTGCCGCCGCCGGTGACTTTCATACCGACTGGGTTTCCCCAGCCATCGGCGGTGATATTGTTCTGAGGGTTTGAGTGCAGAGGCAATTCGGCGAGGGTTTTGGGGGCTTTGCTCCCGGTTTGGATGGCGAGCACGACGCGTTCCATGGTGCCAAAGAGAACTTTTTCGGTGGCTTCTTCGGGCGAGGGTGGCGTGATGATGGGTGGAGGCTCTTTGGTGAACGTGATATAAAGACCAGTGCAGATCGCAATAGTCACCACAATCGCGACAGCCGCGATGCGCAGGTCGAGCTGTCTGCTGAACAAGCCGCCGCTATCACCCTTTGCACCCTTTGCCATAGGGGGCAACTGTAGGCGTTTAGAAGCCAGGTATTGCACGGGCTATTTGCGTTTGGAGTTTGTGATGGTTCGGCGTGCCAGAGGCGGAGTTTAGTTGATGGGTTCGCTTGATGTAAATGGTTTCATGCTGAGGCGGTGGTGGCGACAGCGGGCACTTGATCTGGCGCATCAAGCCGATTGTGTGACAGTGGAGACTGGGCAAGTTGGGGCTGGTTGCCTTGTCGAGCTTGCTGAATCTGCTGAGCGTGCGCCAACTGCGCGACAAGGCTGGCGAGGTCGGGGCGTTCTTGAGCCGAGCCGCGTGGCTTAAATTCGGCGGCTAATTGCTCCTCGCGTCATGTCGCTTCGTGCACGCGCCAGTAGTGTTCGAAGGACTCGTCCATTGAGTAGGCGCGCATGGATTCGTGAGCCGCGTGACCCATGTCGGCACGTAAGCGCGCGTTGGTTGCCAACTCGATAATGTGATCGACCCATGCGGAAGTAACCAAGCTGTCGCCAACTGAGGCGAGGACGAAACCGGTCTTGGCTTGAATGACGACTTCCTTTGGCCCGCCTTGGTCTGCGACGAGGACGGGCAAGCCGGAGGATTGAGATTCCATCACGACTTGGCCGAGCGTGTCGGTCAGGCTGGGGAAGACGAAGAGGTCGCAACTTGCATAGATGCGAGCGAGTTCTTCGCCATGGCGAAAGCCAGTGAAGCGAGCGCGAGTGCCGCGAAGAGCGGCTTGCATATCGGGGCGATAAGGCCCATCGCCAACGATTACCAACTCAGCGGCGACGCCTAAAGCGCGAAGCTT